>JAZNIX010000001.1:0-44338 GCA_045577715.1 Faecousia sp.
TTCTCGCATCATGGTTTCTACAACCATCTGCTTAAACTCACCTGTGTATCGTTTGTTCGGTATTCCTTTAGGCATAATAAAAGCACCCCATTTCTTAGTACAAGTATATCATACTTGTCTAACAAATGGGGTGCAGTTCATTTTCCGGTGGCCGTTTCTTTTATTCTTATGCAGCCGGATATCCGGAAAGGTATCCAGCGTAATAATTAACCCATAGAAAACAGAATTCCAATCAATGCAGACATCCCAATAAATATAATAGGGTGAAGCTTTTTCGTTTTCTTGACACAATTTGTCAGCACCCAAAGCCCAATCGCTAAAAGCCAGCCCTTCCAATTCACCGCCGCCAGTGTCCACCCCTGTTCCAGATATAAGAGGTTCGACACCATCACGCTGATGCCTGCCGCCGCAATGAGTCCGGTGGATGCAGGCCGTAAACCGTAAAATGCCCGCTCCACAAGAGGATGCTTCCGGAAGTTTTTCAGGGCCATGGCAACCAGTAAAATAACGATAAACGATGGGGTGATTAGTCCCAAGGTGGCAATAATTGCCCCAAGAATTCCACCGGGAACGCCGCCATGATTCATGCCGTTGAGAAATCCCACATAGGTAGCCATATTCACACCGATAGGGCCGGGGGTAGATTCTCCCACCGCAATCATATTTGCCAAATCATCGTGGGTAAACCATCCTGTGCTGTCTGACATTTTGTATAAAAACGGAATGGTCGCCATACCTCCACCCACAGCAAAAAGGCCGGTTTTGAAAAATTCAAAAAACATCTGCGCAAATACCGTCATGCCTTTTTCCCTCCTATGGACTTCAGTGCAATACCCACAGCCGCCGCCAGTACCACAAACACCACCGGGCTCAAAGGTGTAAAGTAACTGCCCAAAGCGACTAAGAGGAAAATAACCAAAGTAGCCTTATCCACAACTGCTTTCCGAAACAGCTTCACTACGGCATTAAGAATCAGCACGCAAACGCATACCCGAATACCGCCAAAAGCATTACGCACCCACGCTAAATGAGAAAACGCCTCAATCACACCTGCAAGCACCGAAATAATAATCAACGACGGAAAAACAACACCCAGAGTTGCCGCTATCCCTCCAAGAATTCCTGCTTGCTTTTGGCCAATAAAGGTAGCAGTATTTACAGCTATCACACCGGGGGTACACTGTCCGATGGCAAAGTAATCCATCAGCTCCTCCTCCGTGGCCCAACCCTTATTATCTACCACTTCCCGCTGTAAAATAGGAAGCATGGCATATCCACCGCCGAAGGTCATGACGCCCACCTTCGCAAAGGTTATGAATAAACGAAACAGATTACAAAGCTTTTTCCCTTTTACCAACTTTCCTTCACCCTTTCTAGCGCCCCAATTCCGGAAACTGATAACGACTCTGTCACCACCGGGCTGGTCAGTAATCCCTGTGAAATGCAGTCTTGAATGTGCTGTGCCTCGTAAATCAGCTCATGCTCGCAGGGAAACTCCAATTTTTCTTCCCCATTTATATGAAAAGTCACGCTTCTGGCCTTCCAATATTCCGGTAGCTCCGCCCAACCCTTTGTTCCGTAAATACGGGCAGTATTGTCAAGCCTTGCCTGCGTGCTATTCTTCGCGCAAAAAAGAACACCGCTTTCCGTTTCTCCGGAAAGAATGTATTGCCGCTCTGTCCCCTCCGGGCCGCAGGAGCGCAGGCCGCGGATGCTTGCAATAGGCCCGAACAGCCAAAGCAGTAGCTGTACGGCGTAAATTCCGCTGGAAAGCAGTACACCGCCCCCCAGCTTTTCGTCAAACATCCAGGCGTTATAATCTGCCGCAAAGGAATGGCTCATTTCTACCATAGAAATCTGCCCCAACTCCCCTGCTTCTATTCTTCTTTTCAGTTCCTGTACTGCCGGCAAAAACAGCATCTTTTCCGCTTCCATCAAGAAGCGCTTTTTCTCCCTTGCCAGCGCAAACAGTTCTCCGGTTTCACAGGAGGACATGGTGCAGGGCTTTTCACAAACCACATGCTTCCCCCTCTCCAGCGCGGCCTTGGCCCAGGGATAGTGCTGACTATTTACGGTGGAAATATACACAATGTCCACATTTGGGTCTTCCAGCAGCTCCCAATGACTGCCATAGGCTGTTGGAATCCTCCACTGCGCTGCCTTATCTTTGGCTCTATCCAATGTGCGGGATGAAACAGCTACAATCTCCCCGGCATTTCCTTCCCGGACAGCGGAAATAAATCTCGGTGCAATGGAGGATGTGCTAAGAATTCCGTAACGTAAGTTTTCCATTTCAACCCACCCCATCCATGAAAATAATTCCCTATGATTATAATATATCTCTATAGGAAATGCAATCTCATAATGATTTTTATATAAAAGCAGCGGGTACTGCCGAGTAGCAGTACCCTCTGTTTGCAAATTTATATATTTTTGCTCTGTAGGCCACTGGCCTTCTGTTAAATCAATTACAGGTCCTTATCCTCGATGCCGCAGTGCCAGCTGGCAAAGGGCTTGGCGATGGCTTCGGATACGTAGCAGGTACCCTTGCCCAGCCGCAGAATGGATGCGGGGAATTCCATGGAAATGGGTCCGTACAGTTCCAGACGGGACACCATTCTCTGCCAGGAACTGCCGTCGGGGTTGACGAAATTATGCAGCTCTACCCGCTCCTTGGCGTTGCAGATATCCCGGGGACCGATGGTAGCTGCCTTGTAGGGAACAGCCCAAACGTCGCCGGATGCGCCCATAGGTCCAAACAGGGAGTTTTCGCAGATGGTCAGAGGCGTTTCGGTGACAATACGGGAACCCAGCTTGCAGAACTCTTCCAGTGAATCCGCCTTAAATTCCTCAGTTCTGGGGTCGATAAATGCAGTGTGGCCGGGCCAACCGGTGGCAGTATACACCACGTCAACGCCACCGCCGGTGATGTCTTCAATCATGTTGGAGTAAACATCGGTACCCTTGTTGTCGTTGTTGTGGGTGTGCCAATGATCCACAGGAGGACGCAGGTCTTCCCGAATCCGGCCATAGAAGTGGTTCATGAAAGAGTAACCCAGGCCGGCGCCGTAGGTCAAGGGGGCCACATTGCCATCCTCGTCAGCCCATTCATCCATCGCGAACGCATGGACATTCCGGGCAGAAACGTTGAACTTGTTCAGCATATTGGCAACCGCGCTGTAAGCGCCGGGCCACTGGTTGGGGCAAATCATGGAGAAGGGAGTGTCGTTGATATCGGACATCAGAATCCGGTAGAACATATCCTGAACCATGTGCAACGTGGGGTCGATAACCACCTTTACAGAGAAACCGTTCTCATTGGTGTACTCCATATCCTCGCGCTTAATGTTACGTACGCGCTCCAGTTCTTCCAGCGGCAGTTCGCTGTGGGGCAGCCAGGGAGCAGGTTTAAAGCGGAATTCATCGTATAAAGCCATGTCAATTTCCTCCAAAATATGTAATTTGTTAATCTTGTGATCGGTTATTCTCCGATAATCATAACCTGAACAGTTCTTGTGCGGCCACGGGTCTGATCCCAGTCGATGAAATGAATCCGGCCAAATTCACCCAGGTCCATCTCGCCGTCCACAGTCACGATGGTCACGTTTCTGCCGATGATGGAAGAGCGCAAATGGGCATCAGTATTGTGGCAGCCAAAATTGTCCTCTCCATGCTCCTCGGCAAATACCAGAGCCTTCTGGCCGGGGTGCAGATACTGACCCTCATAACGGCAGGTGGGAATCCACTCCTCAAAGCAATTCACCAAGTCCTGCTGCAGGGTTTCCAGACCGGTCATGGACATATCAAAAGCGCACTCCTGAGTGATGACGGAGCAGGTGGTGTGATGAGAATAAACCACCACAATACCGTCCTTCAAACCGGACTTAGCGGCGATTTCCTTGACCTTGTCGGTAATATCGTGGAAACTGACTGCACGGTGGCGGGATTCCAGCTTAAAAGATTCTTTGTAAACCATTCTTCATTCTCCTTCTTACCGTTTTTTCAGATCGTCAGCAGCCCGACGGGTGGCGGCGATCATTTCGTCAATCATTGCAAGGGGGTCAGCAGCATTCATAATACCGGAGGCTGCACCGGCAGCTTCGGAACCGGCCATAATGAAGTCATAAACCTGCTGGCCGTTGGTGATACCGGCTGCCTGCTCGACCATAATGGTAGGATCCACTTCCTTGATGGCACGGATGGAATCCATCACATAAGCCATGGGGCTGGCACCCTTGCCGCCGCCGATGATCTCGGAAGGCTCGGGATTGATAATATCGGGGTGGAGCTGCGCGATGGCCTTGGCTTCGTCCAGGGTATCAGCACAGGCAAAGACCAACATGTCCAGTTCCCGGGCGCGGTCGATGGTCAGCTTCATCTGTGGCAGGCTCATAGGCTTCTCACAGTGATTAATCATAACACCGATAGCACCGGCATCCTTAACACCCTCGGGCAGGATATCCGCGCAGCCGCGACCGGGACGCAGAGTATCCATGTAGGTGCAGAAGACCTTCAGGTTCTTGGTGTTTTCAGCTACCCGGCGGACTTCCAGGGCGGGGACAATAAACAGCACGTCAATGTCGTACTTCTCGGCGGCCTTGTCGGCGGCAATGGCGTACTCCAGCAGCTTGTCGCCCCAGACATAGTTCTTGGTACCGATCTCAAAATAAGGTACTCTGATGGTTGGTTTCATAATAATCCCTCACATTTTTTATTTGCAGAATTTCTCCTCTCTGCCGCAAACACACATTACAGCAGATATCCTTGTTGCCAACGGAGAATCCAATAACATACAGGAAAATTTTAGCACGATATTGTCTTTTCGTCAATAGATTTTGACGTTTTCCTTCCTTTTCTGCCGGCATATTTTTTCTTGTTTCATGGGCCCAAAAAACCAGGAATTTCTCCCGGGTTTATGCAAATTTTACAAAAATGGCGCGATATCCTCTGCTTCGGCTAAAATTTTCTTGTAATGCTCTTTTTCGTATGATAAAATATAATAAAGGAAGTAAATAAATTACAGTGACCGCATTAAGGACAAAAGGAGGTACTTATATGAAACGAACACTTACACTGCTACTGATTTTTCTTCTGTGTCTAAGCTTCATTGCCTGTGCCGCCTCCCCTACCCCCACAGACTCTCCGGCACAAACCTCCAGCTCTGAAACGCAAGGAGTTTCTTTCCCGCTGAAGGAAGAATTCACCCTGCATATCAACTACGATTTCCCTGCCCCTGAAGGAGTGGATATGCAAAAAGCATTGGAAGCCAACCCCCTGTACCAGGAGCTGCATCGATTAACCAATGTGAAGGTACAAATAAATTATTTTGGAAACAAGGGTCTCAGCAGCATGGTACAACCATCACCTCCCCCGGGGATAACGATTGGCAGTGATTCACAGATTCAAAGCTTAATTAGCATTGATGGCATCATACCTTTGGATGCCTATATTGACAATCCGGCACTGATGCCCAACTTGCATCAGCAGGTTTTTGCCAATCTCCCGCAGCTGCGGGGAACCATGACAGAGCTGGACGGGCATATTTACGCACTGCCCGGCTACGATTCCGACCCCCTCCCCAACATGGAAAATTATCTCTGGATAAATAAGACTTGGCTGGATCGGGCAAATTTGGAAATTCCCACCACCTTTGAAGCCTTGGAAGCTGCCCTATCCTATTTTGCCGCCAATGACATGAACGAAAACGGCAGTACGGATGACGAGATTCCATTCTATCCCGGCACCCAAAAGAAGATGGAATTGGAAGGGCTTATGGGTATGTGGGGCATTCCCGTCTCCTCTTTTGGCAGCAACATCCGCAATCTTACCAGACTCATGTATGTGGAAAACGGTCAGGTTCAGTATGTCAACCACCAACAATTCCAGCAGTTTATCGCCGCCATGAAGCGTTGGTATGACAACGGTATCCTCTGTCAGGGCATAGGAGACCAAATGAACTATGACAGTGAACCAGTCCTTTCTGATGCTGTAGAAGGCGCAGTGCAGGTGGGGGCATTCCTTGCACCAAACCTAAACGGCATCCGGGGCAGCGAGGAATATATTTGCATTACGCCCCCCGGGGCAGACGGGAACACCGTACGCTGGTATCAAAAGCCCAGTGCAATGGGCGAATCGGGGAATCTGTGCCTGATGAAAAACTGCCAACAACCGGAGATTATCCTGGCTTGGCTGGATTTGTTCTATGACCCCCATATTACCCTGCGCTACTGCTGCGGAGAAAATAACGACTTTAGCAGGAAAGAAATTCCATTACAGAAAATTCTTCCTCATCTTCCCTATGCCAAAAACGCAAAATTTTACGAAACCTATGAACGTACCAACCAGGAAAAGGCCATGATGGCCAACTGGGAGCTATACAAGGATGTGGTTACGTCAGAGCCATTGCCGAATCTAAAGTTTGACCATGATGATTCTGGGAAAATCGATGATGCTTCCGCAGAGATCTCCACCCTGTTTACGCGCACCCTGTACCTCTGTGTTACCAATACAGGAGATGTGGAATCTGATTGGGAATCCTATCAAAAAAGCTTAAAACAAGTTCGCATAGAGGATTATGTGCGTATTGTCCAGGAAAGCTACGATGCCTTGCTTGCTGAAAAAGCCGGCTGACCCCAACAAAAAACACGGCTGTTTCGGGGAACAGCCGTGTTTTTTTAATCCTTAAATTCCCAAAGAGTCTCTCGGATAATTTCGCTGACCGTGGGATGGGGGAAAATAATCTGCCGGGCATCGGTTACACGCATCTGCAGCTCCAGCATTTGCGCCGCGCCCCAAATAATTTCACCGGAATAGCTGCCAATGAGATGGACACCCAAAACCGTACGGCGCTTGTGGTCAACCAGAATCTTACAAAGGCCGTCTGCGCCCTCATTTTCCGCTACAAACCGACCGGAATAGCGCATGGAAAGCTTCTGCACCTCGTAGGCGATTCCTTTTTCCTTGCACTCCTCCTCTGTTTTCCCCACAGAGGCAATTTCTGGCTGGGTGTAAATCACCGAGGGATTGGCGTGGTAACGCATGAAATCCGATTTTCCCAGAATGGTATTCACCGCCACCTCTGCCTCCCGATAGGCAGTATGGGCCAGCATATGATGTCCGTTCACATCGCCGATGGCGTATACATTGGGCACATTGGTTCTGCCCATGGCATCCGTGAGAATGCCCCGGTCAAATTTGACACCGATGGTTTCCAGACCGATACCGGCGCAGTTTGCCCGGCGGCCGATGGACAGCAGAACCTTGTCTGCCGAAACAGCAATCTTCTCCCCGGCCGGGGTTTCCGCCCAAACCTTCCCCGGCTCAACCGACATGACCTTGTGGCCCAGCAGGAAGCGAATCCCCTTCTTTTCCAAATCCTTTTGGAGCATACTGCTGATTTCCCGGTCCGTGGCACCGGCAATGTGGTCAAGCATTTCCACCACGGTAACTTTAGAACCTACAGCGGCGTAGTAAGATGCCATCTCCAAGCCGATGACACCGCCGCCAATCACCACAAACTCCTTGGGAATCTCCTGCAGCTCCAGAACTTCCCGATTGGTCAGCACAAAGCCACCTAAATTATCCTTCAGTCCCGGCAGAGGCGGAATCACGTTGGAAGAGCCGGTGGCAATGATCAAATGTTTTCCTACATACTTCTCATCCCCGGCGGCAACTTCAAAGCCCTCAGCGGTTTTTCCGGTAACCGTTCCCTCTGCCATGACTACCGTCACCCCGGCGGCCTTCATTTTAGCCCGGACACCGGAAACCAATGTGCGCACCACCCGTGCCTTACGGGCGATAACCGCCTTTTGGTCGATGGTCACGCCGCTGCAGCTCACGCCGTAGTCAGCAGCGTGGAGGGCGTGTTCATAGGTTTTCGCAGAATTTAACAGCGCCTTGGAGGGGATACAGCCCTCATTGAGGCAAACACCGCCTAGGGCCCGCTTCTCAATCAATAGGGTTTTCAGCCCACCGTGGGCCGCCCGCTCCGCGGCAAGATAACCGCCAGGGCCGCCGCCAATCACAATAACATCAAACAATTTCATTCTCCTTCTCATAATTTCCAGCAAGCAAGTCTTCCGCTTCCATTTCCTTGAGAAGCTTTCTATCCTGCTTACTGCTTAAATCCACTTTCTCATACATATCGGGTCTGCGCTCCCGGGTTCGCCGCAGGGACTGCTTTCGCCGCCACTGGCGCACCTTTTCGTGATTCCCGGAAAGCAAAATTTCCGGCACTTCCCTGCCGTGCCACACTGCCGGCCGGCTATATTGAGGATATTCCAAAAGCCCGTTAAAATGACTTTCATCCTCGAAACACTCCGGGTCAGCCAGCACACCGGGCACCATACGGCACACCGCATCCGTCACCGCCATGGCGGCAATCTCACCGCCGGTGAGGACAAAATCTCCCAGAGAAATTTCTTCATCCACACATTCATCAATGAACCGCTGGTCAATACCCTCGTAATGGCCGCAGACCAGCACGATATTCTCCATCTGACTCAGACGAATGGCATCTGCCTGCCGGAAGGTATGACCGCAGGGGGAAAGATAAACCGTATGCACCGGGCCGCCTGCCTGGTCACAAATATGCTCCCAACAGCGGTATAGCGGGTCTGCCGTCATCACAGCCCCACGGCCGCCGCCGTAGGGATAATCATCCACCTGATTTTGCTTATTGGCGGTGTGATCCCGAATCTGATGGGTTTCTATCCGAATATAGCCCCGCTCCTGGGCCCGGCCTAAGATGCTTTCTGACAGCACATCGCCCACCGTTTCCGGAAACAGGGTCATAATATCAATTCTCATCACTCTTCATTCCCTCGATTAGCTTAACCTGCATGGCATTGTTTTCCAAATCGGTGGAAAGAACAAATTCCTTCACTGCCGGTATCATGTATTCATTTTTTCCAACCACATACACTTGATTTCCGGGATAATCCAACACCTCGGTAATGTTTCCGATATGCTCTCCGTTGCAGAAAACCTCCACACCCAGAAGCTCCGCGGCAAAGATAATGTCCTCATCAATATCCTCCCGGTACAGCTCCAGAATCTTCCCCCGCATCGCCTGGGCGGATTCCATGGTGTCAACGCCCTTTAGTTTTACCAAGTTACAGGTTTTCTGCACCCGACAATTTTCTATTTTATATTCCTCACCGTGAATACGGCAACGTTCAAATTCACACAGCATTTCCGGGCTGTCCAGCCACGTCAATACCTTGACCTCCCCACGAACCCCGTGGGTGGTAACAATTTCTCCTGCTTCAATAAATTGCAGTTTCATAAGGGCCTCCTAAATAACGGAAAATGCGTGACGAAGACGCCACGCATACCCGTTAATCCACGATTTCAACAGTTACCTTTTCGCCGGAGCGCAGAGCAACTGTCTTTACGATGGTACGGATCTCTTTGGCGATCCGACCCTGGCGGCCGATAACCTTACCCATGTCGCCCTCGGCAACACGGAGCTCCAATACCTTACCGTCCTCACCGTCGATTTCGGTAACCGTAACGGAATCCGGCTCGTCCACCAGATTCTTTGCCATATACAGCAAAAGTTCTTTCATTACGCTAACTCCTTCAAGGGTCTTACAGGTCGCCAGCCTTCTTCAGCAGACCGCGAACGGTATCGGTGGGTTGTGCACCGTTCTTGATCCAAGCCTGAGCCTTTTCAGCATCCACAGTGATGTTGCCGGACTCCAGCAGGGGGTTGTAAGTGCCGATTTCCTCGATGCAACGGCCATCACGGGGAGAACGGGCATCTGCAACAACGATCCGGTAGTAAGGAGCCTTCTTTGCACCCATTCTTCTCAGTCTGATTTTAACCATGCGTTTCACCTCCAAAAAACATTCTTTATATATCGCAAAGCCATTTGCTTTCAGCGAACGGATTAAAAATCGGGGAAGCCCCCGCCGAAGCCGCCCATACCTCTCAGGCGCTTCATTTTCTTGCCCATTCCCGGGCCGGAGAACTGTTTTATAAGACTGCGCATCTGTTCGAAGGATTTCAGCAGTCGGTTTACATCCTCCACCTTCACCCCGGCACCGGCGGCAATCCGCTTTTTCCGGGAGGCGGCGATGATATTGGGATTTTCCCGCTCCTTCGGAGTCATGGAGAGAATAATCGCCTCTGTCCGGGACATGGCCTTCTCATCCACGTTGATATTCTTCAATTTTCCGCCGCCTGGCATCTGGGCAAGAATATCCTGCACAGAGCCCATGGATTTCATCTGCACCATCTGGTCGTAAAAATCCTGCAGCGTAAATTGATTGGAGCGAAGTTTTTCCTCCAGCTGGGCAGCTTTTTTCGCATCGTAAGCCTTTTCTGCCTTTTCAATCAGGCTCAGCACATCGCCCATACCTAAAATACGGTTGGCCATCCGGTCCGGATGGAAAGGCTCGATATCCTCCAGCTTTTCTCCCATACCGGCAAACTTAATGGGCTTTCCTGTAACCGCGCGGACAGAAAGCGCCGCGCCGCCTCTGGCATCGCCGTCCAATTTCGACAGCATCACAGAATCGATATCCAGCCACTCGTTGAAGCTCTGGGCGGCATTTACCGCATCCTGTCCGGTCATAGCATCCACAACCAACATAATTTCATCGGGCTTTACCGTGGCTTTTATCTGCTTCAGCTCATTCATCAGCTCTTCATCCACATGAAGACGGCCAGCAGTATCCAAAAAAACCATATCATGGCCGTGCTGACGGGCATAGGTAAGGGCTTCCTTTGCCGTATTTACCGGATTTTGTGTTCCCCGGTCAAACACAGGGATTCCCAGCTTCTCCCCGCAAACCTTTAACTGGGCAATGGCCGCAGGCCGGTAGATATCACAGGCAACCAGCAAGGGATTTTTCCCTTGGCGCTTCATCAGTCCTGCCAATTTTGATCCGTTGGTGGTCTTACCTGCACCCTGCAGACCCACCAGCATCACCACGGTAGGGCCGTTAGGGTTAATCGTAATATGTTTCAAATCACTGCCCATAAGTTTGCACAGTTCTTCATTCACGATTTTCACAATCATCTGGGCAGGTGTCAGAGATTCCAGCACATCCGTACCGACACAACGCTCTGTCACGGATTTGGTAAAATCCTTGCATACTTTATAGCTGACATCCGCTTCCAGCAATGCCATGCGGATTTCACGCATAGCCTCCTTCACATCTGCTTCCTTTAAGCGGCCCTTGCCGCGAAGCTTTTTGAAGGTTGCGGAGATTTTTTCAGTTAAGCCTTCAAATGCCATTGTTTACTCCTCAAAGCCTTGCGCACAGGTAAAAATCTCCTCTGCCAGTTGAGATACCCGGCTATCCGGGTAAGAAACCAATTGATGCGCTGCCTGTGCTATGAATTGCATGGCCTTACGCACCTGCAAATCCCGACGGACACAGCCTGTCTTTTCTTCCATATTTTTCAGCAGAGCCTCTGTACGGCTCAGATTGTCATACACTGCCTGCCGGCTGATAGAAAGCTCCTGGGCAATTTCTCCCAAGGACAAATCCTGATTGTAGTGCATGTCGAAGCACAGTTTTTGCCGCTCAGTCAGCAGGTCGCCGTAATAATCATACAGCAGTATTCTCTCCAGCGACTCCATGCTTCAACCTCCTCTGCCAAGGTATTTTCCTTGACACTTTGCGTATCATACAACATATTTCCTGTTTTGTCAAGCATTTTTCCTTGTCAGAAAAGATTTATCCAAAAATTCGGTACCAACGGGTCTGCTCTGAAACCGTTACAAACCCTAAACTTTTATACAATCGTAACGCTTTTTCATTGGTTGAGGCTACCTCCAATTCCGCCATATCCTCCGCCAGCACAGACATCAATGCCAGCGCAACGTCCCGGCCTGATCCCGGCACTACCGATGCCAATGCCCCAATCCGCCCGCCGCAGACACTCCCAATGCCCAAAAGCGAACCATCCCGATGGACAAAATAGGCCTCATTTTTGTCAGCCAGCTCCTGGGCCTCTTTCCGGGTCATATAGGATGCATTGTCCACCCCAGCCATACGCTGATTATAAATACTGCGCCACTGCTCTGCCAACTCCGGTATCATAGGAAACAGCATGGCATCTGTGTTCGGCAAATTTTTTCTGTTTCCCTGCATTTTCAGCACCGCTGTGTAAAGGGGATAGGATACCAAATCCCCATGGCCGGTTGCATAAATTTTCTCCGCCCCGCAGGCTCTGCAAAAACCGATACATTCCTGTACCAGCCCTCTAATCTGTTGGCTTGACTGTATCCGCACATAAGCCTCCTGCCGGTAAGGAATTTCACGCAGTATTAAACTGGCAATGCCGTACTGCGTGGTAAATAAAGGGATATCTTTCATATTCTCCCTCCTTTTGCCTTATTATAGCATTCCTCTTACAGACGTACAAGCAAAAAACAGAAAAACAGAATGTATTTACTGATATTTTCCTAATTCTCCGGTAATTCCCCTTGCTTTTTTCAAAAAATCCGCTATAATATCCGTACTGCCCTTTACGAAAGGAGGCTCCATAGATGAAAAAGACAATCTGCAAAAAGGATTACGACACCCAAACCGCAACGCTGGTAAAGAAATATACATACAGCTATTTCGGTGACCCCTGCGGTTATGAGGAATCGCTGTACCAGACCCCCAGCGGCCTGTATTTCCTGTATGTTCGCGGCGGTGAGGCTTCTCCTTATCCCACAGAAGACATCCTGCGGCTGGCAAAGGCCAAGGTCAACGACTGGCTGGACAGCCACGGCGAATAAAATCCTTATTTTGGAGACTGCTGATTCGGCAGTCTCCTTTTTCTTGACAAATATGGTATGATGACAGTAGCGATTTTGAAAGACAGGTGGTGTTCTAATGAAACGGCTATTGGCCCTTTTTGTGCTGTGCTTAACAGTTTTAAGCTGTTGCGGTTGTCAAACCGCTGCCGCACCGGCCCAGGTAGCCGCCACCACACTGCCTGTGTATGAATTTACCCAGCGCCTGTGCCAAGATACCGACATAAAGGTAACCCGTCTGGTAACGGAAAATGTATCCTGTTTGCACGATTACTCTCTTAGTGTCCGTCAGGTCAAGGCTGTAGAATCCGCCCAAACCGTAGTTCTCTCCGGCGGCGGACTGGAGGACTTTCTTCACGATGTTCTGGAAGACTCTGCGGCAATCATTGACAGCGCAGAAGGCATTTCTTTTCACCATTGCCACGATGACCATGAGGAAGCGGGCCACCGTCATGTCCATGAAACCGACCCCCATATTTGGCTGTCTCCCCAGCACGCCATGAGCATGGCCACCAAAATCTGCCGCGGACTGGAAATTTCCTTTCCTGTCCACAGGGAGACCTTTAGAAAAAATTTAGATTCCCTTTTATTAGACCTTGCGGCATTGGAATCCTACGGCAAACAGCAGCTTGCCGGACTTTCCTGCCGGGAGCTGATTACCTTTCACGACGGCTTTGGCTATTTTGCAGAAGCCTTTGACCTAACGATTTTGAAGGCTGTGGAGGAAGAATCGGGAAGCGAGGCCTCTGCCGCTGAGCTAAAAGAACTGATACATCTAGTGAAGAACCACGCACTGCCTGCAATTTTTACAGAAAAAAACGGCAGTGTTTCTGCCGCTGAGATTATCTCAAGAGAAACCGGTGTTTCCGTCTTTTCTCTGGATATGGCCATGTCCGGCAACAGCTATTTTGAAGCCATGTATCATAACATCCACACTGTTAAGGAGGCATTGGGATGAGCCCTGTCATTCACGGAAGCTCCTGCGGCGATTCCTGCTGCTTGAGAATCCAAAATCTAAGCGTACAAATCGGCAATGCGCAAATTCTGCAGAACATTAACCTGCATATTCATTGCGGAGAACTGATTGCTCTGGTGGGCCCCAACGGAGCCGGAAAAAGCACCTTGCTGAAAGCCATTTTGGGGCAGCAGGAGCACCACGGCAGCATTGCCTTTTCCACCCCCGGCCAGAGAGGAAAAAAACCGATAATCGGCTATGTCCCCCAAAGTCCCTCCTTCGATATAGGCGACCCTGTCAGCGTATCTGACCTGTTTGTATGCTGCATGAGTCGCCGCCCAGCCTTCCTAAAGCCAACCAAGGTAATGCGGCAAAAGATTCTGGATTGTTTAGACCGGGTACACGCCACCGCCCTCATAGATAAGCGGATAGGCACACTCTCCGGCGGCGAACTCCAGCGGGTATTGCTGGCCCTGGCCTTGGAGCCGATTCCCAATATTTTAATTTTGGACGAACCTCTGTCCGGTGTGGATATTGAAGGCCAAACTGACTTGATGGATATGCTGGACGAACTGCGGCAGGTATACGATTTGTCGATTTTAATGACCACCCATGATTTTTCCATGCTTCCCCGTTATGCCGACCAGGTTGCCCTTGTGGAGCGGCAAATCGTCTGCATGGGCAGTCCCAAGGAGGTTTTGGAATCAGAAGCCTTCCGCACCACCTTTCACATGAAGGGAGGCACTTCCCTATGAGCCTTTGGTATTCCTTCTGCGATGCCCTGCCCATCGAAATGCTACGCTGGCAGTTTATGCAGCACGCCTTCCTTGCCATATTGATTATGGCACCCCTGTTTGGCCTGATATCCACTATGATTGTCACCGGAAAAATGAGTTTCTTTTCTGACGCTTTGGGCCATTCTGCCTTCACAGGCATCGCCATTGGCTGTATCTGCGGCATCGGAGAGCCTACATGGGTGGCAGTCGTATTTAGCATTGTCTTTGCTTTGTTGTTTAGCTATGTCCGCAGTCACACACACCAAGCCGCTGATACCGTAATCGGTGTGTTTTCCAGCTCCGCGGTTGCCTTGGGTATTTTTATCGCCACCTTAGGCGGTGGAAGCTTTACCAAGTATAACACCTATTTAATTGGCGATATCTTATCTGTCACGCCGGCACAAATCGGTTCTTTGGCTCTGGTGCTGGCGGCAACTCTGGTATTTTGGATGCTTTATGCCAACCGAATGACCCTGACTGCCATTCATCCCCAGTTGGCATCTTCCAGAGGCATCCCCATCCCCCTCTCCCAGGCCTTATTTACCACTGTGATTGCTGTGGTGGTAACCCTGTCCATCTCCAGTGTGGGACTATTGATTCTCAATTCCCTGTTGGTTTTGCCTGCCGCTACCGCCAGAAATATTGCAAAAAATTTAAGACAGTACCACTTGCTGTCCGTTCTTCTGGCCTTGCTTGGCGGCATCGGCGGTTTGACTGTGTCTTATTATCTGGGAGCTTCTGCAGGAGCGGCCATCTCTTTATTGCTTGCTGTAATGTTTGCCGTCAGCTTTTGCCTGCGTAAACGGAGGGGTTAATATGCAGGATGTAACCATGCAGGTCATCGCACGAATGAAAAGTGACTTCCCCAGCAAATTTGGAATTCCCCGGCAAAGCGGTTTGGTAGAATCTCTGCGCTCTACCGTAGTCTTTGAGCCGGAATTTCGCAATCCCGATGCCCTGCGGGGCATTGAGGGATTTTCCCATCTATGGCTGATTTGGCAGTTTTCCGAGGCCGTCCGCAGCGGCTGGTCTGCCACAGTCCGTCCTCCCCGGTTGGGCGGCAATACCCGCATGGGTGTGTTTGCCACCCGTTCCCCCTTTCGCCCCAATTCCATCGGCCTTTCCAGTGTAAAGCTTTTGGGGATTGAGTACACGCAATCTTGCGGCACAGTTCTTCATGTTGGCGGTGCAGACTTAATGGATGGGACACCGATTTTCGACATTAAGCCATATATTCCTTACAGCGACTGCCATTGTGATGCCATCGGCGGTTTTGCAGACAATGCAGAAGACTTTCTGCTGAATGTGGAATTTCCCCCAGACCTGCTCCAATTACTTCCGCCGGAGAAACAGTCTGCGGCCATATTGGTCTTATCCCACGACCCCCGGCCCTCCTATCAGAGAAACCCGGACCGGGTCTACGGACTCCCCTTTGCAGGTTGGGACATCCGTTTTACCGTAAAAGAAAATACACTTACCGTTTGCCAACTGGTACCCCTATAAAATCAGATACAAAACTTTTTCTGCGATAATGAGGTGTTCTTCTATGAAATTACAACAGGGTCGGCCTGCTGACTGCAGCGGCCGTCTGGAGAAAGAAATACGGGTTTACGATTTACTGGATCGCCTGGACGTTTCCTATCAACGCATCGACCACGATGCCGCCATGACCATGGAGGCCTGCGCCTCGGTGGATGAAGCGTTAGGTGCAACCATTTGCAAAAATCTTCTGCTGTGCAACCGTCAGAAAACCGAATTTTATTTGCTTATGATGCCAGGGGATAAGCCCTTTAAAACCTCCGTACTTTCCAAGCAAATCGGATCTTCCCGGCTTTCCTTTGCCGATGCCGAATATATGGAGGAATATCTTGACATTACTCCCGGTTCTCTTAGCGTGCTGGGACTGATGAACGACCGCAATTGCCGCGTTTCCCTGCTTATGGATGAAGACCTGCTTTCCGGCACTTATATCGGTTGCCATCCCTGTATCAACACATCTTCCCTGCGGATAAGAACACAGGACCTGATTGATGTCATTCTCCCAGCCTTGGGAAGAACGCCCCAATTTGTAGCACTAAGCTGTGATGTATAAAAACAGTGCGCCCGGGAAGTTTCCCGGGCGCACAGCAAATTTCTATGCCCAACATATTTATAATACCAAATTCATCCTTCCCAGTCAACGGTTATTTGGCTATTGTTTCTATTTTCTGCGTTTTGCACGAAATAATTTCGTGCAATTTGTATAGATTGCGAATTGCAATTACCGAAAATATGTGGTATCTTATAGACACAAAGGATGATACCAAACAAAAGGTAACATTCGAAGGCTCACAGATGGGCCAAACACGACGACTTCCTGATAGGGGAATGTTCCGGCACATAGGTGACTCGAGCGTACGAGTAAGGTGAAGAATGGATGAGGTGCCCAGGAGTGGATTCCAAAAGAGCAGGAAAGTAGCGTCGAATCTGCAGAAAGAGAGGTTAACCAATGATGTTAGATAATAAGAGTGAACAGAAATGACCCTTGGCTGCACCGGGAAATTCGCACCGCAGTCAAGGGTTATTTCTTTTTTGCCCGTAAGGGCGCTTTTTTATGCTCTTTTGCAGTAGTAAAGCCTGAAAATCAGGTCATACTAATACCATTAAGCAAAGGAGAGGTTACAATGATTGAATCGGATACCGTGAAACTCCTGCGAGAGTGTGACGCAGGCATAAAGATGGGAATTGCCTCCATAGACGATGTTTTGGAGCACACCGAAAACGATTCCCTGCACAGCTATCTTTCCGCCTGTAAGCGTTCCCATGAACAGCTTCAGCAGGAAGTGCAGACATTGCTTGGGGATTACAAGGACCAGGGCAAAGACCCCAATCCCATCGCCAAGGGAATGTCTTGGATGAAAACCAAGGTCAAGCTGGATATGAACGAGTCGGATACCACCATTGCCGATTTGATGACGGACGGATGTAATATGGGTGTAAAATCCTTAAACCGGTATCTAAACCAATATCAAGCCGCTGACGAAGCCTCTAAGGATATTGCCAAGCGTTTAATTCGCCTCGAAGAAGACTTAACACACCAAATCCGCCGGTATTTATAATTCCCAACACCTAAAGGATGTGTCTATGGACACGTCCTTATTTTTTCGTAAAAACCGGGCTTCCCTGCTTTACATTTTTCCCCCTATTTGTTATACTGGTTTTTAGAAAACGTGGGAGAAGAATCGATGAAAAACAGAAATAGTCAACACAATATTCCTGAAAAAACACGTTCTCAAAGATTCCTGGGGTGGCTTGGAAAAATTGGCTGTGTTTTATTGGAAACACTGCTTCTTTTATCCCTGGCCCTTTACGGTGTTATGTACGTATTGGCAAAGGGTCCCTCCCCTACTGCCCGGAATCTGTTTGTTCTGTCTGTTCGGGAAACCAGTGCGGTGGGCTTCCTTGCCAACCTGTTTTTTACGGATGAAGAAATTGCCCAAATCGGGGCCTCGGGGGAAATCGCCGAATACGAGGATACCGACACCTCCTTAATTGTGATTCCTGACCCCACCGACAGTGCCCAACCGAAACCCGATGTCTGGGGGCTTGTGGACGAGGATGGCGACGGCATTATCATTGACCGGGTACGGGGCGAGGGCTATTGCGGTTACATGATGGTAGTTTTAGACCCCAGCCGCGTCATCATGGGCAGTCAAGTAGATTCCTTTGGAAATAAAGGCTATACTGTGGCACAAATGGCAGAAAGCTTTGACGCCGTAGCCGGTATCAACGCCGGCGGTTTTTACGATCCGGACGGCCACGGTAACGGCAGTATTCCGGATACCATGGTTATCTACAACGGAGATATTTATTATCCGCAAAACGGCTGTGGCATGGGCTTTGTGGGTATCGATAAAAACCACATACTTCATGTAGGAAAATTTACAGCTGATCAAGCCCAGAAAAAAGGTCTTGTATATGGCGTGGGCTACGGCCCGGTACTTATCAGCAACGGGGAAGCTGTCAGCGTTCCTGCCAGCGGCGTAAATCCCCGTACCGGCATCGGGCAACGCTCCGACGGTGCGATTTTAATGCTGGTTATTGACGGCCGGCAGGTCAGCAGTATCGGCGCAACCTACCGGGACATGGCGGATATATTTCAGGCATACGGCGCTGTAAATGCCTGTAATTTAGACGGCGGTTCCTCCTCCATGATGTGGTATCAAGGTGAATATATCAACCACTGCGCCTCTGTGGTTGGGATTCGTCCCGTACCTACCACCTTTCTTGTGTTAAAGGAGGGTGCTATCCATGAAAGCTAACAGAAAACATCGCTGGGTCTTTCCCCTGGGGCTTTTGATATACGGCGCTGTTTTTCTCCTGATTACAGCCTTGGGTCTATGCCGTTTCTGGGATTATATGGAAGCATACGAGCGCTCCCGTCCCCAAGTTGCTCTCAATGCATATACGGAAGACCTTACCCCTGAATATATCTGCGATGCCTCCGCGCCGCTGATTGACAGCATCCGTCTTCAGAGTCAGGAATCCAGCCGGAGGGCAATTCTGAATGCATTGCAACAACCCCTTACCTGCGCAAAAAAATCTTCCCTCTGCACAGATACAAAGCAGGTCTATGCGATTTTGTCCGGAGAACAGGTCATCGGTACCATGGAAATGGAGCAACAAGGGCAATCCTCTTTTGGCTTTACCCCTTGGGTCGTTACCAAGGAAAGCTTCGACCTTTCCTATCTGCTGACAGAGCCCATCTGTGTAACCGTTCCCAGCGATTACCCGGTTTACCTCTGGGGAAACAAGCTGACAGAGGAATATATCACCGAAAATCACGTTCCCTATCCTGCACTAAAGGAATATTACAGCACCTATTCCCTTCCCTATATGGTTACCTATACTGCCGGCCCTTTTCTCGGTGAACCGGAGCTGCTCATTACCGACCCTGCCGGTACACCGGTAAATATCGATAAAAATACGGATATGTCCCAATTTCTGGGCAACTGTACGCCGGAAGAAATTTCCGCACTGCGCACCGTTACTGACTCATTTATTCACCGGTACGTGGATTATCTCTCGGAAACCAATAACGACACCATGGGAAACTACCAACGTCTTATTCAGCACCTTGTACCGGAGGGAGAACTGGCCAATCGAATGCATTTGGCGTTGGGCGGACTGAATTGGGTTTCTGACCGAGGCGCCACCGTTACCTCCATAGATATTCACCGCTATATAAATATCGGCAATGACCGCTATCTGTGCGACCTGACATATAATGTAACGAACAAAACCAATACCGGTATATCCCAATCGGAATATCATGTTCAAGTCATTTATTTACAGACAGAAACGGGATTCAAAGCGGAAACCATGGTAAACAGCTGACCCACTCTGATTCTTTGGCAGCCGGTTTCCGGCTGCCAATTTTTAGGCTCCTTTATTATGCTTAGACTCTCTGGAGGTATGCTCTATGAAAACAAAACGCAAATCCCCCTTAGCCCGGCCAGTTGCTGTCATTGCAATTCTCTGCTGCGGTGTTGCCTTCTTATGGTACGCCCTAGGTTCCGGCCTGCCGACTACCCCCACTGAGAAAAAGGTTTGGGACTATGCCCTTTCCCACGGTCTTTCTTACAGAGACTACCCCAAAAGCCTGATTGCTCTTTTGGAGCGCAACCCGGAAACAGAGCAATTCGTACTGGAGTATCCCACCGCCAGCAAGGAAACTGCCGCCGTGGATTTATCAGAACATGAAAGCTGCAACACAGTCCCCCTGTTTCTGCAATGGGATCAGCGATGGGGATATTTGCAGTACGGCAATGACTTGGCGGGTCTAACCGGGTGTGGGCCGGTATGCCTGTCTATGGCAACATTCTACCTCTCCGGTGGAAACAGTCAATTCTCTCCGGAAAAAATCATCCAATTTGCCATTGACAATCAATACTATGTTCCCGGCAGCGGATCTTCATGGACACTTATCAGCCAGGGCGGTGCGAAGCTTGGTTTCCGTGTTACAGAGCTTCCTTTGGACGAAAACCGAATCCGAACAGTTTTGGAATCCGGCACCCCCATTATTTTCGTTGTGGGCCCGGGAGATTTTACAACCTCCGGCCATTTCCTGGTTATGACCGGTTATGAAAACGGCCAAATTCAGCTCCTTGACCCCAACAGCAAAGCCAATTCTCAGCGCACCTGGTCCTATCAGCAAATCAAAGGGCAGATACGAAATCTTTGGAGCATCGAAAACAGCTGAAATGCTATCGGTGTTACCGGTTTGTTTCTGAATTGTTTCCAACATTTAACTGCAATTTCTCACTAAAATCCTGTAATTTGACTTCCATTCGACAAATTAATATGATATAATAGTTTCTTGCCGGAATATATATCTTTTCGGTAGCCGATTCATTCACCCATCGCAGAAGGGAGTTAATATGTCCAACCTTTCTAATATTACCGTTGTTCTTCCCTCTCTGGACCCGGACACCAAGCTGCTGACCGTCATAAACGGTTTGCTGGGGTACGGTTTTACAGATATCATTTTGGTCAACGACGGCAGTAAGCCAGAAAATTTACATTATTTTCAGCAAGCCGCCTTACATCCGGAGGTGCATTTACTGCATCACGAAACCAACCTTGGGAAAGGTGCTGCCTTAAAAACCGCATTTCGTTGGTTTTTGGACCACCGTCCCCATTCCGCAGGTATCATCACAGTAGACGGCGACAATCAGCACCACCCGGAGGATACCAAAGCTTGCGCCCTGCGGATGATGGAAACTGGGAAGATTGTTTTAGGTGTCCGGGATTTCTCTCAGCCGGATGTGCCTGCCCGAAGCCGCTCCGGAAACCGCATCACATCCTCTGTCTTTAAGCTCTTTGTGGGAATGACGCTTTCGGATACCCAAACCGGTCTGCGGGCAATTCCAAGAGCGACCCTTCCTCTGCTCTGTGATGTATACGGAGACCGGTTTGAATACGAAACCAATATGCTCTTAGCTATGAAGACCCACCGGCTGGAATATGAAGAATTGCCCATCCGAACCGTCTATATTGAGGAAAATAAAAGCTCCCATTTCCGTGCAGTTCGGGACTCCTGGCGGATTTATAAGCTGATTTTTGGGCACTTTTTCCGCTATGCGCTTAGTGCCGTTGTCAGCTTTATTGTAGATGAGGGGCTGTATATTCTGCTGACTCATTTGTTAAACTCCGTGCTTTCGGGCTTTTTGCTCACCGCCGTTCCTGTGGCGGTGGCCCGGGCAGTGTCTTCTTTCATCAACTTTCTCATTAACCAAAAGCTGGTATTTCAGGCAAAAGGCTCTACTGCCAAAGCCCTGCTGCGGTATTACTTGCTGGCCGTACCTTTGGCGATTGCACAGTTGGGCCTGACCTACGGTGCAGTGACCTTGCTTCAAATCAGCCCAGACCAGACGCTTCTGCGCGGCTTCACCTATGCTGTGGTCATGGGAGTCCTGTTCATCATCAGCTATGTGATTCAGCAACGCTGGGTTTTTACCGACAAACAGAAATAACACCTATCAAAAGGAACTTCACTATGGAAAACATACAAAGAAATACACGACGTACCCCACCAACCCGCAATACCGCAATCCGCATTGCATTGCGTTGCCTGCTGGTGTTCTTTACCGTCATTGCTCTACTGGTTGTAGGGCTTTGCATGGTCTGTAATCTGATTTTTAACGGGCCGAGCCCATCGGCAAGAGATGTGCTTACCATGTCCATGCTGGAATCCAGCGGCATGAAATGGTTTCCTGCCCTGTTTATTGGTAAGGAAGCCGTAGAAGAAATCCAGACCAATGTATCCGCTACCCTTCCCAACGATATCTCCAACACTGAAAACGTGGTGATTAAGCCCAGCACAGGGCTGCAAAATACTGAGTGGAAGGACCACCCCGACGGCATCCGGATTGAATATGTAGATGGCGACACCTATAACGCCTACGTCATGCTGATTCGTGACCCCTCCAAGGTTTACATGTCCACTTCTGCCGAAAAATTCTCTACCGATATTCCCGGCGAACGCATTACCAATCAAATCGTAAAAGAAAATGCCATCGCCGCCATTAATGCCGGCGCATTTCTGGACAACGGCACCTCCAGTCCCATTGTGGGAAGTGTCCCGGAGGGCCTGGTGATTGCCAACAGCAAGGTCTGCTGGGAATCCGGCTCTGCCCCGGAAGAAGGCTTTGTAGGCTTTAATCAGGATAATATTCTGGTTGTTGCCAAGTCCATGACAGGTACGAAAGCCATGGAGCTGGGAATTCGAGACGGCTGCTGCTTTGGCCCTGTTTTAGTCATGAACGGTGCAATCAATGAAGAAGCTTACAATTCCAACTCCGGCTTTAATCCCAGAACTGCCATCGGTCAGCGATCAGACGGCACCGTTTTGTTCGTATGTATTGACGGTCGGCAAGCCGGCTCTTTAGGCGGAACCTATAAGGATATGATTGATATTATGATAGAATACGGAGCTGTCAATGCCTGTAACCTGGATGGCGGTTCCTCTACCGTTATGCTCTATAAGGACACCTACGGAAAAATGGGTACGAAGGATGAGATTCACATGATTAACAATTATTCTCTCCTGCAGGAAGCACCCAGACGTATGCCCACCTTCTTTATGGTGCGGCCCGGCAGTGAGGATTAAGCTATGTATCAGGGAAAATATATACAGGACAGCCCAGCACACAAAAACGCACCCCCTCGGCGTCCCCGGAGAAAATCCGATGCCCGTCTTCGTCGGGGCTCCCGAATCTTTTACACCGTCTACGCCGGATGTATTCTCGCCTTTTTCATCATCGTTGGCTGTGCCTTAATTCCCCTGCGGAATTGGCTGGTGAACTACGAGGCCTCTCAACCCAGCTACAAACGGGATCAAGTCTTTGGGGAACTGTTTGCCGACCCGGACTGGGAAAAAATTTACACACTGGCCGGCGTGGAAAGCACACAGTTCGACAACAAAGATACCTATACTGCCTATATGGAGCAGTTTGTCGGTGACAAAAAGCTTACCTGTCTGGAAACCTCCACCGGTTTATCCGGCGATAAGAAATTTATCATCAAATTGGAGGAGCAAAAAATTGCCTCTTTTACCTTAACGGGAGGCGCAGACAAGGATACGGAGATTCCCCAATGGGAGCTGGGCAAGGTAGAGATATTTTTTAACGGCAAGCAGAGCGCAATTGTGGAAAAGCTCCCCGGCCAGACGGTTTATATCAACGGCGTGGCTCTGGATGACAGCTATACCGTTCGCTCGGTAACCACCGCTGCGGAAAACTATCTGCCGGAAGGAATCCACGGTCTGCGTCTGGAACATCAAATGGTCTCCGGCCTTTTGACTGTCCCGGAAGTCGTAGTAAAAGATGCCAACGGTAACAGCACTGTTTTGGAAAAAGACCCGGAAAGCGGCATCTACAAGCAGAAGCTCCCCGCACAGCAGGCCTCGGAAGAAGAAAAGCGCATGGCTTTAACCGCGGTGCAGACCTATGCCAAGTATATGATTCGCAAAGTGGACAGCAGCGAAATCGGCAAATATTTTGACCCCCAATCTCAAATCTATAAAACAATTCTTGACAGCGAAGTGGGTTGGATGCAGTCCTATGCCTCTTTCGATTTCAGTGAGGCTTCCTACCGCAATTACTATCGCTATTCCGACAGTCTGTTTTCCATCTATGTGAACGTTACCTTAAATATCCACCGCCACAACGGCTCTGTAAAAGAGCATGATGTAAGCAATACCCTGTTTTTCACCAAGGGCAGTGACGGTACATGGCTGGTAACGGAAATGACCAATCTGGATGTGCAAACCACGAAAGAACAGGTACGGCTAACCTTCATGGACGGCGACAGGGTACTTTCCGATGGCTTAGTGGATGCGGATTTAAAGAAATTGACCCTTCCGAACATAGAGATTCCTGCTGGAAAGACCTTAAATTGGGCCAAAAAGGAGGATAACGGAAGCGGAGATGTGACTATGACCATTGTATTTACGCTTAACCAGGGCAATGACATCTACCTGCCGGACGGCTATGTTTTGGAGCCAATGACGCTTTACCCCATATTTGAGGAGGCGGCACAGTAATTATGGACTGGCTACTTTCTTTTTCGGCGGAGCATTTTGACCTTCCGATTTTGGATTGGATTGCCGAAACACTCCATTGCGGTTTTCTGGACTTTCTCATGCCCACCATTACGGTGTTGGGAAATGCCGGTATCTTTTGGATTGCTGTAGCCGTGGTGCTGTTGCTGATTCCCAAGTATCGGAAAATCGGTCTGGGCATGGGCGTTTCTCTCATCATTGGGCTGTTGGTGTGTAATGTCACGCTGAAGCCGCTGATTGCCAGACCCCGCCCCTATGATTATCAGTTGTCTCATTTTGGCAAAACCGTTGAACTGCTGATTGCCGCGCCTCATGACTTTTCCTTCCCCTCCGGGCACACCCTGGCTTCCTTTGAAGGGGCAACCGTGTTGCTCATTGGAAATAAAAAATTGGGCATCCCGGCGATGGTATTGGCCTGTTTGATTGCCTTTTCCCGGCTGTACCTGTATGTCCACTACCCTACCGATGTTTTGGTGGCTGTGGTGATGGGCATTGGCTTCGGATTTCTTGGAAATTGGCTGGTCAATAAGGGATATGCCTATTTTTCTCGGCGCCAAAAAAATCTGTTATAACGACTTGAGGATACGCCAGGTGCGTATCCTCTTTTCCGTCTTTCTACTTGACAAATATCCTGCCTGGCAGTATAATTCTTGCGTACCCTTTGGGCCTGTAGCGCAGCTGGGAGCGCATTACATTCGCATTGTAGGGGTCGTCGGTTCGAATCCGATCAGGTCCACCAAAAGCAGACTTATCGAATCGGTAAGTCTGCTTTTTCTTTCAGCCTTGCAATTTATATTTGAAAATACTATAATGAACGCAAAGAGACAAAACATTTACCGTTTATGAGGTGTGATATGGAACTATTACCGGGAAAATACCGTCATTTCAAGGGCGGCGAATATGCACTCCTAGGTATTGCCAGCCACTCTGAAACCTTGGAACCCATGGTGGTATATCAGGCTCTGTATGGCGAGGGCGGTCTTTGGGTACGTCCCGCTGCCATGTGGAACGAAATTGTTCACAAGGAAGATTACCACGGGCCAAGATTTCAGTACATCGGCCCATTGGAATAAGTTTACGCGCGTACAAAATGTATGAAGTGATAAAATAATGGTAGACGCGAAAGTGCCTACCATTATTTTATCACTTCAACGGGTTATCCATTCGGCGGTTATTTTATGTTCCGTTTCCCCGGAGCTCAATAATCTGGTCCCGAAGTACCGCGGCATACTCGTATTCCATCATCCTTGCCGCTTCCTTCATCTGCTTTTCCAAACGGGCAATTTCCCGTTCCTTTTCTGCCTTGGTCATCTTCACACCGCCTCTGCCCTTACGCTCCGCAGTGGGTGCGGAAATTTCAATCAAATCCCGCACGGATTTGATCACCGTCTTGGGCACAATTCCGTTGGCCCGGTTATAGGCATCCTGAATTTCCCGGCGGCGGGCTGTTTCATCCATAGCCACCTGCATGGACTGTGTTATGCTGTCGGCATACATAATGACACGACCCTCTGCATTTCGGGCGGCACGGCCAATGGTTTGAATCAAGCTGGTTTCACTGCGTAAAAAGCCTTCCTTATCTGCATCCAAAATGGCCACCAGGCTGACCTCCGGCAAATCCAAACCTTCCCGAAGAAGATTAATTCCCACCAAAACGTCAAATTTCGCCATCCGCAGGTCACGAATGATTTCCATTCTCTCCATGGCGCCAATGTCCGCGTGCATATAGCGCACCTTGATTCCAGCTTTTTGCAAATAGGAAGTCAAGTCCTCCGCCATTTTCTTTGTTAAGGTGGTCACCAATACCCGCTCATTTTTCGCACTGCGGGCATTGATTTCCCCAATCAAATCATCAATCTGCCCTTCAATGGGGCGAACCTCCACCACAGGGTCTAAAAGCCCCGTGGGACGAATCACCTGCTCCACCGTCTGGCTGGAACGACTGCGCTCATACTCTGCCGGCGTGGCGGAAACATAAATTGCCTGATGGATTTTGCTGTCAAATTCCTCGAAGTTTAGAGGCCGGTTATCGTAGGCCGACGGCAGACGGAAACCGTAATTGACCAGCGCGTCCTTTCGGCTTCGGTCACCGGCATACATGGCCCGGCACTGGGGTAATGTCACATGGCTTTCATCCACAAACAGAAGAAAGTCCTCGGGAAAGTAATCCAAAAGTGTGGTTGGGGGTGTGCCGGGGGCCCGGCCTTGAATCACCCGGGAATAATTCTCAATACCGTTGCAAAAGCCGATTTCCGTCAGCATTTCCAAATCATAGGCTGTCCGCTGGGCAATCCGCTGGGCTTCAATCAGCTTATCCTGCGCCCGAAACCATGCGACCTGTTCATCACATTCCCGCTGGATTTCCAGCATGGCACGCTGCAATTTTTCTTTCGATGCCACATAATGGCTGGCAGGATAGATGGCCACATGCTCAAGATACCGTTCTGCCACACCGGAAACAGCGTTAATTTCCGAAATCCGGTCGATTTCATCCCCAAAAAACTCAATACGAATGGCCTTCCCCGACCAGTAGGCAGGATATACCTCCAACGTATCTCCCCGAAGGCGGAATTTATTTCGGGAGAAGTCCAAATCATTGCGCTCATAGCGAATTTCCGCCAGCTTCCGCAAAACATCCTCCAAGGGGCGTTCCTGCCCCACCCGCAGGGAAATCACCATGCTTTTATAATCAATGGGGTCGCCCAAGCCGTATAGACAGCTTACCGACGACACCACAATCACATCCCTGCGCTCAAACAGCGCTGAAGTGGCAGAGTGGCGCAGGCGGTCAATTTCTTCATTCACCGAGGCATCCTTTTCTATATAGGTATCCGTATGGGCAATATACGCCTCCGGCTGGTAGTAATCGTAATAGGAAATAAAATACTCCACCGCGTTGTTGGGAAAAAACTCCCGGAACTCGCTGCAAAGCTGGGCTGCCAAGGTCTTATTATGGGCCAAGACCAAGGTGGGACGGTTCACATTGGCAATAATATTTGCCATGGTAAAGGTTTTTCCCGAACCGGTAACCCCAAGCAATACCTGTTCCTGTAAGCCGTTTTTCACACCGAAGGTCAGCTTTTCGATGGCCGCAGGCTGATCGCCTGTGGGCATATAGGGAGATACCAATTCAAACTTGTCCATAGTCAATCAGCCCTTTCATAAGAATTCTTGGCAAATACTGCCCCAATTTCAATTATTATAACACACCACCACCCGAAATAAAAGCATTTTTCCGAAAACCTGCGCCGAAACAGCACAGCCGCCTTCCTAAGGAAGACGGCTGCTTTCTCTGCATAAAAAATCAGGATGGTGCGCGTATCATTGAAAGGAAATCAAGCGGTCTCCCTGATAAGTCAATGTGCCCTTCTCGTTCACCTTGTATCCGCGGTAGGAAAATTCAGAAACATAAAAAGACTTTTTCTTGCCATCCACAGAGAAAATCACAACATATTTCACATGCTTGCCATTACCGGCATATTTATCAAATACCTCTACCGTATTTTTACCAACCACAACCGCCTTAACTGTACGAACAGGTGACAGTCTTTTTTGAACCACGCGAATCAAAGCGATTAATCCAATCCCAAAGAAAAGAGAAACCATAAGGATGCTTGGAAGATTTTCCGGCATATTCCTGACCTCCTCATCTAATTATCATTTGTATGTAGATATTATAACCGTTCCGCTTCCCAGAATCAATCCCCAAATGCGGCTTTGCCACTGGGCGGGTCGTGGCAGTTGCCGACCCTGCGGCAAAAATTTCACCTATCCCGCCGTTCTGACCCTATTTTATAATTTCATTTTGGGTATTGTTTTATTACCAGTTTGTGGTATACTTTCCCTATCAAAGGAGTGATGCTTATGAAAACACGTTTTTCTACCAAGCGGATTGTGCTGATCGCCCTGTTTGCCGCCTTGACTGTGGTTGGTTCGGGCATCCGCATCACCGTTCCCCTGGAAATCGCCGGAACGACTGCCTTTCACCTTGGCAATATAATGTGCGCCCTTTCCGGTATTTTGCTGGGGCCATGGTCGGGAGGATTGGCCGCCGGTTTAGGCTCTGCGATTTATGATATGACCAATCCCCTATACATCAATGAGTGCTGGATAACATTTATAACCAAGGCTGCCTACGGTCTGGTGGCCGGATTACTGGTATCCCGGCAACAGGTTAGCTATCTTCGTTCTGTGCTTGCTTCCGCAGCCGGTGCAGCAGCTTATGCGGTGCTTTATTTGGCCAAAAGCTATTTTTACAGTGGCTTATTCCTCAACGGCCTTACCCCGGATGCGGCGATTATCACCGTTATCAGCAAGCTCCCTGCCACAGCATTTAATGCAGTGGTCGCAGTCATTTTCGCTCCCGTATTGGCAATCGCCATTGATAAGGCGTTAAAGAGCAGCCACCTATCTCTCAATTAAAAAATGACCTGCTAAAAAGCAGGTCATTTTTTTCGTATTACACGCCGGAATATGCCGCAAAGCCGGCATCTACGGGCAGTACAACACCGGTAATGGCGGAAGCCGCCCGGTCGTCGCACAGAAACAGCGTTGCGCCCAGCAGCTCGTCAGAATCCACAAACCGTCCGGTAGGTGTTCCGTTCAGAATCTTTGCAGACCGGGCCGTGGGTGTGCCGTCATCGTTAAAAAGCAGTGCCTTATTCTGGGCAGACACCAAAAAGCCGGGAGCAATGGCGTTACAGCGGATGCCTGTACCGGCAAAGTGGGTAGCCAGCCACTGAGTAAAATTGGAAATACCGGCCTTAGCCGCAGAATAGGCAGGAATCTTCGTCAAGGGGGTATAAGCATTCATGGAAGAAATATTTAAGATACAGCCGTGCTTCTTCGCCACCATATCCTTGGCAAAGGCTTGGGTGGGAAGGAGCGTACCCTGGAAGTTCAGCTTGAATACGAAATCAACACCGGATGCTTCCAAATCGAAGAAGGACTTGCCGCCTTCCTTGGCCTCGTGCTGATACTCGTTATCGGTGGTGGCCCGAGGGTTATTGCCGCCGGCACCGTTCACCAGAATATCGCAGGGGCCCAAATCCTTTAGCACCTGCTGATGCACAGCCTCCAGTGCTTCCGGGTCCAGAACATTTGCCTTGTAGCCCTTACAAATAAAGCCCTCGGCCTGCAATTCCGCTGCCAGCTTATTTACCGCTTCCTCATTCAGGTCAAGGGCAGCGACCTTTGCACCGGACTGGGCAAAGGCTCTTGCCATATCGCCGCAAATCAAGCCGCCTGCGCCGGTGACAACCACCACCTTACCGGAATAGTCAATATTCAAAGATAAATTCAACATAATCATTACCTCCAGATAGATAGTATTGCCTGTTTTTTATTTGCCATCCAGCTTATCCAGCATATCCCAAACGCCCAGCATATACATAATACCCAAGGCCCGGTCGTATAAGCCATAGCCGGGGCGCACATTGCCGGGGCCCTCATCCCACAGATGCCGGCCATGGTCGGGGCGGATATAGCCTTCGTATCCGCAATCGTGATAAGCCTTCAAAATATCCAGAATTCCGGTGTCACCGTCGCAGTCCCGGTGGCTGGCCTCAGAAAAGTCACCATTGGGGAAATGCTTTACATTCCGGATATGGGCAAAGGCAATCCGGTGGCAATGCTTCCGAACGATGTCTGCCACATTGTTTCTGGGGTCCGCATTCAACGAGCCGGAGCAAAGTGTCAGACAGTTATAGGGATTATCCACCATTTTCAGGAACCGGTCAATATTCTCCTCATTGATTAACAGACGGGGTAGACCGAAGATATCCCATGGGGGGTCGTCCATGTGAATGGCCATTTTTACATCACATTCTTCACAGGTAGGCATAATGGCCTCCAGGAAGTACTTCAAGTTCGCCCACAGTTTCTCATGATCCACGTCGGCATAGTCCTTAAACAGCTGATCCAGCTTTGCCATCCGTTCCGGCTCCCAGCCGGGGAAGGACATATTGTACTTCTCGGTAAAATCCAGGATATACTTAGCCATGGCATTGTAGTCGTCCTGAATCATGTTCTTTTCATAGAACAGCGCGGTAGAGCCATCCCCCACCTCATGGAACAGGTTGCTCCGGGTCCAGTCGAAAATCGGCATAAAGTTGTAGCAAATGACCTTGACGCCAAACTTGCTCAAATTGCGAATGGTTTGGCAGTAGTTTGCGATGTACTTATCCCGGGTGGGCAGACCGATTTTAATATCATCATGCACATTCACAGATTCTACCACGTCAATGCAGAAGCCGTATTCATCCAGCTGTTCTTTGACCTCAGCAATCTCTGATTCTTCCCAAATCTCCCCGGGCATCTTGTGATGAAGCGCCCAAACGATGCTGGTAACACCGGGAATCTGCTTAATATCTGCCAGGCTGATTTTATCATTGCCCTTCCCGTACCAACGGAAACCCATTTGCATAGGTAACTCCTCCAATCATATCTGTCAAAACTGCAGGCAAGCAAGGATGATTCCCTCTAAAAGCCGCAATTCATTATACGCGATAATTCTAACTTTCGCAATGGAAAATTGTGAGTAACTCTTGAATTCTTTTGGATTTTTCACAGTTTTTTCCAAAAATTAAAAGCGGTTTAGAAACAAATCCTCCACAATGTCACTGTGGGTTACCACGATTTCAATTTCTTTCAGTTCTTCTTTGGTAAAAAAGCGCAATTCCTTGGATTCCGGGCTGATGGTCATATTGGGTTTCTCCTGTAATTCCAAGCCAAACATTACAATCACCATCCGCCAAACGCTTCCGTCCCGAAACGCCGCAATGCGCCCCGGTTCGCCGTACACCGCCAGCTTTTGAAACCGCTCCTTTGGGATTCGCAGTCCCAGCTCTTCATATATTTCCCGGGCAATGGCCTGTCGTTCTGTTTCCCGTCTTTTCACGCCGCCGCCTACCAAGCCCCAGGTTCCACTGTCCCTGCGCCGTTCCAGCAGGAGCTTGCCGTCCCACACAATAATGGCATTCACTCCTAAATGGGCAGGCATGGTGGTTTTCGGGGCATTGGGGTCACCCCGATAGAATGTTACAATAGACATACTGCGCTCCTTTTATTCATACGTGATGCCTTTATTATACAGCATTTTCCTGCCCATTTCCACCTAAAATTCTTTTGGCAGGGGTTTGGTCACACCGGTACGCCTTGCCTTATCCAACCCGCCTGCCATGTGACCGCCGGGGTCCTGGGCAAATTTGGCTCTGCGAATGATATCCTCCCCAAATTTATCCCGGAGGGCATCCACCGTTTCGTCCAAGCGCAGTTTCCGTTCATACTGTCTGGGGCTGACACCGGAGAAAAAATCAAACTGCTGATATGGCTCTACAGAAAGCCGGGTGACCTGCACCCCCAACTGCCGCAAAGGTGTCACCGTGTCCCAAGCCTCATCAAAAACCCGGCAGGCCGCCTCAAAAATTTGTCCGGTAAGATTGGTCGCACCGGCAAGGGTCGACTGATGGGAAAAATGAAGAAATTCATTGGTGCGAAGCTGCACAGTAATACAGCTTCCGCATTTTCCGTCCTTGCGCATCCGGCTGGCCACGGTTTCACACAGGCTCAACAGCACTTGATGGGCCTGCTGGGAGGTGACCACATCTGTGGCAGTGGTTACCGAGTTGCCGTAGCCCTTATTTTCCGCCGGCTGGGGCATTACCAAATCCGCATTGCGTCCGTTGGCAAAATGCCAAATGGTTTCTCCGGGTTTTCCCAACCGCCTGCGAAGCAGTGTCACATCTGCTCTTGCCAAATCTCCGACGGTGTAAATACCCAGCATTTTCAGTTTTCTTTCCGTGGCAGCCCCCACTAAAAACAGCTCCCGCACCGGTAACGGCCAAAGCTTTTTCTCCATTTCCTCCGGAAATAAAGTGAGCACCTTATTGGGTTTTTCCAAATCTCCTGCCATTTTTGCCAGCAGCTTATTGCTGGAAATTCCCACATTCACCGTAAAGCCCAGCTCTTCCCAAATCCGCCGACGCATGGTTTCCGCCGCCAATCTGGGCGCGCCCCACATTTGTTCCGTGCCGGTCATGTCCACCCATGCTTCGTCAATGGAATATTGCTCCACGCAAGGACTAAACTGCCTAAGCATATCCACAAAATGCCGGGAAGCTTCCACATACAGGGGATAATCCGGCGGCACAACCCGTAAATCCGGACATTTTTCCAGAGCCTGAAACAACGGCTCTCCGGTCTGAATCCCGTATTTTTTCGCCGGTGTGCTTTTTGCCAAAATAATGCTGTGCCGGGATGCCTTGTCCCCGGCCACCACCGAGGGCACATCCCGCAAATCCTCCTGTTCTCCCAGCACCTTGACCCGATAGGCCGCCGACCAGCTTAAAAATGCCGAATTGGCATCCACATGAAAAATCACCCTCTGCGCCATATCAGTACACCCGCCGGTAAAAGCACCAGTTGTGGGTACGAATGGTGTATTTGAGTTCAAATAACCAGTTTTTCCCCTCCACCATAGCCTTGCAAAGAAAAATCTGGGCTTCAATCCCCACATACTGCACAGCTCGCTGACTGACAATTTCCGCAATATCGATGCGCAGCAGCTGGTGCCTGTCATCCTCCATCCGAAGCCGCAGAGGACGAATCTCTCCATCCGCACTACATACCGATATCACTTCCACCGGCTTACTTTGCACCACTGCTGCCCACCTCCGTTCTGATATTGATATATTAGCACATTTGTTCGTATTTCGCAAGTGGAAATTTTCGGTTGCCTATTATCCCCCGGTCTGGTATAATAACCCCAGAGATAGAAACAAAGGGGGCTTGTTATGCTGAAATATCCTTGTCTTGTTCTGGACCATGACGATACGGTAGTCCAAAGCGAAGCCACGGTCAATTACCCCTTTTTCTGCTATATTCTGGACAAATTTCGCCCCGGCACTACAATCACCCTACAGGAATATACCCACGGCTGTTTTCACTACGGCTTTGCCGATATGTGCAGAAAACGGTATCAGTTCACCCAGCAGGAGCTTGTGGAAGAATATCTGGGATGGAAGGAATATATCAAATCCCATATTCCCGCTCCCTTCCCCGGCATCGAAAACATCATTCGCCGCCAAAAGGAGGCCGGAGGTTTCATTTGCGTTGTATCCCATTCCTGCAACGAAAACATCACCCGGGATTATGAAGCCCATTTTGGGATTCTACCGGATGCCATTTACGGCTGGGATTTACCGGAGGAACAGCGCAAACCCAACCCCTATCCTCTGGAGCAAATCATGAAAACCTACGGTTTCAAGCCCCAGGAGCTGTTGGTGGTGGACGATATGAAGCCTGCATGGGAAATGGCACGCCGCGCCGGTGTCTCCATAGCCTTTGCCGGATGGGGACAAAAGGATTTCCCGGAAATTTCCGAAGAAATGAAAAACCTGTGTGATTTTTCCTTTGATTCGACAGATTCTCTGGAGAAATTCCTGTTTGATTCCCTTGACAGTTATGGTATACTTACATGAGGCTAACCAAGGAGGTGTGACATTCTGGAAAAGCAAAGCATCAAGGTTGTAGCCCGAAACCGGGAAGCCAGCCACGAGTATTTTATTGAAGAACAGTATGAAGCAGGCATCGAGCTTTGCGGTACAGAGGTCAAATCCATCCGTGCAGGCACATTAAACCTAAAGGATGCATGGTGCGGCATTAAGGACGGAGAGCTTCTGGTGAACCAAATGCACATTTCCCCCTATGAGCACGGCAACATCTTTAACCGGGACCCCCGCCGTCCCAGACGGCTGCTGATGCACCGCCGGGAGATTATGCGGCTTTACGGAAAGGTTAAGCAAGACGGATATTCCCTGATTCCCCTTTCTGTTTACTTCAAGGGCAGCCGTGTAAAGGTCAGCGTGGGGCTGTGCAAGGGCAAAAAGCTGTATGACAAACGACAATCCGCGGCCGAAAAAGACGCTAAGCGCCAAATCGACCGTGCTATGAAGGAGAGATACTAATATGAATCCCAATTTTAAGATTACCATGGAAAACGGCGGTATCATCGAGGGTGAGCTGTATCCCGAAATTGCCCCCCAGAGCGTGTATAACTTCATCGATCTTGCCAATCATAACTACTATGACGGCCTGATTTTCCATCGGGTCATCCCCGGCTTTATGATTCAGGGCGGCTGCCCGGATGGTACCGGCATGGGTGGCCCCGGCTATTGCATTAAGGGAGAGTTCTTCTTTAACGGCGTAAAGAATGATTTGAAGCACAAGCGGGGCGTTCTCAGCATGGCCCGTTCCTCCTCCCCTAACTCCGCCGGCTCTCAGTTCTTCATCATGCATGAGGATGCCAGACATCTGGACGGTCAGTATGCTGCCTTCGGCAAGGTTACTTCCGGCATGGAGGTGGTGGATGCCATTGCAGCCACCAAGACCGGCGCGGCGGACCGGCCTGTGACGGAGCAGAAAATCGCTTCCATTACCGTAGATACCCATGGGGAAACCTATCCGGAGCCGAAAAAGCTCCCCGACCCCTACGGCAGATTCTAATATCATTTCACCGGGGTGCTTTGCACCCCGGAAACCCAACCTTTTCTATCCGGGGATGTACTGGTTTCGACGGGGGTAGTGAGGCTGGAATAGCGGGTCGTGGCACCTGACCACGATAAAACGGGTAATTTTTAAATTTAACTGACAACAATACTGTTGCTCTGGCTGCCTAATTAGGCGCCCATCCGCCCCGGAAGGTCCACGAGCCGGGCTCGGGTGTGATTTGAGTGGAGCCCGTGCGTATGGTAAGCTTTGCCCATACCACGCATCATGAAGCTACTGATTCCGAAAGGGTGTTTGTTCCCGTTCGGTTGAGGGAATGTAAATAACAAACTGCACCCGGAGAAGTTCCTTCCAAGTTGCCTTCGGACAGGGGTTCGATTCCCCTCATCTCCACCAAAAAGAAGACCACCCATGGGGTGGTCTTCTTTTTGGTTAAGTAGAGGTTGGGAATCGAACCCATCTAAATGCGGCGCGGACGAGCGCCGCCCGGGAGGGCTAGACCGAGCGGCACATTTATTTTCGCGTAGCGAAAATGCAAATCGATTCCCCTCATCTCCACCAAACAAGTTAAAGGCGAACCCATTTCCCTTGGGAGATGGATTCGCCTTTATCGTTTATTTCTAAATATATGCAAAGCCACAGACGGTTTCCCGCCTGTGGCTTTGTGATTTTGGGTATCCCTTAGTTTTTATCACTATGATTCAGTTCAGTTTGTTTCACTTTAAGGCCATCTTGTCCACTGTTAAGCAAGGTGAAGACCAATGCGGTTATGCATCCAGACAACAGAATCACTAGTAAATCGAACGGAGCAAAGACTATGCCAGGCAAGCTCTCAAAGATAAAGCCCGAGCCAAAGCTATATAAGTGTCCGTTGAGCAGAAACATTTCTGCAATATACATAAGAAGGGTCATCACAGCGGCCGAAATTGCCGGAATCCAAATTGCCACAAGCTTCCGCTTTCCCAAAAGGAACGAGCCCAGGAACACGCCCACCGTTACACCAAGCAGAATGAAGAAAACTGTCATTAAGGATGCAGACAGAGGAGAAACCTGAATGCTGCCATCTCTCCAGAAAGCAGTAAAGCACGCAAGGATGCAAAGGCCAAGGAACACCAGCGAGCAAACAGACTGAAGGATCAAGGACTTGCAGCGTTTCTTGTCTCCGCTCTTAATCATCTGACCAAAGCCATACAAACAGTTCAGGATGGTGATGATTAACACAACGGAAATAATGTAAAAGTGGAGCTTAAACGCAGGGCTATAGTCACCCATTAAGATATCGACCGCTGTCTGCGTTTTGTATGTGGTTACGGTTTCTCCCCATCCCTCCGGAGGAACGTAACACATAAACATCTGCCAGTCCTCAAGCTTTGTGACCGTTTCGGCAGTTGACACAACAACTTTCTGCTCAAGCAGTAATTCCGATCCGAAGAAGATACTTGTTGCAACCGCAGCTCCGCCGGCAAAGGCGAATCGCTTAAAAACTTTGATAAACAGTGGCATCAGGAGGACGCCGGCAATGATAGCAACACTGATCGGTGTGTACGGAATAATGTATTTGGGATAGTTCTCCTTCATCACGGTTCCGTTAACCAGCATATCGGTAATCACACGCCCGCCCATGGATAACGGGTAATACGATGCGATCAAAACACCAAGGCAAGAAAGTAAATAATACCTGTTAAACGCTTTGTTTTTCACATTCATTCTCCTTTCATCCTGCATTTGTGAGTGACACATAGAATATCACGCTGATAAGTGCAATAAATGCCATGAGGGAAATCCAGGTTAATTTCTTAAAGGACAATATGTTTTCAATCCGAGTGCGGATTCTTGCACCACCAAAGGCCGATGCAAATACAGTTGTGCCTTGTCTGCATTTCAATAATGCGGAAGCATATTCCTTGGACCGATCGGCACCAAGTTTTACAAGAACGCGTTCGTCACAAGACAATTCGAGATCAGCAAGGAACGCCTTTAGGAATAACCAGGAAAACGGATTGAACCAGTGTACTGCGACAACCAAAAAGGCAATCACCCTCCACAGGTTGTCAAGTCCGCGGATGTGCGCCTTCTCGTGCTGTATGACAAGTTCAATATCTCTATCCTCATACGATGAAGGCAAGACAATTCTGGGACTCAGAATGCCATATGCCGCAGGAGCTGTGATCTTCTCAGAAAGAAAAATGTTGTCTCTCAAGTGCTTGGAATCTTTGATTTCATATAGCGTAGTGAAATAAATAGCTGTAAGCATCAAAATGATCGCCAGTGCGACAACAGCCCAAATAACAGAGGCAACGCTAAATATGTTCTCGAGAATATTCACCTTGTAGGTGATTGGAAAATAAGAGTTCGCTGCCATGACGCTGTTCATCATCGAGAACGATATATCCTCTGTCGGTTGAAAAACAACGACGGTTTTTGTGGTGATCCTGGATAACAACGACATCAAACTATATGGACTATCCAACCCCAAAGGAATTGTCATCCTGAGAAAAGGAATGATCCACAGAAAGGTCGTCAGTCTCCTTGGAATCCTTTTTATCAATCTGACAAGCATAATCAGCACGCTGGTCAAAGCAGCCGTTATACTCATATTGAATATCCAATAGAATACTTCCTGCAGCATACCCGTCACCTATTATCGATCAGCTTGCGCAGCTCATCAATTTCTTCATCAGACAAGGGTTCGTCCTCAAGCAGCGCAGAAAACAACGCCTTGCGGGAGCCTCCGAACACTTTCTTTACAAGAGAAGTGGCTTCTACCTTTTGCATTTGGTTTTGCGAAATAAGCGGTGTACAAATAAATCCCGGATCTTCACGCCGGATAAAGCCTTTTGCTTCCAACTTTTTGATTACCGTATAGGTGGTGTTCTTATTCCAACCAATTGTTTCCGCAGCAATCAGACTGATATCCTTTGCAGAAATGGGGGCCTTGACCCAAATAATCTCCATCACCTTTGCTTCGCTCTCAAACAACTTTTCTTGCATAACGAACCTCCGCAGACTATTTCTATAGTCTATACTATCACAATAGTCTGCCTTTGTCAAGGTGTTTCACACAAAAAGTAAATTCAATCACCATAGTTCGTCTTTAACATCATCGGTTCCACCAATAAGAAACGCCACCCATAAGGGTGGCGTTTCTTATTGGTTAGTGGGGAATCGAACCTATCTAAATGCAACAGTCCAGTGGAACTTTATGAATGTGGTATTCGGTGTTATTTCCTTGTATTTAGTGGGCTTTTTCCCTGTATTTTCTATGATATGGTAACGGCTGCGTGGTGTCCTCGTACCGGAATTGTACCGCATAGTCATGCTGAAGTCAAGCGCGCGTTCTGCTCCGTCAGTTGGCAAACTGGCGGAGCTTCTTTGCGCTCCGCAGAGCGCGTGGAACAGCCGAGTAGCAATCAAGGGGCAGCGGAAGATAGCTACCCCTTGCATTTACGCGTGCTGTTCCGTTGCATTATGCGGGGTTACCTGCGTAATGCAACATTGCAGTTATGGTGCAATCCATAGCTGCAATCCGTTCCCCCTCGGAGAGCCCCGCATTTTGCTTTCGGCAAAATGGTACGGGGTACTAATCTGCCGACCACAGTTTATGCGCCTTCGCTGTCATTATATAGGTGTACCCCGTGCGGGCTCAACGATACCACCCCCGCCGGAAGGAGGACACCCCATGCGAATGACACATCACAACGGGAGAACGCGGGCAGATGGCAGCGCATTCTCCACAAAACACAATGACAGAAACGGCTTTACTGCCGACCACATCAACCCCGACCCGGAACACGAGAATTTTTACCGCATTATCAATCCGGTTACACAAAAGCCGCAAAAGCTGGGTGAGGACGGCAAGCCCAAAAAGAGCTTTGACGAACACGAAAGAGATTGCTACGAAGAACTATTCGGCGAATCCCTTGCTGCCCAAAATGACCGCTACACCAAAAGCGGACACGCAGAACGCTGCAAGACCATCGACGAATACCGCAAAAGTGCCCGCACTTGCCCGGAAGAAACCATCGTTCAGCTTGGAAACCGCAGCGGCACAGTCAGCCCGGAAACCGTGGAGCAATTCCTTTCGCTGTACCTTTTCCATATGCGAGCCAAGTTTGGGGACAAGGTACGCTTTTTGGATGTTGCCATACACAATGACGAAAGCGTGCCCCACGCCCATATCCGCCGGGTATGGTGCGCTACCGGAAAAGACGGACTGCTTGAAGTGTCGCAAGCGAAAGCTCTTGAGCAGCTTGGCATAGAGCGTCCAGACCCCACTAAAAAGGAAACCAGGCACAACAACCGCAAGCAAAGCTTCTCCAAAATGGAGCGTAGCATTGCTTTGGAGTGTGCCCGGGAATGTGGGCTCGAAATCGAGGAAATCCCCGCTGAGCCTGGAAAGCAAACAATGGCTTTGGAGCAGTATGTAGCCCAAAAGGAACGAAAGGCTCTTGCCGCTGTTCATGCCGAAAAAGAGGCTGTAAAGGAAGAAGTCCGCAAGCTGACGGAAGTGCGTGAGGAAGTTCGTGCAGAGGTGGAAACGCTTACGCAGGAAAAGACACGGCTGCAACGGCTTGTGTCACGGCTGAGTGAATCCCTCGGCCGGCTCTTCGGCAAGCTGCAAAACATTGCTATGGGGCGGGGCACAGTTCTTGACTATGTACGCCCAGAGGCGCAGGCGGTTGTGGACGACTTAAACGAGCTGGACAACGAGGAATACGAGCTGTAAAGCGAAAATAGGTCGAACAGTTAGATAAAACCCAATTAAGTAAACAAATCATTAAGTTGCCTAATTAATGCATTAGACAAGTAGACATATCCTTCATCTTCTTGACCCTCAATAGAGAAAACCCAGTGAGTATCATCTGCACTATAAACGCGTACGGTATCGCAGCAGGTTGACCACCCCATAGAGCGAACGAGTGTGTCGCCACAATACAAATCTATTCTTCTATCCTCTGGACATCTTCTGCAAATATGTGTGGCAACTTTTGTTTCATTAACAATACGGTCAACGAAGGTATTGTCTTCGATAGTGACTTCCTTCTCGCCATTAGATACCACAACTTTATCAACTGTTTTTACCTCCCGTTTATCAAAGGAAACGGAAATGCACCCTCCCGATTCAGTGAAAATATTGGAGCTTCCCATGTTAGCAACACTGTTAAACCATATGATTCCTGCTACTATAGCGATAGCAACAACCACGATTACAATTAGAACTTTCTTGCTCTTCATATAATTCTCCTCCGTTCGACATATTCTTATTTGCTGAATAGAATTATATCACAAATTATCACAGAAATCAACAGAAAGCAGGATAAGACCAGGTAGCCTTTCGTCTACCGGGTCAGCCCTTAAGCAGCCATTCGCTGCATTCTTTTTGATACGGAATATGCAATCGCTGCTTTATGTGTTTGGGGGCTATGGGCATAGGTATTGGCAGTCACAAAGGCGTGTTTGTGACCGAGAAAGCGTGCGGCATCAACGAGAGTATATTCACCACTTGCCACAAGATTGGTAGCGCAGCTATGCCGCATATCGTGGTGACTAATCTTACGCACGCCTGCTGTTTCGCAAGCCCTGTTTGTGATGGAATAGATACCGCCGGGTCGCTCCCAGAAAATACGCTCGTATGGCTTGAGTCCATAGGTGCGGGAAATTCTGTCCATTAACCCCTGCTCGATTTCCTCCGGCAACAAAAGTGTGCGGGTACTGGAAGTGCTTTTGGGGGAGTCGGTTTCGCCATCAATGTCACAGGATTTTGTGATATGCAAATAAGCGCGCCCGTTCTCATAGGTAATATCAGCGGGGGTGATGGCACGAGCCTCGCCGATTCGCAAACCCATGAAATACATCAAGTCGTAGAACACACGCCATTCCTCCGGCGCTGCTTGCCTGAAAAGAAAGAATTCTTCGTCTGACCATGTGGGGCGTTCCGGTGTGACTGTGCTGCCCAAATTGGTCAAATCCACCATAGGGGAAAACCGCAAATAGCCTTTGGCAACTGCGTAATTCAAAACCGCGTTGAGCTGCATTTGGGTTCTGCGGAGGCTTGAATCCGCCATTGGCGTTCCGCTGCGGGTGATGTAGGACTTCATATACTGCTGCCACATCTGCAGCATTTCGGCGTCAATATCCTTGATTTTTACATCCCTAAAATGGGGCAAAATAAACGCTTGCGCATCATCCTTTGCCTTGAGGCTACTACGCTTCAATTCTTTGATTTTGGGTGTGTTTCGGTACTCTTCCCATACCTGCCCATAGGTCGGCGCAACGAGCCGCTGAGGGCGTTTCTGTGCCTCTGTGACGGCGGCATCCGTGTATTCCGGCAAAGTTGTGGGCGGCTCTGTGTGCCCCAACTCAGCCTCGTGGATGACCTGCTGCACCCATTTTTGCAATTCGATTTCTGCCGCGCGAGCCTCTTTCTGCGAGTCAAAAACCGGACTCTTTTTCTGATAGTGAATACCTGCGATTGTGTAGTTTACTTTGGCGTACCACTTTACGCCGCGCTTTCGTTGAACCTTGTAAATACCTGTCATTGAACAATGCCCTCCTTGGTTAGTCCGTGCCGCGTTAGAAAATACTCCGCACTTACCTTGCCCGGATGGATGATAAATCCCAGGGCTTGGAGCTCCTTGTTACATTCGCGGATTACTCTATACGCTTTGCTTTCCTTACATCTGAGGACATCTTGAACATCGTTCACATCATAAAAAACTGGGGTCATTGTAGTACATTTCTCCTTTGAAATAATTGTACTACAATAATGATTTTTTAGGTTTTGCTTGTGCACAAGGGGTATTGCTCGTACCGCATTCGTACCGGATTTTTTCGCAGTATCAAAAAACCTTAGAACCACAAGGGTTTTTCAATCTGTATAACCGTCCGGTGGACTGTTGCTCGCCGACGGCTTGACGGCGGCGACTCATTGATTAAATCGATTCCCCTCATCTCCTCCCCTGTTGGTGGCTTTTGCTATTGGCAAGTGGGAATCGAACCCTTTTAAGTTCCAACGTCCATCATTGTTCCGATAAAGAACGGGATGTTATTCTCGCAGTCCACGAGCATATACACAAACGGTCTGTCGAGATATACTTCTTTGGGGTCCTCGGGAGGCGCAGCACTCCCCGCCGCCATCTCAACAGATGTAGCCGCACCGGCCTTAGTACCCTGTTCTCCTACCGAGATAAATGTCTTGTGAAGAACACGGTTAATATAGATATTCATATCGGTATAGGTTCCAAGCCTGCCAAAATCCGCGAAATTAACATCAAAAGCCTCAATCATTCCCATTGCCTTAAGGGTCTCAGACATTTCAACCTCATACTCTGTTTCGAACTTCGGAATGGAATTTCTGACAGTTGTATATTGAGGGTTCGCAAGAAGCGTATTCAGAGATTCTCCGTCAAGAGTTGCGATATACTCGGATACGATGACTCCCTCGTTGGGAAGCAACGCAACAAATGCATATTTACCTCCCGCATACTTCTTCATAAATCCGGTTGCATTATCATCTTCAAGGTAGATATTGTCGGAGCCATACATATATTCAACATTCTCCTTAGATCCATCTTCCTTGGTAAACTTACCGTCTCGCACCTGATTCTTTTCATAAATCTCCATCCACTCGGCTTCAAAAGCAAGAGCATTAACAAGATACATTATCGCTTCATCCGGAATACTATCAATGATTTCTGGAATCATCTCGTCGGTGTTCTTTTTAACCCAATTATTGATGTCTTTTTTTGTCTGATCATTGAAAGGTGCCTGGTAAATCTCTGCGCCGTAATAATCGGCATTGGTCTGCAGGAAGTCCTGATTGACCGTGAAGCGTTCATCCTCGGTAAACCAAATGGAATTGGCAAGGCTCAGCTTATACTTATCGCCCTGAGGCAGATTCTTCATATAACTGTACAGATACAGGTTCAGTTCCTCGGTGGTCATACCGAGAACTTCTTCCATCTGAGCCAACGTTTCCTCTTCCGCACCGTTTGCAGTCATTGCCAACGCACAGAGTACCGACAAGGGAGAAATCAGCGTGTTCTTGCCGCTTTCATTGCTTGCCTTGAATAAGCGGACCGCAAAATCGGTAACGTCCGCATTCTGCGAACTGAGATCATCTAAGGCATTCACGTTATTAGGTGTGATACCTTCCATCAAGTTTTTTCCTTGGATTTCCATGGCGCATCCGGTCAAATTAACCGCAATAGTACACACAAGAAGCAAACTGATCATCGCAAAATGGATTCGTGTCTTTTTCATTGCTTTTCCTCCTCTCAAACGCATACATTCGTCTTCACAAGGCTTTGCCGCCTAAATTTAATATAAAACATTACCGAGGCAATTGCAATATTTATCGTACATTACATCAATGTCAAGCTGTCCAGCAATAGTAAGAGCCACCCCAAAGGGTGGTGTTCTTTTGGAGACCGACACTCAAAATGGAACCGATCTAAAAAACTGATTTTCTTTTATTTTTTCTCAATTGTTACCTTTAGACCCACTTCAATACCGTATGTATCGCAAAATCTTTGATTGTAAATGCAAATGTTAATATTATGGTCTTCTTTATCAAAAAACAGTTGAAGTTTCCCATCTTCTTCTATAAGTTCATCAACAAATGGAATTTCTTCACTAAAATCACCGACTGTAACCAAAACCGTATCTCCAATTTTAATATTTTCCATCAATTTTTGAGGCATAATATCAAGTACTGCGTTGCCATAAGTGGATTCACGAGCAACACTGCCCTTGACCGTTGTATCAGAACAAGCACAAAGAGAAAACAACAGTATAAAAATAACAATTATTGAAATAAATCTTTTCATCATATCACCGCCTTTGGTGTATTATATGCTTGTGTCAAATTGGGAACAAATTTAGTCCTTGGCTCCCTCTGACGAGGGTAGATTCCCTCACAGTGTGAGGGAAATGTCACGAGGTGACAAAGGGAGACCGCCGCCGTCAGCGGCTGGATTTTGCGAAGCAAAAGACTGAGGGAGAGATTAACTACCCCTCCGTCAAAACTTCGTTTTGCCACCTCCCCTGACAAGTGGAGGCTCTCGTTTACAACAAGCATTTCCTTAAATTTAATATAACATTTTTTGCTGATATTTTCAAGTAATATATATAAATAGAGTTATCCCGAAAATACGAGATAACTCTATTTTTGATGGTATGACAAAAATCATACTGACACATTGAAAATCATACCAAAGAAAATTCAGTTAAAAACGCA
>JAZNIX010000002.1:0-6973 GCA_045577715.1 Faecousia sp.
ATGATGCGGTGCATCCTCGGCCCCCTCTTAGAGGGGGCTGGCAAAAATCGGCTCTTCGGAACCGATTTTTGACTGGGGGAGTGTCGCATAGGCATCAGGACACTCCCTCCGACAGCCCTTTGGGCTGCCACCTCCCTCTGAGAGGGAGGCAAGGCGGCTGCGCCGCAAAAGGTGTCAACAATAAATTATCTTCCCAAAGGAGGAAAGAATATGCTATTTGATACCCATGCCCATATGGATGACCGGGCATTTGATTTAGATCGTGAGGAACTGCTGGCATCCCTTCCGGAAAATGGCTTGGCGCTGGTGATGAACCCCGGCTGCAGTGTGAATTCTTCCCGCAATGCGGTGGCATTGGCGGAGCAATATTCATGGATGTATGCAGCGGTGGGTTCCCATCCGGATGCCTGCGACGAGGTGGATGATCAGGTCATTGATATTTACAGAAATATGTGCAAGCAGCATTCCAAGATCAGGGCCATCGGTGAAATCGGTCTGGACTACCACTATGAGGATATTCCCAGAGATATTCAGCAATTGGCATTCCGTAAGCAGATGGCGTTGGCCGCGGAGCTGAATTTGCCTGCCATCGTTCACGAGCGGGAAGCCCATGCCGACGGTATGCAGATTGTATCGGAGTTCCCCACGGTAACCGGTGTGTTCCACTGCTACAGTGGCTCCCTGGAGATGGCCAACTGGCTGATCGACCGGGGGTGGTATATTGGTTTTACCGGAGTACTGACCTTTAAAAACGCAAAAAAGGCCTTGGAAGTAGCAAAGAACATTCCGTTGGAACGGCTGGTGCTGGAAACGGATTGCCCCTATATGGCGCCGGAACCTTTCCGGGGAAAGCGCAATCATCCGGGATATCTGTACCGTATGGCAGAGCGCTTGGCGCAGCTGCGGGAACTGCCGCTGGAGGAGATCCACCGCATCACGGTGGAAAATGGCAAGCGGCTTTATCAAATAGAGGAAACGCAATAAAAAGGCCGGGTGTGCATTTGCACACCCGGTTGCTATTATTTTGCGGCAACAGGGGATTGCGTACGCCAGGACAATTCCTTCGGATAGAAGAAACGTAGCTTTTTCTCAGAAATGGACATGATAATCTCCTGAGCGGAGCGCAGCTCGCCATCAAGCTGGATGGGTGTAGGTTTATCGCAGATGATTTTTACAGTCTTGGCCTTGAAGTGCCTCACCAGGTCCGGCAGAGCCGTATACATTCCGTCTTTATACTTGTTAATGACGCTGGCCAGTTTCAGCCGGGATACCTTTTTTACCACCAGAATATCCAGCAGACCATCGCAGGGATCCGCTTCGGGAACGGGGTGATAATCACCGCCATAGTGCCGGCCGTTACAGGCACATACCAGGGTTTGCTCTCCGTCGATGATCTCATCCCCAATTTGGATCACGTAATGCTCGGCAATGCCGCGCACCACATTAACCACAGTAGACAGCGCATAGGCACGAAAGCCTTGCAGCAGCGGTAAGCGCTTATATTTATACACATCCAAGCCAATTCGGGCATCCAAACCAACGGAACAAATATTCAAGCTCAAGTTGCCATTGCAATCAATCAAGTCGAAAGTGGTTTCATGGGCATCCAATAGCCGGGGCAACTGAGAAAAGGCCTGCGGATCGTCGAAAATTTTAATAAAATCGTTACCGCTGCCACCGGGGAAAGAAGTGACAGCAACATTCTCAAAGCCGGCGGCGCCCTGGACAATTTCATTCAGCGTACCGTCACCGCCACAGGCGTAGATACGGTATTCCTCTCCGCTTTCAGCGGCTTCCCGGGCGATCCGTGTACAGTCACCGGGGCCGGCAGAAACTGCGATCCGATAAGAAAAATGTTGCTGAGAACAATGGTCGTCAATGGTTTTGGTGTATTCGGCAGTGCGGTCGTGGCTGCCGGCAGCGGGGTTGATGATGAAAAGATGGGTCATATATGTTTCTCCCAAAGGTGGATTATTTCTTTCTGACAGGGTCGGTATACATATAGTAATCACACTTGATCATGCCGTTGTAAAGCTTGCGTTTTTTATCGGCTCGTTTGCCAAAATAATGCTCAAATTCAGGCTCAGAGGTGATGATATACTTTTTCCAGCCGTCTGCATATTTGATATGACGTCCAAAGGCCTGATAAAGCCGCTGGGCATCCTTCTGCTCGCCCATACGCTGACCGTAGGGGGGATTGCAGATGATTACGCCCTCCCTGGCTGGCAGATCCATTTTGGTGGCATCTCCGTCCTTGAACCGGATGCAGTCCGATACACCGGCTTTGCGGGCGTTTGCCATAGAAAGGGATACGCATTTGGGATCATGATCAGAGCCTAGAATTTGATATTTACCATGGAATTCCTTGTCCATTGCCTCACCACGGACATCCTGCCAGATTTTTTCATTCATCCAGACAAATTGCTCCGCGGCAAAACGACGGCGCAGGCCAGGGGCGCGGTTTTTCGCGATCAGTGCTGCCTCAATGGTGATGGTGCCGCTGCCACAGAAGGGATCCCAGATAAAATCCCGCCCCCGATATTTGGTCAGCATTACCATGGCCGCCGCCAGGGTTTCCCGAAGAGGAGCATCGTTGCCGATGGCCCGGTAGCCCCGCTTGTGCAGACCGACACCGGAAGTGTCCAGGTACAGGCACACGTGGTCATTCATAATGGAGAATTGGAGCTGATATTTTTCACCGTCCTCCGGCAGCCATTGCAGCCCGTAGGCACTGCCCAACCGTTTGGATGCGGCCTTTTTGATGATGGCCTGGCAATCCGGCACACTCATCAGCTGGGAGTTTAAGCAGTGACCCTTTACCGGGAACTCTCCGTTCTGAGGAATGAAATCCTCTAATCGGGTTTGCAAGACTCCCTGAAACAGTGCTTCGAAGGAAGTGGCATCAAATTCCGTCAGGATCAGCAGTACCCGCTCACCGGTGCGCAGACAAATATTGGCCCGTGCCAGAGCACTTTCATCGCCGGAAAACAACACCCGGCCGTTTTCTGCCCGGACATTTTCCATATTCAATCGCCGCAGCTCATCGGCAGTGATGCCCTCCAAACCGAACAGGGTGGGAACGGCAAATGTAAAATGATTCATAGCTTTCTCCTAATTAAGGAATGATCTTTTTCGGCTTCAGATATCGCTCCTGCTCGGAGAACACACAGCCGCAGTATTTTTGAATATACATTTCCAGCTCCCGGGCACGCTCCTGACCGGCTTTAAAATAGGGCCGGAAGTCCCGGTATTCAAATTTGACACCGTATTGGTGCGCTGCCCGTTCCGCCACCTCGCGCATCAGTTCGTGATTTTGGTAGGGACTGATAAACAGGGAAGAGGTGAAGCTGTCAAAACCGCCTTCGGCGGCCATACGGGCGGTATCAAACAGACGCATTTCATAGCATTTTATACAGCGGCCCTCGATGTTTTCTGCCACCTCCCGCACGAAGGGGCGCAGACCGTAATCGTCCCGCTCAATAACGGGAAGCTCAATGGCGGCAGCATATTCGCGCAAACAGTTGCGCCGGGCGCGGTACTCGGTGAAAGGGTGGATATTGGGGTTATACCAGTAGCCGGTGACCTCAAAGCCATCGGTCCGCAGAACCTCAATGGGCTGATTGGCACAGGGCGCACAGCAGATGTGAAGTAAAGTTTTCATAGAGAATCCCTCTTATAAATGATTGTCTACACCTTTTGCGGCGCAGCCGCCTTGCCTCCCTCTGAGAGGGAGGTGGCAGCCCCAAAGGGCTGCCGGAGGGAGTGTCCTGACGCTTATGCGACACTCCCCCAGTCAAAAATCGGTTCCGAAGAGCCGATTTTTGCCAGCCCCCTCTTAGAGGGGGCCAAGGATGCGGTGCATCATTAGCAACCCTAAACAACAATTTATCTTTCTATTTCTCCCATTACGCCGTCGGCATGGAGGGCGGTAATACGGACATTTCTGATTTGGTTATGCAGATTTTCGCCATTTGCATAGACTTTCACATAATTGGGCGCATGGCCGGTGAAGAATTCTCCCTCCGGCTCCTCAAACAGTACCTTTTGTACACTGCCTATGAGATTTTCCCGATAGACTCTGCTCATTCGCTCTGCCACGGCAATGGCCTCCCGGCTGCGGCGCTCTTTGGTGGCGTTGTCATGCTGACCGGGCATTTTGTCCGCCGGTGTGCCGGGGCGGCGGGAATAAGGGAAGATATGCATATCCGCAAAGGCGCATTTTTGGATAAATGCCAGGCTTTCCCGGAATTCCTCCTCGGTTTCTCCGGGGAAGGCCACGATCATGTCGGTAGTGATGGCACATCCGGGGAAATACTGATTCAAGAGCGCTACACTTTCATAATACCGGGCGGTATCATATTTGCGCTTCATGCGGGAGAGTACCGTGTCACAACCGGATTGCATGGACAGGTGGAACTGGGGACAGAGATTGGGATATTGGGAAAGCATCTGACAGAGAGATTCCGTGATCACCCTCGGCTCCAAACTGCCCAGACGGATGCGCACCTGCGGTACTGCTTCGCAAAGGGCGCAGATAAGTTCCGATATAGCTGGTTTCCCCGGCAGATCCACGCCCCAGGAGGCAATTTCAATGCCGGTGATCACGATCTCCTGATAGCCCTGTTCTGCCAACGCCCGGGCCTGTTCCACCGCCAGCGACAAGGGGGCAGAGCGCACCGGCCCCCGGGTGTAGGGGATGATGCAGTAAGAGCAGAAATTCACACAGCCGTCCTGTACCTTCAGCATGGCCCGGGTCCGCTCGGATAGACCGCCGGCAGGCAGCACCTCAAACTCCCGGCGGCGAAGCGCCAAATCTACGGATTCCGCACGGTGACGGGTGGCGACCGTATCCAATAGCATTTGCACAAAGGCCTTCCTGTCTGCGCTGCCGCCGATTAGATCTACATCCAACGCCCGAACAGCCTCAGCAGCGTGCTGGCTGTAACAGCCGCAAACGGCGATTACGGCATCGGGATGGGCCTTGCGGCAACGGCGAATTACCGCCCGGTTTTTTTTGTCGGCTACAGCAGTGACGGAGCAGGTGTTTATCACATATCCGTCGCAATCTTCCTCCCAGTGACCGATGGCATGTCCCTGCTCGGTCAGCATACGCTCCATGGCCTGGGTTTCATATTGATTTGTTTTGCACCCCAGGGTATAGAAAGCAAATTTCATAGATCTCACCAAATTAACACATAGTTACATACATTATACACGAAAAATAGGATTTGTAAATGATGCAAATTTGGAATTATGGGGAAACGGGGTGGTAAAACTGCAATTTGACAATTGCCGTCATGCATGCTATGATAAATAAGTTATATTGGGAGGCTATACTATGCAGTTTTTCTTTTATTGTTTATTTGTAGTGGGTATCGTGGCGGTGGACCAGTGGACCAAATATTTGGTGGTGGCCAATATTCCCCAGTTTGGTCATGTGGATGCGATCCCCGGCCTGTTTCATTTGACTTATGTACAGAATACCGGTGCGGCATTTTCTTCCTTTTCCGGTATGCGCTGGCTGTTCGTGGCCATTTTTGTGATTCTGACTGTGGCAATCCTGTATGAATACTTCAAAAAGCCTATGCATTTTACGAAGCTGGAGCGCTGGTGCATTGCCGCGGTGTACGGCGGCGGCTTGGGCAATATGATTGATCGGGTGCGACTGGGCTATGTGGTGGACATGATCGATGTGGACTTCATGCGGTTTGCAGTATTCAACGTAGCGGATAGCTTTATTGTCTGCGGCGCCATTTTGATGTTGATATCCCTGGTGTTCTTTAATAAGAAGTTCTGGAAGGACGAGAAAAAATGATTTTGCTTGCCGATGTTTCCGGTGAACGGCTGGATGCGTTCCTGGCTCGCTGCACCAACGGTCTGACCCGTTCTGCCGCCCAGCGGCTGATTGAAGAGGGGAATGTCCTGCGCAATGGCAAACCGGGCAAGAAAAATGACAAACTGAACATTGGCGACGAAATTTCTGTGACCATTCCCGCACCCCGGGAAGTGGATATCCAGCCCACACAAATGCAACTGGATATTGTGTATGAGGACGAGGATGTGGTCGTGATCAACAAGCCCAAGGGCCTGGTGGTGCATCCGGCTGCCGGCCATCAGGATGACACCTTGGTCAATGGCTTGCTGTACGCCATGGGCGACGAGCTTTCCGGAATCAACGGCGAGCTGCGTCCGGGCATCGTGCACCGGATCGATAAGGATACTTCTGGATTGTTGGCAGTGGCAAAAAATGACTATGCCCATACGTTCCTGGCCAGCCAGCTGAAGGATCACTCCATGTACCGGGTGTACGAGCTGATCGTTTGCGGAAATTTGAAAGAGGACAGCGGTACGGTATGCGCCCCCATCGGGCGGCATCCCTCTGACCGAAAGAAAATGTGCGTTACAGAGCGCAATTCCAAGGAAGCGGTGACCCATTGGGAAGTGGTGCGGCGCTACCGGGGATATACCCATGTGCGCTGTCGGTTGGAAACAGGCCGCACCCATCAGATCCGGGTGCATATGGCCCATATCGGCCATCCCATCCTGGGAGATACGGTCTACGGACGGAAAAAGCCGGAGTTGGGGCAGGAAAGTCAGTGCCTCCATGCGGGGACGCTTTGCTTTTCTCATCCCAGAGATGGCAGACCCGTGATGGTGTTTGCACCGTTGCCGGAATACTTCTGTGCTGTTTTGGAAAAGCTGGAAAGAATGGAACGGTAATTCCAAAGCACAAATAATAATTTCTCCCACAAAGCACTTGACAAGCAGAAATTTTTGTGCTAAAATCGCAAGGCTGAATGCCCATGCGGCACAGGACTTGCGGGTGTAGTTCAATGGTAGAACACCAGCCTTCCAAGCTGGATACGCGGGTCCGATTCCCGTCACCCGCTCCATTCAAATGCGCCAGTAGCTCAGCTGGATAGAGCAACTGCCTTCTAAGCAGTAGGTCGGGGGTTCGAGTCCCTCCTGGCGT
>JAZNIX010000003.1:0-13077 GCA_045577715.1 Faecousia sp.
AAGACCTCCTCATTATTGTAGTTGTGTGGTCGGCAAACCACTTCTACTATAATGGGGAGCTTTTTTCTTGTCTACTTTACGCCTCGCTAGAAGCTATTTTTTTGCCACCGGCAGAGCCGGTGGTTAACTTTGGTCAACCAAGTATAAGAAAAGAGGGAAGCAATGCTTCCCTCTTTTCATTTCATCGCTTTGTATCCTCGGTCCAGCAGTTTTCGCAGGGGACAGAAAAGTATCAGTGCAATCACAAAATTTCCCCCGCAATGGGCAATGTCAAAGGGGATTCCGGCAATCCATTTGGTGACGGCATAGCCAAAGCCGCCGATAAAGATATCCACAATGCCGCATAATGCCCCAAAAAACAGGCCAAACACGCCGGACACAATGGCCCAGCCCAGAGGATTGTGCATATCCTTTAATAGTTTTGCCGCCACCAGCAGTACTGTCCAGACATACAGATAATTGATATTCCACAAGTTGATGCCGTAAAACAGGATTTCCATCACCACATATAAATACATGGGGTACAGTCCCTTCCAACCAAAGGTAACTGCAAACAGCATCACCATTAAGCTCACCGGTTCAATGTTTGGCAAGGCGCTCATGGCAACCTTCAGCCCGAAGGTCAGCGCCGCCAGTACGCCAAACAGAACCACTTCCCGCAGGGTCAGTTTTTTCTTCATCTTTAAGCCAAGGGCGTGTAGACAAGCTGATAGTTCTGTCCATCCTCAACAGGAATCGCACTTATACCGGTAGTAGCAGCCTGTCCGTTCACCTGCAGGCACCAATAGGCATTGTCTGTGTCCCACTGAGCCCGCTCACCGTCCACTGTGATCACTACAAATCCGTACTGATCCTCATTTCCGCCGATGAGGCCCTCTGCAAGGAGCGCCTTATCTAAATACAGTTCATCTGTATGATAGGTTTTGACTACTTCCGCCTTATCCTTATGGACCACGGTGACAGTAATGGTTTTTGCTCCGTCCTGTGCCTCCGGCCGGGTAAGAAAGTAAATTCCCAGCAGTGCCGCCACCACCAGCACCAGGGCAATTGCGCCAAAAATCAGTTTTTTGTTGTTCATAAATATACCTCCTAAAAAACAAATAGGCTGCGGCGTCAAGCTTGACGCCGCAGCCGTTTTTCTGCGACAAACGCACTCCTTTGTAATCACGCAAAGAAGCAGGAAATTCCGTTTCGTAGGTCTTCTGACTCGTGCCTGTAGGGGGTTGGGCCCTGCGCCATCCTCTTGCCTTCCCGGAATATTCCAGTGGCTGGCTTTCGCCAAAAGAGGACACCTCAGCACATACAGCGGCGGTACCGTCCGGGATTTGCACCCGGTTATCTTGTTCAGCAAACAGGGTTCTTCGCCCCGGTTGCCACGAAACTTCTATCCAATTGTCTTAAACAGTATAACATACTCATTTTTGACTGTCAACAGCAGAAAAATCTTCCTCCGCAGCAAAACAGATTCACAAACCAACACAGCAACAAATTGCCGCAGGGAAATCCCCGCATTTCAAAACCCCGGAAATTCCCCGCCTGTCGGCGGTAAGTAGCGCCGCCGTTTTGTATCTGCTGTAATACCTGCAAGTATTCCATATTGTCCGGCTCCAGAGAAACTGCCTTGCGAATATGCTCCAGGGCCGTTACCTGATTGCCCAGACCATCGTTGGCCAGTGCGCTTAAATAATACCAACGCCCATTGCGGTTGGTGGAATTGCTCAAAATATTCAGCGCCTCCTGATAGCGGCCCAGATGGATATACCGGTAAGCCGCCTGCTGGTACTGGTCGCCGGTGTCCGCACGGGTGTAGGTTCTCTGCCAATAGCCTCCAAAGGGGTCGTAGCCATAACCGCCGTAGCCGCTTTGCTGATTGCTTTGCTGGGTAGTCTTTTCCGGATTTTTAATCTGCTCGTAGGCCGCATTGACCTCCTGCATCCTCTGGGCTGCCTCTTTATCTCCCGGGTTTCGGTCGGGATGATATTTTTTTGCCAGCTTCCGATAGGCCTGCTTGATCTCGTCATCCGTGGCATCAGGGCTGACCCCCAGCACCTTATATGGATCGCTGATCATTTCCCTTCCTCCCGTTCCTTCTTCTTGCCCCTGAAACTGCACCAGATACCGCTGTATAAAATATTGTCCAGCAGACCTTTATCCTGCACCAGAGGTAATTTTTCAAATTCGGCAGTGCATTTGCCCATGGCCAGCACCAGATAGTTTTCCCAACGGGGCCAGTCCTCCCCGGTTTCCATGGCCAGGAAGGGATTATACTTGCCTTTGCGCTTGTCCCGACGGTAGTCCACCGCCGCATCTGCCAGATAAATAAACCGGCCCAAGGCCATGCCCATACTCCGTAAAATAGGAGCCCACAGATCCTCTTGATACACCAAAAGCTCCCCCATCAGCTGACCGAAGCAGTTGGCCGTTTCATCGGCATTGGGACAGTTTTCCTTTTCCAAAATATGCAGTTTTTGGATGCAGTCGGCGATGGCATCACACTGACGGGGATATTTTTCTCCGATTTCCGGATAGTTTTTTCCGAATATGCCTGTCCTCCATTTGGCAGACAGCTTTCGGTCATCCTCCCAATCATCGGCGGCATTGTAGTAAGCCAGCGCCACATTCATATCTGCCGCATAGCGGATAAACGGATTGTCCAGCCAGGGCCGTTTCCGGACAGGATGGAAAACGCAAGCATTTTTTCCGCCGGTTTCTTCCGGCTCATAAAGGCTCATCAGAAGCAGGGCCAGAAACGCCATGTCATAGCTAAGCCCCAGCCGGGACCACGGATTGGCCTGGGCCCGAATCCTTCGGCAAATTCCGCAGTACACGCCTTGATACCGCTGTTTCTGCTCCTGGGTCAGCTCTTTGACATTGGCAGTGACAAATCCAAACATTTCCATCCCTCCTTTTCCTAAGAATACCCCCCGGTTATGAACCCCCAGTGAACATTTACAAATATTTTTCTCTTTTTACCATTAAAAGCTGATTCAGTGCGCCGCCGTAAAACACAATGGACAGGCAAAAATACAGCCAAAGCATACTCAGGGCCAGAGCATACACCGACCCGAAAAGATTGGAATACTGAGAAAAATTCTCTACATAGTAAGAAAACAGCTTGGTAAACACCAGCCACCCCACGGAAGCCAGCACTGCCCCCGGAAAGCTTTCGGAAACGGAATTTTTTCGGTTGGGAAGCACCATGAACATAGCAGTAAACAAGGCAGTCTGAAGCAGGAGCATCAATAAAAACCGCAAATCCACCACTTCTTCAAGAAACTGCCCCAATGCGCCGCCGGTGGGCAGCAAGGTGTCCATCAAGATTTCTCCGAACACCCCTAATACCAATGTCAGCAACAGCACCAGAAGAAACCCAAAGGTATACCCCACGCTGATAAATCGGGTATACAGATATCCCCGGTCCTCCTGCACCCCGTAGATGGTATTCAGCCCGGAGAGCAGCCCGTAAATCCCCCGGCTGGAAGACCACAGCGCACTTACCGCCGACACAGAAACCATCGCCGTGGAGGTATGGGCATAGGTGCTGACAATCAGCCGCTCCGTGGCGGGCAATAAGGCTTCCGGCAAATAAGCCGACAAAAATGACATTAAATCCCCTGCATCCAGACTGGTGTAGCGCAGTACACTTAAAATCAGCACCAACGCAGGAAATACAGACAATACAATAAAATATCCGGCATTGGCCGCATGGGACGGAATTTTCATTTCCCGAATCCGCTTTGCCAATACCAACAGCTTTCCGATAAATCCCCCGGTGGGAAATTCCCCCATCCGATGCACCTCCTTTGCTTCTAGCTATAGCTTATGCAAAAGAAGTGAAAAAAACGCACTGCCCGCTGCCCAAATCGGGCAGCGGGCCGGATGATTATTCCGCAGAAATCAAATAGTAGTAGACCGGCTGACCGCCGCTGAGCAAATTCACATCTGCATCGGGACAAATCTGTGCGAAAAGATCTGCCGCCTTTTGTGCATGCTTTTCCTTCACGTCTGCGCCGTAATAAATGGTGATATACTCCTTGCCTTCCTCCCGGACCTTTTCTGCCAGGGACTTCAGCAGCACCTTAATATCCTTGCTGGTGCCAAACAGGGCACTGCCGTATAAGGCCAAATAGTCACCCTCATGAATGGTATAGCCGTCAAAATCCGAGTCCCGGGCGGCATAGGTAATCTGCATGGTATCCACGCTCGCCAACGCCTCGGTCATGGCCTGCACATTTTCTTCCGTTTCTCCCTCAGGATTGAAATTCAGCATAGCCGTAACGCCCTGGGGAATGGTTTTGCTGGGAATCACAATGACATTTTTGGGGGTCAGGGCATTGACCTGCTCCGCAGCCATAATAATATTCTTATTGTTGGGCAGTACCAGCACCGTTTCTGCCGGAACAGTATTCACCACCTCCAGAATATCCTGGGTGCTGGGGTTCATGGTCTGTCCTCCGGACACCATGCCGTCCACCCCCAAGTTCTGGAACACATCCGCAATGCCTGCGCCTACGCAAACAGACACCACGCCAATGGGCTTCACCGGCTCTGCAATCTTCGGTGCCAGCTCCTGCTCGCTCATTACCTTTTCGGTGTGCTGCAGGCGCATATTTTCAATCTTAACCGTAACGAAAGAGCCATACTCCACAGCCTCATGGAGGGCCTTTCCGGGGTCATTGGTGTGGACGTGGACCTTGATGATTTCCTCATCGTCCACCAACACCAGGCTGTCGCCCAGACTGGACAGGAACTCCCGCAGCTTTTCCGGGTCATTGTCATTTTCCCGGGAGATGATAAACTCTGTGCAGTAGGTGAAGGTAATGTCTTCGGTATTGAAATCCCCGAAATCGGCGGCTTCCTTGACTTCTCCGGCAGCCATTCCCTCAGGAACGACCACATCCTCGCCCCGCAGAGCAAGCAGCATAGCCTCCAACGCCACCAGCCAGCCCTTGCCGCCGGCATCCACCACGCCGGCCTTTTTCAGCACCGGGTTCTGATTGATGGTATTGGCCAGCGCTTCCTTTGCCTCTGCAATGGCTGCTTCGTGGACAAATTCAAAATAATTGTTTTCTTCTGCTGCCTGCCGTGCCTTGGCGGCCGCTAACCGGGCCACCGTCAGAATCGTACCCTCGGCGGGCTTCATCACTGCCTTATAAGCTGCATCCACGCCCTCCTGCAGCGCCGCCGCCCACAAAACACCGTCGCACTCCTTGGCGGTTTTCAGCTGCTTGGCAATGCCCCGGAACAGCAAAGAAAGGATAACACCGGAATTGCCCCGAGCACCCCGCAGCATGGCCGAGGCTGCGCAGGAGGCCGCCTTTTCCAGAGACGGGTCTTCCAGCTTGCGAAGGTCTGCCGCGGCGGCATTGATGGTCATGGACATATTGGTACCCGTGTCGCCGTCCGGCACCGGGAACACATTCAATTCATTCAGAGCCTGTTTGTTTATCTCTATGGCGGCGGCCGCATTGACGATCAGTCTGCGAAATTCGGCGCCGTTGATGGTCTGTCTCAATTGTTTGCACCTCCAGCTTTTAACCGATCATCATAGAATCGATATAGACATTTACGGCCCGAACCTCGGTGCCGGTACACTTGGTCACCACATAGCGAACCTCGGAAATGATCGAGGCGCCCACAGCGCTCAAATTCACGCCGTTATCCACCATAATGTGAAGATCAATCGAAATGGTATCATCCTCGTGGAACTGCACATTCACGCCCTTGGACATGGATTCTTTGCGCAACAGATGATACACCCCATCCTTGACGGAGCGGGCAGCCATGCCCTTCACACCGAAGCAGTTGCTGGCTGCGGTGCCTGCAATGTCCGTATAGACATTGGTGCTGACGTTGACGTTGCCGTTTTCATTACTTTGACGGATCATATCAGTACCTCCTTAAAAATAATCGGGTGGTTTTGGATCAAATCATGCTGTCTTCCCAGCAGTCGGGAGCAGTCAGACCCATCATTTTCACAACTGTAGGTGCCACATTGGCAAGGCCATAGTTGCCGTCCAGAATCTTCCAGTCTGTATCCTTGTCATAAATAATGAAAGGAACAGGATTCAAAGAGTGGGCTGTACGTACAGAGGTTTTTCCCTTTTTGGTTTCGGTCATTTGGTCGGCGTTGCCGTGGTCGGCAGTAATCAGCACGGTATAACCGTAGGCATCCGCGGCGTCAAGAATGGCCTTCAAGCCTTGGTCTACACACTCCATGGCATACACCACCGCTTCCATCACGCCGGTGTGTCCCACCATGTCGCCGTTGGGATAATTACAGCGGATAAATTCATACTTTTTCTCCGCCATGGCCGCCACCATCTTTTCGGTGATTTCCTTGGACTTCATGGCAGGTGCCTGCTCAAAGGGAATCACATCGGAGGGAATCTCCTCATAGGTTTCCAGCTCCTCGCACACCTTGCCGGAGCGGTTGCCGTTCCAGAAGTAGGTCACATGGCCGTATTTCTGAGTCTCAGACACAGCATACTCCCGAATCTTTGCCTCGCACAGCACCTCCGTCAGTGTGTTCTTAATCACAGGCGGCTGCACCAGATAATGCTCAGGGATATTCAAATCCCCGTCGTACTGGAGCATGCCGGCAAATTTTACGCCGGTATAATCGCCCCGGTCAAATTTATCAAAATCCTTGCGGTCAAAGGCCAGGGAGATTTCCTGGGCCCGGTCACCCCGGAAATTGAACAAAATCACAGAGTCGCCGTTTTCAATTTTTGCCACCGGCGCGCCGTTTCTTGCCACCACAAAGGCAGGCAAGTCCTGGTCAATCACACCGGATTCCGCCCGATAGGTCTCAATGGCCTCTGTGGCAGATGCAAACTGCCGGCCAAGGCCCTGAACATGGGTACGCCAGCCCAGCTCCACCATGCCCCAGTTGGCTTCATACCGGTCCATGGTAACCTGCATCCGTCCGCCGCCGGAAGCGATGGCATAGTCACAGCCGTCAGTATTCAGCTGGGAAAGCACCTCCTCCAGCATGGAAACATATTCCAGTGCAGAGGTTGCAGGCACGTCCCGGCCATCCAGCAAAATGTGGCAGTAGGCTCTTTTCACGCCCTCTTTCTTTGCCTGCTTCAGCAGAGCAATCAGATGGTGAATATTGGAATGGACATTACCGTCGGACAGCAGGCCTATAAAGTGCATGGCCTTGGTCTGGGCATTCTCCACCAAATCCTTCCAGGCTTCCGATGCATACAGCACGCCGTTTTCAATGGACTCTCCCACCAGCTTAGCGCCCTGGGAATACACCTGGCCGCAGCCAAGGGCATTGTGTCCAACCTCGGAGTTGCCCATATCTTCGTCGCTGGGCAGGCCGACAGCCGTGCCGTGGGCTTTCAGGTAAGTATGGGGGCAGGTTGCCAGCAAACGGTCTAAGGTCGGTGTCTTGGCTACGACCACTGCATCACCGCTGCCGCCGTCGCCCTTTCCCACGCCGTCCATAATCACAAGAACAATAGGTTTCTTCATGTATTAACCTCCAAAACCGAATAATCGGAAAATTGACATACTATCAGTCATAGTATTTTACATCATTTTCCCGTAAGATACAAGTAGATTTTTTTATTTTTTCTTTCTTGGCAAACAGAACCCCCGGAGAAAAGGCAAATTTATGCATTTTCCCGGAGGTTATGAAATATATGTGAACATTTTTTATTGCGCCGCAGCGCAGCCCTGTTTTAGTTCATGGTGCCCTCTGCCCGGTGAAACAGCTCCCCGATTCGGGCTCGCAAAGCCTTCCCCTCCGGGGTATCGGCAGTCCCTTGGGTGTCAATCCACGCCGCAGAAGCCGCCTGGGCATCCTTCAGTGTTTGCAAATCCAGCTGAAGACTTGCCACCCGGAAAGCAGGAAGTCCCGATTGCCGCGCGCCGAAGAAATCTCCCGGCCCCCGCATTTTCAAATCCTCCTCTGCAATTTGGAAGCCGTCGGTGGTGGCACATAGGGCCTTCAGCCGCTGTCTGGTGTCCGGATTTTTGTTTTGGGAGGTCAAAATGCAGTAGCTTTTGTGATTGCCCCGGCCTACCCGGCCCCGAAGCTGGTGCAGCTGGGAAAGGCCGAACCGGTCTGCATCCTCAATCACCATTAAGGTGGCATTGGGCACGTCCACCCCCACCTCGATGACTGTGGTCGCCACCAACACATCTGCCTGTCCCTTGGCAAAGGATGCCATCACCGCTTCCTTTTCTGCGCCTTTCATCTGTCCGTGGAGCAGAGCAACCCGCAGGTCCGGGAATACGGTTTTCTGCAATGTTTCTGCCCAGACTGTAGCTGCCTTCATGCCCAGCTCCTCATTTTCCTCCACCGCAGGGCATACCACAAAGCACTGATGCCCTTCGGCTACCTGCTTGCGGATAAAGGCATTGATTCTGGCCCGGTAGCTTTCCGTGACCAAAAAGGTATCCACCGGCTGCCGTCCCGGCGGCAGTTCATTGATGATAGATACCGACAAATCTCCGTACAGCAAAAGCGCCAAGGTTCTGGGAATCGGCGTGGCGGACATGACCAACAGATGGGGGTCTGTGCCCTTGGCGGACAGCTTGGCCCGCTGAACAACTCCAAACCGGTGCTGTTCATCGGTAATCACCAAGCCTAAATCCCGGAAGACCGTCGCCTCCGACAGCAGTGCATGGGTGCCGATGGCCAAATCCACCTGCCCATCGGCAAGGCTCTGGCGTACCTGCTTTTTCTCTTTGACAGACATAGCACCAGTCAACAGCGCCGTGCGAATTCCCAAGGGTGCAAAGAGCTTGCTTAAGGATGCCGCATGCTGTTCTGCCAAAATCTCCGTGGGCGCCATCAATGCCGCCTGACGGCCGTTTTGCACGGCGCAATACGCCGCGGCCGCCGCCACCACCGTCTTGCCGCTGCCCACATCTCCCTGCACCAGCCGCGCCATAGGCGCGCCGGTGGAAACATCCTCTAAAATTTCCCCGATTGCCCGCTTCTGAGCCCCGGTCAAAGGAAAAGGCAGCGCATTGTAAAACCTGGATAAGTCCAAATTCCGGTAAGCTTCCACCTGCTTACCTTCCTTTACCGCCCGCATAAGCGACAGTCCGGCGGAGAACACAAAGAATTCCTCAAAAATCAGCCGTTTTTTCGCCAACTCTGCCTCCGCCATGGAAGACGGGCCATGGATGGCATAATACGCCCGGTCTGCATCTAAAATCCCATAAGCACTGCGAATCTCCGGGGGCAGAATTTCCTCCGGGGGGTCACAAATACGCAGTGCCTGCTGTACCGCCTTCCCCACCGCGGCGTTGGACAGTCCCGCCGTCAGCGGATAGATGGGCAGAATCCTTCTTGTGCTCACCGGCGGTGCATCCGGGCTTTCAAAGACCGGATTTGTCATATTGTATCCGATAAAGTCTCCGGAAACCGCGCCGTAAAAGATGTATTCCTGCCCGTAGCGAAGCTGCTCGGCGGCAAACCGGTTGTTAAAAAAGGTAATCGTCAAACGGGCGGTATGGTCTGCCACCTGCACCCGGGTCAAGTCCAGGCCCTTGCGAATATGGGCGGTCTTGGGGGTATTCATCACCGTCGCTCGGAAGCAGGCAGGCTGGTCTATCTCCAGCGTACCGATGGTTTTCAGTTGGGTGCGGTCTTCATAGCCCCGGGGGAAATGGCAAATCAAATCTCCGAGGGTCACAATATTCAGTGCCGCAAACTGCTTGGCTTTGGTTGGGCCGATGCCCTTGAGAATGGTAATGGGATCAGATAATTTTGCCACGGAATCCCCCCTTTATGTGGATATCTACTATTATATAAAAGAAATACCGGAAACGCAATGCCTTTCTGTTTCCGGAAAAAGGCATGAAAAAACTCCCTCCAAGACAAACTCGGAAGGAGATATTTTCAGAGAAATCAAGCCAGCTTGTTCAGCTTCAGGGTCATGCTGCTCTTTTTGCGGGCAGCATTGTTCTTGTGCAGAAGACCCTTGATTACAGCCTGGTCCACAGCCTTGACAGCTACCTTGTAAGCAGCCTCACAGGCGGCCTTGTCACCGGAAACCAGCGCAGCGTCAAACTTCTTCAGGTTGGTCTTCAGCTCGGACTTGTCGGCCTTGTTCTTCTCATAAGCAATCTTAGAACGGATAACATCCTTCTTAGAGGACTTAATATTGGGCATCTCGTTACACCTCCTGTCCCGAAACGTATTGATACAGATATGCATTATAGCGCGGTTTTTCCATAAAATCAATCCCCTTTTTGAAATTTTTTGATTTTTTTACAGGGATTTTCCAATCGATGCCGGCAAAAAACCGGCAGGAAATTCTGTCAAGTCCTTTTTTTACCTCCGAAAAAATACCTATTGTGAAAAATACAAATAAAGAAAAAATACTTTTTTGTCGAGGTCTGTCGAAAACGATTATGTCAACCGAAAAAAATCATCCTTTGACACTTTTAAAAGGGCATCACCTGTGGAAAAAGCTGTGGAAAATGTGGAAAACTCAAGCCTTTCAACCGTTATTTCCTGTATCTTCCTCCATCCGCACCGGGGAAAGCAATGTTTTTCCCCAACTTTTTTGACCGAAATAACTTTCTTGTTACTGTGTTACGGAAACAAAAACAGGTTTGAAATTTCCCTCTGTTTTTGCCGAAAAAGTTAGCAGTTTCTCCTATCGTGTCCCTTTCTTTTCAGGCGGGTAGCTTTTTGTCTCTAAATTTTTGTGAAAAACTCCCAAAGCCATTTTGCGTATCTTTCCCCACAGGATGGAAATACTGGTAACAATCATTTTTCACAGGAGGACCGCCATGCAGGGAAAGGTAGAAATCTGCGGTGTGAATACCGCCCGCTTGAAACAATTATCCCATGCGCAAATGGACCAACTGCTTCTGCAAGCCAAAGACGGCGACGAAAACGCCCGTCAAGCTCTCATTGAAGGAAATCTCCGGCTGGTGCTCAGTGTCATTCAGCGGTTTGACAAACGGGGAGAGCATCCTGACGACTTATTTCAAGTCGGCTGTATCGGCCTGATGAAGGCCATTGCCAATTTTGACCCCACCAAGCAAGTCCGTTTCTCCACCTATGGCGTTCCCATGATTGCCGGAGAGGTTCGGCGGTATCTCCGGGACAACAGTGCCATTCGGGTCTCCCGTTCCATTCGGGACATTGCCTATCGGGTACTGCAGTGCAAGGAACAAATGCAGGCCCGGCTGGGCCGTGAGCCCACCCTGGAGGAAATTGCCCGGGAGCTGGAGCTACCTGTGGAGGATGTCAGCGAGGCACTGGACGCTGTCTGCGCCCCGGTGGGCCTGTATGACCCGGTGTACTCCGACGGCGGCGACCCCTTGACCGTCATGGACCAGGTTCGGGACACCAAAAACACAGAAAGCAACTGGATGGAGCATATTGCTCTGCAAAATGCCTTTCGAAGCCTAAATCAGCGAGAAAAACAAATCCTTTCTCTGCGGTTTTACGACGGCAAAACCCAAATGGAGGTGGCCGGCTCTCTGGGCATCTCCCAAGCCCAGGTATCCCGGCTGGAAAAGGGTGCTATTTCTGCCATGCGCAAGTCTGTCAGTATTTCCTGAAAAAGCCGCTCCGGGTACCCCGGGCGGCGCTTGGTTTATTCCTGATAATGATTGGGTATCGGTGTTACCACTGGAGAACCGTCCCGGTTCAAAAGCGGTGTCACGGCAAGCCCGTAACCGCTGGGGGCGTAAATATAATTCACACCGGTCTGCTTATCCACCCAAATCTGAATGGCGGTTTTGAACGCGCCGCCCTGAGAATAGGTTTTGATGAAGCGGTCTTCCCGATTTCTCATATTACTGCTCCTTCACGCCTTCAACAATACCGTTGGCCAGACCTACCAGACCCTGCATCTCGGAGGGGATGATAATCTTGGTGGCCTTTCCGTCAGCAATGTGCTGCATGGCTTCAATGGCCTTTAGCTTCAACACACTGTCATTGGGGGCGCTCTGGTTCAGAAGTGCCAGAGAGTCTGCCAGTGCCTTCTGCACCTCCAGAATGGCCTCGGCTTCACCGGCTGCCCGCAAAATGGCAGACTGCTTTTCTGCCTCTGCCCGCAAAATGGCGGCCTGCTTTTCCGCGTCTGCCTTCAAAATGGCGGATTCCTTTTCGCCCTCTGCAATCAAAATGGCAGATTTCTTCTGGCCTTCGGCCTGCAAAATCGCCTGCCGGCGGTCACGCTCTGCCTTCATCTGCTTTTCCATGGAAGACTGAATATCTGCAGGCGGCAGAATGTTCTTCAACTCCACCCGGTTGACCTTAATGCCCCAGGGGTCGGTGGCTTCGTCCAGAATGACCCGCATTTTGCTGTTGATAATATCCCGGGAGGTGAGGGTCTGGTCCAGCTCCAAATCGCCGATGATATTACGCAGGGTCGTGGCCGTGAGGGTTTCCATGGCTGCCATAGGCTGCTCCACGCCGTAGGCATAGAGCTTGGGGTCTGTGATCTGGAAGTAGACAACGGTGTCGATCTGCATGGTTACGTTGTCCTTGGTGATAACAGGCTGGGGAGGATAGTCCAGCACCTGTTCTTTCAGGGAAACACGGCGGGCAATCCGGTCGATGAAGGGAACCTTGAAGTGCAGACCTACACCCTGAACTTCGTGGAAAGCGCCCAGACGCTCAATGACGTAAGCCCGGGACTGCTGCACCACAAAGATGTTGGTGACCAGGATTACCAGGACCAGCAGAATGATGATTAATAAGAAGATCCACATAAATACATACCTCCTGTAAAGAATGTCGGATTAAACCTTTGCGGGGATTTCCACGGGGGAGACGAAAACTTTGACGTCTTCGATCCGGTCCACTTTGACACGGACACCCTCAACGATGGGCTGACCGGAGGATGTTACGGTAACGCCTGCGATATCGTCTACAACTTCCATGCCTTCGAATACCTGACCGAAAACGGTATGTGCGCCGTCGAGCCATGGAGCGCCGCCGCCCATTTTCTTATAAAGCTCAACGATCTCGGGCTTGATGCCGTAGGACTGTTCGATCATTTTCCAGTTAGCGTCGCTGTAGCCCTGGTTCTGGTTGATGAAGAACTGGGAACCGTTGGTGTTGGGACCTGCGTTAGCCATGGA
>JAZNIX010000004.1:0-45833 GCA_045577715.1 Faecousia sp.
TTAAGAAAATTTGTCTAGCAAATTTTACTCAAGAATTTTCGTTGGCTGTTATTTCGATTCTACATCGCTTAAACAATCCATTTAATTGTCCAAGGTGTTTTAGTTTGTCTCACATTATTCAATTTACAAGGTACAGATGCTCGCCGCAGCGAACTTATTAATGATAGCATATCATTCTTCGTATGTCAAGAACTTTTTGTTCTTTTTTGAAGAATTTTTCGCTATTTTGCCCTCCCAGCCAGAAGCTGTTCATCAGGCAGCTTGCCTATAGTAGCATTTTGTTTATTATTTGTCAAGCATTATTTTTACTTTTTCTCCCACTTTCTTTCACCAATCAGAAACATTAGCACAAATGCCCTCCAGCGCATCCGCCGCATCCAGAGAACACTCCTCCCGATTTGCCAAATCTCCCAGGCTTACCATGCCGCACAGCTTCCCGCCTTCCAGCACAGGTAATCTGCGAACCTGCTTACGTCCCATAAGATGGGCTGCCACCCCTGCATCCATATCCGGCGCGCCGCAAACCAAATTGGTGGTCATCACATCTCTTACCCGCGTTTTTTCCGGCAGGCGCCCCGAAGCCATACACCGGGTCACCAAATCCCGGTCCGTCATCACGCCGCACAGCTTCCCCTCTCCATCGCAGACGGGCAACACACCGATGTTGTAATGGGAAAGCATTCTGGCTGCCACTGCTACAGTTTCCTCCGGATGAACTTTAATTACAGAGCCGGTCATAATTTCTTTTAATTTCATAAGCATCCCTCCGGGGAAAGTGTAGACAATTTTTTCTTAAATCATACGCCCGAAAAACGCCCGAAGGAATCCCCCGGACGTTTATGCTTCCAATGCTTGCCGCAGCTTTATCAGTGCTCTTTTTTCAATTCGGGATACATAGCTTCTACTGATTCCCAGCATCTGCGCCACCTCTCGCTGTCTGCTGGGCTTCAACCCACTGAGGCCGTAGCGCATCAAAATCACCTGCCGCTCCTGGTCGGTCAAGCAGGAATCCACCGCCCGGCAAACCTGTGACAGCCGTTCTTTTGCGGTCACAATCTCCAGCATATCCTCCTCTTCCCCCACCACATCCATGAGAGAAAGTGCCGCCCCGTCGGTTCCTGTTTCTATGTAATCTGACAAAGATACATCCTGACTGCTTTTCCGCTGACTGCGGAAGTACATCAGTATTTCATTTTCAATACACCGGGCGGCGTAGGTGGCCAGCCGGGCTCCCTTGGATGTATCAAATGTGGTAATGCCCTTAATCAGCCCAATGGTACCAATGGAAATCAAATCCTCCTGGTCCGAGGTCTGGGTGTAATATTTCTTCATAATATGTGCCACCAGGCGCAGGTTCCGCTCAATCAGGATATTTCGGGCTTCCAAATCTCCCTGGGCACAACGCTGTAAGTAATATTGCTCCTCCTGCGCCGTCAAAGGTCGGGGAAAATTCCCTGTTTGCAATTGCAGGGAATATAACAAGCCGCTAAGCATCAGCCATACCGCTGCCAACATGGTATCCACCTCCACTCTACCATATTCGTCACGGCTCGTCCCTATGATAAGCATATTGTCACTTTCCCCCGGACAAAAACCACCGACCGCAAAGGTCGGTGGTTGGTGTGCGTTGATTCATTTTACAGCAAATAGAACTCCTTATACCACTGCGCAAATTTTCGCAGACCTGTGCGTAAGGATGTGTTGGGCTTAAATTCAAAATCATTTTCCAGCGCAGAAGTATCGGCAAAGGTAACCGGCACATCACCGGGTTGCATCGGCACAAGCTGTTTATGCGCTTCAAAGTCATAATCTCCCGGCAACACACCGGCCGCAATCAGCTCCTGCTGCAAAATATCCACAAAATCCAGCAAATTTTCAGGTTTGGAATTGCCGATATTATATATTCTGTAAGGCGGCAGTGGCAAGCCGTCTTCACCATTGCGTTTTTCCGGCGCATTCTGCATCACTCGTTTGACACCCTCGACAATATCGTCCACATAGGTAAAATCCCGCTTGCAGTTACCATAGTTGAAAATCTGAATCGTTTCGCCTTTAAGAAGTTTGTTGGTAAAGCCAAAGTAGGCCATGTCCGGTCGGCCGGCAGGACCGTAAACGGTGAAAAACCGCAAACCGGTGGAGGGGATGTGGTAGAGCTTGCTGTAGGCATGGGCCAACAGCTCGTTAGACTTTTTCGTGGCTGCATACAAAGAAACCGGGTTGTCCACCTTGTCCTCAGTGGAATAGGGCACTTTTTTGTTGGAGCCGTAGACACTGGAGGAGGAAGCATACACCAGATGCTTTACCGGATGATTCCGGCAGGCCTCCAGAATGTTGTAAAAGCCGATGATATTGGCTTCCATATACGCATCGGGGTTGGTGATAGAGTACCGCACACCTGCCTGGGCAGCCAGATTCACCACCACGTCAACATTGTATTTAATAAAGGTATCTTCTATGAACACCTTGTCCGCAATGTTACCCTTAACAAAGGTCCACCGGGAAGCAGGGTATTGGGCCGCCAGCCTTTCGATTTGCTCCAGCCGCCATTGCTTAATGGATACGTCATAATAGTCATTCACACTGTCAAGGCCAACAATATGAATATTCTCCGCTGTTTTCAGCAGCTCCATTACCAGATTGGCGCCAATAAACCCAGCCGCACCAGTGACGAGGACTGTACTATTATTCAGTTCCACATTGGGTGTTAGCATTTTGTGATACCTCTGTATTCTTTTTGCACCTTTTCGTAGCTTTCCAGATTGCCGATGTCATAGCGGCTGCCGGGCATCTCCATGGCATGAACGCTTACTTGTGTACACAGCCAAGCAATATAGCTGCCGGGTGCATCGGTACCGCAGCCGGAGGCAATACCCTTTTCTACCAGACGGGCATCTTCTCTTGTGTAATAATAGAAAGGCGGGCAGCACCAGTTGGATTTCGGCTGGGTCGGCTTTTCCTCCATAGAAAGGATTCGGTCATTTCCGTCAATCTCTACCACGCCGCTTTTGCTCAGCTTCTTCTGCTCCGCTTCATAATAGCGCATGATGCAGGAGGTATTTTTCTGCTTTGCATAGCGGACAAACTTGGTTAAGCTGAAATCCAACACATTATCGCCGGCAATGACCAGCATATCGTCATCGAGCTGCAGCTTTTCAATGGCAAACTGGATATCCTTTACAGCACCCAGGCGCGTTTCGTTGGAAGATGTTCCGTCATCCACCACGGTAATTTTCTGCTGTTTTTTTGCCGCCCATGCATCAAAATGATGGGCAAACTTGTGATTAGATATCACCACATATTCATCTACCAGACCAGCTTCATCAATATCATCCACCAGCCAGTCCAGAATGGACTTTTCGCCTACTTTCAGCAAGGGCTTGGGAAAATTCTCCGTCAAGGGATACAACCGGGTAGCATAACCGGCAGCCAAAATCAAACATTTCATAGGCTTACTCCATCTGCGCTCTGACAAATATGCGCGGTATATTTGCCTTCCAACGCCGGGAAGGCTGCCAAATACTGTGCCCCTACCCTTTCCAGGATAGATTCCTTAAAGGCCGGGTCAATCAATGCCATACAGCAGCCCTTAAACCCGGCACCGGAAAAACGGCCGCCATAGATGCCATCGGTATGCGTCAAAATCTCGTAAAGGGTCTTTAGCTCATCAGAGCCGGTCTCATAACGATAAATACTGGAGTGACCGCTCTCAAAAGAGAGCTTTCCAAAGGTCTCAATATCGCCCCTGCGCCAAGCTTCCACACCTTTTTGTACCCGGTCAAACTCCGAGTACCAGTGCTCAGCACGTTTACGCCAGTTCTCCGGCAGGCGGTCTTTGTACTGTTCATATATCTCCACAGGAACCTCCCGCAGATTTGTTTCGTTGAATTTGCCGTATTCCATGCCGGCAAAGGCCTTCAATGCATAGGCCGCGCTACGGCATTCGTCCACGCGCATATTGAATTTACTGCCTGCCAATGTCCGCTCAATGCCGCTAAAGAAAATAGCAATTTCATAAGGCTTCATATTGGGGTTCGTGGGAATCAGCTCATAAGAATCGTCTTTGGTGTCCAAAAACAGCAGGTGGTCTTTTTTGCAAAGCACCTCGCAAGCTTGATCCAGCTTGCCGCAGGAAACGCCAACATAGTTATTTTCCGCATCCAAAGCGACCATAATCATCTCATGTTGCGTTAAACGCAGGTTGTTGACCTTACAAAGTGCAGACAAAAACACAATGACAACGGCAGCGGAAGAAGAAAGACCGCCGATGGGCAGGCTTCCCTCAATAACGCCGCAGATACCCTTGGTCAGCGGATACCGCTTTGCCAATGCCCATGTAGCACCCCGCAGATAATCCGCCCAGTCCTGCTCAGGTTTTTCCGGAATTGCGTGAATGTGCCACTGCGCCCGATTGGTAAAATTAAGAGAACGAATCTCCACAATGCCGGAGTTTTTGGGCCGGTAAGCCATGTGGATACCCTGATTCACCGCAAAACCGGTCACCTTGCCCAACTGATGGTCAGAATGTGCGCCCAGAGGGCAGACCCGATAGGGGCAGAATGCCACTCCTTCCGGCTCGCGGTTATAGGTTTCATAGAACTTTTCTTCACATCTCATTTTATCTCTCCATGGGCAACATGCCTATTTCTCTGAAATATCCTGCTTTCCGTTTACAGCAAAACAGAAAACCGCTCTCAAGCTTGTCATTTTTCCAAAAACGCCGGTTATATTTTTATGCTTACTTTGTTATTGGCCGTTTCAAATCCTTAAATGCTCTTTTTTAGCACATCCACATCGATGAGATGACGGTTGTCGTCATAGTATTGATACAGCCGGGTCAACGCTTCCTCCATAGGGGTAATCCGCAGCTGGGGAATCTGCTCCAGCAATCTGGTATTATCTGCACAGTAGTCCACATTGCGTTCGTTGCTCAGCAGTTTGACCTGCAGCTCTTTTCCGCTGATACGCTTGACCATTTGAGCCAGTTCGCTTAAAAGATAGGGCTTACCGTAGCAGATATTGTAGTCGTGCCATTTGGGTTCATTTTCAATAAACCAACTTACAATTGCCCCCAAATCCTCAATGGAAATAAAGTCAAAATAGCAATCCTTCCGCACGGTCAGCGGTAGGTCAAACAGTGCCTTACAGCAAAGGCCGGACAGAAATTTGATATTCCACAACTCATATTTCCCAAAAATACCGAACAGACGGAGGTTGTAGATATTGCTGGACTGCCGGGCAATCAGATTCATGGTATATTTCGCCAAACCGTACTCTGACGTAGGAATTGTCTTGCCCAGCGTTTCTTCCTTGGCCATATAAATATCGTAGCGCTTATCAAACTCAGCACCGGAGCCGAAGTAAATCAGCTTTTCAACGCGATGGCTAATCTTTTCCATGTTGGTAAACATCTGCATGTCGTTGAAGAACTCTTTTTCAGCACCGTTGAACATGGGTACATGGATGGCACCGTGAATGATTACATCAATACGGTTCTCCAAAACGTACCGCTCCAGCGCGTCATAATCAAGCAGCTCCAGCTCCTTATGGGACGGAGCAAAGATGGCATACTGCCCGGAAAGGCTTTCCACCAGATTGCGGCCAACAAAGCCGGTGCCACCGGTTATCAATATATTTTTCATGCATTCTCCCAATTCGGCATATTCTCCGCCTGTTCTTCTTCGCTGATATAGGGATACAGATTCTCAAGCTTTGAAGACGTAAAAGTTCCATCAGGATGCGCAATGGTAAAGGACTTGGGAACCTCATCAAAATTTACAGAGCCAATAAACTCACAAAGACAGGGGCGATCATCTGCCATAACCCTTTGCAGCACATCATCAATCTGACTGTCATTCTCAATGAGATAATAATCTAATCCATACAGCTGTGCTGTCAGACGAATGGACGGCAACTCAAGTCCACTTTCCGGCGTACATCCTGCAAACTGCGACTGGAAATTATTTCTCTGCATCCCGTAAATCTGCGCATAGCCGCCATTAGACAATACAAAAACCTTAAGCGGGAGCTGGTATGTTGTGATCAACTTCAGTTCCTGAAGGTTATGCTGTAAACTCCCGTCACCTTCCATAACCAATGTGCGGTGCTTTCCGCTGGCAATACAACAGGCAATGGCAGAAGGCACGCACCATCCCATAGAACCAATACCCATAGAAGTAACAAATCTCTGGCCTTGCTTCAGTCTATACGCCATATGAGAAATGGGACATGTGCGACCAGAAGAAGAGCCGACAAATACATCCTCTGCAACAGAGTAGTTGGAAAGCTTGTCTGCAAAGAGATAGCCGTCAACCTTTCCCTCATTGTCCACCGGCTGTTTTTCTTTGCTCAGGGGATACTTTTCCTTCATTCTTGTGCAATAGGACAGCCATTTGCTACGGTCAGCAGGCCGGTACAACTGCTGGTGTGCCAGCATTGCATCCACAAAATCTGCCGCGTCTGCAACAAACTGCATGGCAAAGTCCATATCCAGCTTTGTAATTTCCTTCTCCTCAATATCCACCATGACCTTTTTGGCGTTGGGGGCAAAGTGAGGCTCATCAAAGGCAGTAATGGCGGCGTTCAGGCGCGTACCGATAATCAGCAGAAAATCCGCATTCTGAAGCACATAATTAGAAAACCGAGTAGTCGGAATGCCGGGGCTGCCCATAAACAAAGCTTCCTCGTCACCAAATACACCCTTTGCCCGCCAGGTGGCCAGCACAGGAATCTGGAAGTCCTCTACGATTTTGCGAATCTGGTTCTGACGGCCTGCGGCAACAATGCCATGTCCAATCAAAATGGCAGGACGCTTGGCCTGATTGAGCATTTCGTAAAGCTTAGCAATGTCCGTATCTGCAATGGGATTCTTCTCTTCAAGACCCTCTTTCACCGGATCAAAGGTGATCAGCTCCTCCTCTTCTACCCAGGCGCCCTGAATATCCAGCGGAACATCGATCCAAACCGGACCCTTGCGGCCATGGGTCGCCAGATACACCGCTTTTTCCAGATGATAGCGGATTTCTTCCTTTTTCAGCACGGTAACTGCATACTTGGTAATCGGCTTGACACAGGGAACAATGGCAATTTCCTGACCACCATAAATCCGCAGACCCATAAGCTGCCCCATCTGGCTGGTCTTGCACTGACCGCTGATATAGAGAACAGGATTGGAGTCCACCCACGCGCCGGCACAACCGGTAACGGCGTTGGTTGCGCCCGGACCGGTGGTTACCATGCAGGCACCCAGATGTCCGTTAAACTGGGCATAGCTGTCTGCGCAAATGGCACTGGCCTGTTCGTTCAGATTAAATACCAGGTTGAGTTTCTCGTGTCGAGAAACACTATCGAGCATATGCATCATACCGCCGCCGGAAATCAAAAACAGGTCCTTGATTCCCTGCTGAACGATAAAATCTGCAATATAGTCAGAAACTTTAATGGTAGACATATAATTTTCCTCGCCTTTTGTTATATAATACACACAGCAGTCAACACTTCGGCTGCCACTCGCTTTGATCAGCCAACGGCTTCGATGATAACCTTTGCCATGTAGTCGATCATTTCATCTGTCATGCCGGGATAAACGCCCACCCAGAAGGTATTGTTCATGATAAAGTCTGTTACTTCCAGATTGCCAACCACACGGTAAGCATCCGTACCCCGAATCTGGTCAAAGCAGGGGTGCTTAATCAGGTTGCCCGAGAACAGCAAACGGGTCTGCACATTATGCTCCTCAATATAACGGGTAACCCTGTTTCTTTCAGGCGCACCGCCTTCTTTGACAGAAATGAGGAAGCCAAACCAGGAAGGACGGCTATTTTCGGCAGGCTCCGGAAGAATCAGCTTGTCTGCCACAGGCTCCAGAGCCGCCCGCAGACGGTCCCAGTTGTGGCGGCGGCGCTCAATAAAGCTGGGGAACTTCTTCAGCTGCTCGCAGCCTACCGCGGCCTGCATATCTGTAACCTTCAGATTGTAACCGAAGTGGCTGTAAACATATTTATGATCATAGCCGGCAGGCAGCTCCCCGTACTGTCCGTCAAAACGGTGCTTGCAGAAGTTATCCTGACCGGAGGGGCAGATGCAGTCACGGCCCCAATCACGGAAGCTCATAATCAGTCGGTTCAACTTGGGATTGTTGGTGTAGACACAGCCACCCTCGCCCATGGTCATATGGTGGGGGGGATAAAAGCTGGAGGTGCCGATGTCACCCCAAGTACCGGAGAAACGGGTCTCGCCGTCGATGGTGTACTGAGTGCCGAGCGCATCGCAGTTATCCTCAACCAGCCACAGGTTGTGCTTATCGCAGAAAGCCTTCACCGCCTTCAGGTTAAAGGGATTGCCCAGGGTGTGGGCAACCATGACCGCCTTGGTCTTCTCGCTCAAAGCAGCTTCCAACTGGGTAACGTCAATATTGTACTGAGGCACGGTCACGTCCACAAAAACAGGGACAGCGCCGTACTGCAAAACAGGCGTAACCGTTGTGGGGAAGCCGCAAGCCACGGTAATCACTTCGTCACCCCGCTTGATTTGACGGTCTCCCAGCTCCGGAGCAGTCAGAACAGAGAAGGCTATCAGGTTTGCGGAAGAACCGGAATTTACCAGATGGGCAAACTTTACGCCAATCCAATTGGCAAAGTCCTTCTCAAATGCATCTGCGAACCGGCCGGTGGTCAGCCAGAAATCCAGAGTGGCATCCGTCAGGGCGCACATTTCCTTCTCATCAAATACCCGGGATGCATAGGTAATACGGTCGCCGGGCTGAAAAGCTTCTTTCTTTTCCTTAAAATCGCGATAGTACTGGGCAACCAATTCCTTGATTTGCTCGCGGGCTTCTATTTCATTTTTCCAAATTGCCATTGTATTATCCCCCAAAAAATTCTTTGATTTCTTCGTCCATCTCCGTTGGAATATCTCCGCCGGAAAGCCAAGCCTTGCTGAATCGGCACGTCATATCGATACACTCCTCAATATGCCACCGAGGCTTCCAGCCGAAGACGGCCTTAATCTTGCTGCAATCTAACTTTAGGAAGTTTGCCTCATGGGGAGCATTGGCTTCCGCCTGATTCTCCCACCTGGCATCAGGTCCCCAATACTTGCAGAACAAGTCCACCAGCTCGCCGGTAGTAACGCAGTCACAATCGTCAGGACCCACATTGTAAAAGCCTGCGTACTTGATGTCCTCGTACTGCTTCTGCGCAATGGTCAGATAGACCGCCAGAGGCTCCAGCACATGCTGATAGGGCCGGGTGGAGTAAGGATTTCGAACGCCAATCACTTTTCCGGCCTGCATTGCTCGGACACAGTCGGGAATAATCCGGTCATTGGCAAAATCGCCGCCGCCGATCACATTGCCTGCACGGGCAGTGGAAACCGCCACCTTACCATCCGCAAAAAAGCTGTTGATGTAGCTGTGGGTCACCAGCTCGGAGCAGCTTTTGGAGTTAGAGTAAGGGTCAAATCCGTCCAGCGGTTCATCCTCCCGGTAGCCCCAACACCACTCATTGTTATGATAGACCTTATCCGTGGTCACATTCAAAACACTCTTTACACAATCGCTTAACCGAACACATTCCAGAATGTTAACCGTACCCATCACATTGGTCTCATAGGTATAGTGGGGATCCTTATAGCTATCGCGAACGATGGGTTGCGCAGCTAGGTGCAGGACAATTTCAGGCTGTGCAGCATCAAAAGCGGCTTTCAGCGTTTTCAAATCACGGATATCGCCGATAACGCTGGTCATCTTGCCTTCCAGTCCGGCCAGCGCAAACAAATTTGGATTGGTTGGCGCTTCCAGGCTGTATCCTGTGACAACCGCACCGGCATTTACCAGCATACGGCTCAACCAGGTTCCCTTAAAGCCGGTGTGACCGGTCAAAAAAACGCGCTTGCCTTTGTAAAATGTCATATCTGCCATGGTGTTTAACCTCAATCTTCCCACTTTTTCCAGGGAGCCTTATTCGTATATAGCAGTTTCTCCAGCATTTCCTTTTCCCGCATATTATCCATGCACTGCCAGAATCCTATATGCATATAGGACATCAATTCCCCTTCTTTGGCCAGCTTTTCCAACGGTTCCCGCTCAAACACTGTATGATCGCCCTCAATATAATCAAAAATTTCCGGATTGAGAACCATATACCCCGCGTTAATGGGCGCGCCGTCCGAAAGATTTTTTTCGCGGAAAGACTTGACTGTATTATTGCCGTCAATTTCCAAAACGCCCTTTTCCTGCGCCTGTTTCACTGCAGTCAGGGTAGCAATTTTGCCATGCTCCCGGTGGAACTTTACCAAATCCGCAATATTTACATCGCAAACACCGTCGCCGTATGTCATCAAAAAAGGTTCATTCCCAACGTATGGCTGGATCCGCTTAATACGGCCGCCGGTCATTGTGTTCAGACCAGTATCCACCACCGTCACCTTCCAGGGCTCACAGTGTTGATTGTGAATTGTCATATCGTTTTTTCCGGAAGTAAAATCAAATGTAATGTCACTATTGTGCAGAAAATAATTTGCGAACCACTCTTTAATGGCATGCTGCTTATAGCCTGCACAAATAACAAATTCATTAAAGCCGTAATAGGAATATTCTTTCATAATGTGCCAGAGAATCGGTTTCTGACCAATTTCAATCATTGGCTTGGGCTTAAACGCCGATTCCTCGGAAATTCGGGTGCCAAATCCACCGGCTAGCAATACAACCTTCATTTCTATATTTTCCTCCCGGTATATATTTAGAATGTTCTTATTGGGAATAAAACACATTCACTTTTTCCTAATCATCCTTTTTATCATGGACAAACAGGTATGAAATTCCGGAACCTTAAATATCACAGAGTACAGAATATAAATGGTCATACCGGTTACAACCTGAACAATCAGCATCGGAAAATGCGGCAAATTCAAACACTGTAAAAAATAGACAGGAATTCCCATAACCGCACATCCGATCAGGGTGGGGATAATATCCTTTATTTGGTCCAAATAGGAATATCCTACATATCTTTTGCTGGTAAAGGCGATAATTGCCATAAGAATTGCTGTGCTGGCAAAGCTGCCACACAGAATTGCCCAGACGCTAATCCTGTACGTAAACATTAACAACACAACGCTCACTACGCGCGCAACCATGTGTTCGTACATGAACACGTCACTTCGACCCAATGCATTCAGCGCCTGATGTCGGGGAATCATTGCAACCGAAGGTGCATTTAATAGGCAAAATGCCTGGAGAAACGGTATTGCGCCAGCCCATTTATCTGTCAACACAACATGCACAAAGGAAGGGGCTACCACCGCCAAACCGGTCAAAACAGGATAGATGATATAAGATGCCATTCTCACCGATTTTTTAAGCATCTGCAGTACATATTTCTTTTGGTCCTGGACATTGGACATTGCAGGAAACAACACAGCGCCAATGGATGACACACTGTTGGATACAATCACCGCCGGAAATTGCTGCCCCTTGGTATAGCACGCCAAATCTCCGGCTGTATATACCTTTCCGATAATCAAGTTCTGGACTTGACCAACAACGGTATCTGAAAGACCTTCAAAAAGAATTCTCCATCCAAAAGCCAACAGCCTTTTCACTCTTTGGAAGCTGAATGCCCATTTCGGTCTCCAGTTCACTGTAATAAAGAGAATTATGGTATCTATGATGGTGTTAACCATATACTGTGCAACCAATGCCCAGATTCCCGCACCCATATATGCCATTGCAATGCCTACAATGCCGGAACACAGTGTTCCAAAAAGTGTAGAGAAAAAATATTTCCGGAACATCATGTGCCTTGAAACATAAGCATGCTGCACGCTATTAACGGATGCAACAACAATTCTTAATCCCATAACACGCACAACGGGGCACAAGATTTCCACATCGTAAAAAGACGCAATCATGGGAGCAAAAAGAAAGAGCATGATATAAATACAAAGCGAAACGCCAAAATTAAAGAAAAACACCGATGAGAAATCCAGCGTATCTGCGTCCTTTTTCTGAATCAGCGCATTTGGTATTCCACTTGTCACAAAAACATTCGCAACTGTGATAAATACGGTGACCATAGCAATTGCACCGTAGTCCTCGGGCATAAGCAGTCTTGCCAGAATAATTGATACCAGCAAGGATACTCCCTGGGCCAAGATTCTTTCAGCAAACTTCCATATCACATTTGTTATTATTTTTTGTTTCTCCATAATTTCACCAGCCATCCGGCATGCTTAGTCACAGGCCGCAGGGCAAACACGCATTTCATTAGTATATAGTACCTTTTCCCGTGATGCTTCGGCATTTCCCGAACCACTTTGTAGTCAAATATTTCAGAATACTTTTCCTCGTCAATTTGCCTGCAACAATACTTCAGTGTAATGGTCGCAAAAGACCGAAACACGCGCTCATTAACAGCAGCATAGTCTTTTTCCAAAAAGCCGCGGTAGTAATCATCTGACAGCAAGTAATCAAACAGTTGAAATGTCATATATCCATCATTTGCATTACTGTCTTGTTTTTTGTGTCTTCTATAGCGCATCAGCGGTTTATTATAGAGTGCCAGGGTGCCCCCGTTCCGTTCCGTCAAGAACCACATTGCCTGATCTCCAGCCGGGCCTGCCGCCGCTACGTTGTAACTGTCAAGATTTTTATAGAAAGATTTTCTGTAAATAACAGAAGGATAAATCATACCAATATGCTTTACGCGAAGATACTGGGCAAGGTATTCCCCGTTTTTCCATACAAATCTTTCTTCTGCTGTAGGCAAATAATCACGGGTTTTATTGCCATCCTCATCAATGATAATGCCGCCGGTAGACATTGCAGAATAGTCGTTGCATTCCATTTGTTCCACAACTTCTTGCAGGTACTCCGGCTCCACAAGGTCATCATCGTGCAGTACAATATAATATGGTGTGATACAAATACTGTTGGCAAATTTTGCGTTTGAGTCTCCAACCACCGAGCTTCTCTTGATATACAGCAACCGGGGGTCTTTGATTTTGCTGATTTCTTCCTGTGTGTTGTCAGTAGAGCAGTTATCCAGCAAAATCAAAGTAAAATTCTCATAAGTCTGTTTCAGCACAGATTCAATGGCAAGCATAACATAATGCGCGCGATTATATGTGAGCATAAAAACTGTTACAAGCTGTTGGTTCTCCGCAGCTCGCTTTTCGTATTCCCGAACCACATTCTTTATGTTAATATCCATATCAAATCGTTGTTCTGCCGCCCCATACTTCATAATAAAGAACCACGCCGGCAGGGACTATCCTTTCGCATACATTCAAGTTTACTTCAAACACGCCCATCCGCCTGCATTCACGCAGACGGATGAATGTGTTATATTACCGCTTTTTCTTTCGTAAACGCGCAGATTCTCTCCAGCGAGTTAACCGGCCCAATAGCAAACGCCAAATGATTGGTGCAAAATATACGACAGCAGCGCTCAGCAACACCTGCCGGACCATCGGCGAAAAAATGTTCGCCAAATCTGCGCGGTTGGCATAAATGAAAATCGGAATCGAGCAAAAATAAATGAACAAATAGAAAATGTTTTTTGTATGGTTGAGATACAGAAAACGCACCAAGCAACCAATAACAATTCCTACAATCACCACGCCTACATAACCGAAGTTAATATACCCCTCGCCAATCAGTGTAAAGCCCTTTCCTACCGTCTCGTTGGGAAAGAAAGTCCTTTGATACCAATGTTGTGCAGAGAATGGTGCATATCCTGTGATACGCACAATATCGGACAGGAATGTTTTACCTCCCATCACACCCTTGACGGTTTCTTCATTATTCACCAAAATCTGCAGATTGCGGGAGGCAGAAGTAAACTCGCCGGACAGGAAATCATTCAGAAGGTCTCCAAGGCTACTCAAAGACAGCGTACCGGTTAGTTCTCCTGTCAAGAAAAAGTATTTCATTATTTTCGTCAGGGGAATCAAAACAACAAAAGACAAAACCAAAATGATAAACGTTTTCGTCTTGATGATATTAAAGAACTTTAATACCATGATCATCACAACCAGAAAACGGATAATCAAATCCCGTTCGCCTGAGAAAAGTGTCAGCAGCAGTACAGAAATTCCCAACTCCAAGATCAACTTAATGTCCAGCCGTTTATCCTGTGCCAGCGTATTGCTCACCAGGCAGGTTCCCATGTTCATATAAATCAGCGCGCCGGAGAAAACAAGCTGATACAAAAATCCGAAGGTAGAGCCATACATTTGATTCTTAGTTTCAAAGCCGTTGATTACAATCAGCACAACCGTCAGCAGTGCAACGCCAGAAAAAATATGAATGATTTTCTTTAGGAATGGGGTATCCAGCTCGATAGACTTCTTCAGTTTTCCACTCTTATGCTCTCCGGGGAATAGAACAACCAAAATCAGTGTCATAATGGAAGCCAGGAACATTGGCTCCGGCGTATATTCTATAGTTCTGTTATATCCGAGAACATACAGGATTGGATACGCTGTATAATACAGCGTTTGCATCCCCAAATACCAAATATAAGGGTGAACAAAATCAAACTTCATGATTACCACCACAGCAGCCATGAACACCCAAAAGCTAATGACCTGAACCAAACAATTTGACACCAGGCCATTGATTGCCACCAGCAGGATACTCAATAAGATGATGATGCGTTTTTCTTTTGTAACGGATGTCACTATCCTACTACCTCCTTGCTATAAAGCCTTTTTCGCCTTGAATGCTCACTATTAGCATCGCTGCAATTTCCGCTGGAATCGTCCTTGCGTTAATTCTAACTTAGAATGCCCGGGTAACCTCTGTGCGTTTCTGAATAATAATGGAATTGCTGGGGTATTCACCCTTCAGTACAGCTCCTGCGCCAATCACACAATTGTCGCCAATGACCGTCCCCCGCAAAATCACGACATTTGCCCCAATCCAAACATTGGAGCCGATAATAACCGGTGCCGTAACATAATGATTTCGCCATTCCAGCGAATCCATGGAATAGTTCTTAATATCATGATCATGGTCGTAGATTTTCACATCCGGCGCAAAGTTAACATTGTCGCCAATGCTCACTTTTTCATGTACATTGATATAATTTCTCATACCAAATGTCACATTATTCCCGATATTAACCGTGGCGCCAGGTCTGCAAACCAAAGCTGCACCCTTAAGCATAGCAAAGGATTTTCCGACAATCACATTTGCACTTTTTGCAACCGACAGTTCCGCCGAAGGAGCAATCATGGTGTTCAGAGAGGTCTGGCAACAGAATCCCTTGTGGATACTCCGCAGAAGAACAGTCATCCAGCCGTTCATCCTATATACAATCGACCTGATTTTTTCTCTTAGCATGACTGATACTCCTTACCGTATCTGTGTTGATATTTTGTGCTTGCCGGTCATTCCTGTGCAATAAAGGCAGAAAAGAAATCTTTCCGTCTTTTTTCCAGAATATGGCCTTCGTATTTCTTGGCCTCTTCAAAATTCCTTTTTGCTTCCTTTACCATCATGTTTTTATTGACGGAGGCCAGCAAGTTTGCAATTTCCTGATAAGCATTTGCTTTCGTAGAAAAAATCATATTTGGATTCAACAGCTCCGGTATTCCGGCAACCTTGGTGCCGAAGCACAGCAAGCCCCTGCTCATCCCCTCAATCAGGGCACGGGGCAGTCCTTCCTGTTTCGACGGCTGAATGTAGACGTCACAGTCATTCAGAAACTCCATAACCTTGCCGTGGTTCATGCTCCCATGGAACACAACCTGATCACAAACCCCATATTTTTCTGCCAATCCCCGAAGGTAGGAATCGTCACCACCGCCAATCAAATGGTAACGGTAATTGGTTTTTCCCCGTTTCTTTAGTTCGCCCAAAGCGCGAATGACCGTATCCTGACCCTTATACCGCACTTGCACAGAAGCCACGGTTACGAGATTGACCACTCCCGTTTCATCAAAAACGGCAATTTTTTCTAACCGTTTATCCAAATCCTCCTGTTTCTGTTGACCCAGATGGACATTGGATATATTCGTATTCCTGCCGTCTGTGGGATATCTTTCCTGCAGGAATTGGCTGGTAACATAGACCGCATACGGTGCATGCTTAATCTCGTACTGCATCTTCTTATACAGCGGAAGGGCGACCAGTTTTCCCATGCCCCCCTTATTCCAAAAAGAATCCCAGACGCAGCCCACAACCTCAATCAAATACTTTTTATTGTGCTTCCGGCAGTATTCTGCAGCAATCAAGCCCAAAAAACTATCCAAACGAATAATGGTGTACTCACTGTTCGCTACCTGCTCAATCACAGTCTTTTTGATTTTTGGATACGCTTTTGCAAAACTGGTGGGAGTAAAAATTGGAACTGCATCCAGAAAAAACACGCCATCCCCGGAAGCTTCTACATAGCCCTTCTCGCTTTGATTCTCGGGCATTTCCCCGGAGCGGTTGAGGATATACAGTTCACCGAAGGTATCCACATATCTTTTCTTCAGAATTTCATAGGAAAAGTTCGTGGAATAAACCCGTCCCTCCCGTTTATACCCTCTAAAATCATGAACAAACAAACACTTCATTTGCATTCTCCTGCCATTGCCACCAAAGACTGCACCAACAAGGCATGGCGCACCGTCGGTTACCTACAGTATCTTTTTGATCGCCTCTTTATATGCTTCTACCACAATATCTCTTGAGAAATTGGCCTCTACATGCTGTCTTCCCTTTAAGCCCATCGCTTTTCTTTCCCTATTGTCCAATTGAAGGAACCTTTCGACGGTCTTTTCCAACGCATCCACATCTCCGCCATGGTAGATATATCCGCTTTCTTCATTCACAACGGTTTCCTGACAGCCGGGATTATCCGTCGTAATTAAAAATCTTCCGGAACTGGCATTTTCTAAAAGAACATTACTCATTCCCTCGCCATAAGTGCTGGGATGAATAATTGCATGGGCCCGCTGAATCCAAGGCTTAACATCCCTCTGACTCCCCCGGTAATGCACGATTCCCTGTTTTTCCAACTCCTCCAGCTCGGCTTCGTAGTGATTTTCCGTGGGTTCAATGAAACCAAGAATATTAAACTCCGTCTGCGGATATTTTTTCTTGATTCGTTTCGCCACCGCGATATAATCATCAACGCCCTTATCCCGGAGCACTCTGCCGATGTAATTAAAAACAACTGTCGGACCCGTCTCTCCGTTTCCGCCTTCCGGATAGTCCTGCAAGGGGTAACGGGTAAGGTCCACACCGGAACCCGGGATTAACTTGTATTCTCCGCGAATCATATTGCCGTCTAACGCCAGTTGCATATTTGTAGCATTTTGGAACATGACGCAGGATGCCCCGCGGTATGCAAATTTAAACAGCCCCAAAATAAAAGCCTTCTTTATGCCGGACATATTCACAACAGAGCCAATCCCGGTCACATTATTGATATACGGAATCCCAAGCGTTCTTGCTGCAAAACCGGCGTACACATTGGGCTTCGCAGTATATGTCAATACCACATCCGGCTTTTCCCGCCGAAACAGTTTTCTGTAATGAAGCAGTAATTTCAGGTCGGAAATGATGTTCGTTCCCCGCCGGTCAATCTCCGGATTGTCGTACCGATACGGGATTTCCTTCATAAGCTCCAGCTTCGGACCGTCGGGACAAGAAATCAAAACCTCATAGCCCTCAGCAATCAAGCCCTCAATCAGCTCCTTGCGAAAGCAGAACACATCATCATCGTTGTTTGTCAGCAGCGCAATCAGCGGTTTTTTAGGATTCATACTTACGTTACTCATCGTGTTTCTATCCTTTCCTTTTCGCCCGCACTGTAATCTTTACCCAGCACTGCCAACACGGTTCTAAACATTGTTGCCAATTGCCCAAAAAAGCCAAAGTTACGAATACTGTCCAAATTATACACCATCTTTTGGGGCAACACCTGTTCTACATACACCCGATCAACATCATCCGCCGCATCCAGAAGCTTAGCCTCATCCTTATAGCGGATGCTGGCCTCCGATGTGATTCCGGCAGATAGCAGTAAGGTTGCCTTCATCTCGTTGGTATACTGCTCCACATACTTTGTGGCTTCCGGTCTGGTTCCCACAAAGCTCATATTGCCGCTTAAAACATCGAACACCTGAGGCAGCTCATCCAGTCTGCAACCCCGAAGCTTCGCACCAACCTTTGTGATTCGGCTGTCGTTGCCAACCGTCACAGCAGAGCCTATCTGATCTGCCCGGTTTACCATTGTGCGGAACTTGTGAATTTTGAATTTTTTGCCATATTTCGTAACGCGCTCCTGGCGGTAAAAAACAGGGCCTTCAGAATCCAGCTTTATCAGCACCGCAATTACTGCCATGGGAATTGTAGTAATCACCAGCACACCCAACCCCGCAACCACGTCAAACGCTCTTTTGAGAACCAGGCTGATTTTCTTTTTGCTCAAGATGTCGTAATATTCCCTAACTTCTGGGCACTGCATCCACTCCGGAATGTCCTCCCATTTTCTTAAAATCATTTTAAGTACCCTTCCAAGACTCCTGTGTAGCTCTCAATCACATATTCCACTTGCTCATCCGTCAGGCAAGTATGAAGCGGCAAGCTAATTTCATTTGCAAAGTGGGCATAAGCATTGGGGTAATCCTTAATGTCAAAGCCTAAATTTTTGTATGCAGTATGCATAGGCAGCGGTTTATAGTGGACATTGCAGGCAACTCCCCGCTCTGCCATCTTGATAATGATTTCATTTCGTTGCTCCAGTGTGATGCCCGGAATTCTGCTGAGGTACAGATGCCCGGAGGATTGGTGCTTCCCGTTGTAGTGGTTCAGCACAGCTACGTCCAATGGCTTCAATGCGGAATCGTACCGGCCAATGATTTCCTTGCGCCGCTCCAGCATCGCTTCGTACCGAGCCAGCTGACTCAATCCAATTGCAGCAGCCACATCTGTCATATTGCACTTATACCAAGGCGCTACAATGTCATATTCCCATGCACCCAGCTGGGTCTTTGCAAGAGCATCCTTGCTCTGCCCGTGCAGTGACAATAGTTGCAGCTGCTTATAGATTGTTTCGTTATCAACACCCGGAATTGTGTTCCAGGTCAGCGCTCCACCCTCTGCAGTCGTCAAATTCTTGACCGCATGGAAAGAAAAAGAAGAGAAATCGGCCAGGCAACCGGTTGGCCGGCCACTCTGCCGCGCGCCAAAAGAATGGGCGGTATCTGCCATAACCGCCACGCGGCCCATTGCCCGCTGAATTGCAGAATTTGCAGAAAACAGTCCCCGTTTACGCTCCACTGCAGCAAAAATCCGGTCATAATCACAAGGAATGCCCGCCAAATCTACAGCAATAATGGCCTTGGTGTTGCTGTTAATCGCAGCTTCCACCTTATCGTAATCCATTTCCAGGGAATCTGCCTGGCAGTCAATCATGATAATCTTCGCGCCTACATGGTACACAATAGAAGCGGTAGCCGTATAGGTATATGCCGGAACAATTACCTCGTCACCGGGGCCAATACCCAAAATCCGCAGTGCCATTTCAGCGCACGCAGTCTGAGAATTCAGACATACCGCTCGCTCAGTGCCGCAATATGCAGCAACCCGGCGCTCCAGTTCCTTGGTGCGAGGGCCTGTGGTAATCCAGCCGGATCGCAAAGCGGCAGCGACCTCCTGAATTTCAGCTTCCGTAATATCCGGAGGGGAAAAAGGTATTTTCATAACTTTTACACCTTCGCTTTCAATTTATAAGTCGGCACAATTTCTGCCACTATTTCTTTCATGTTTGTTGCTTCCACACGGTAAGCGGCATCCAGCCGTGCCAACTGCTGCTTAAACAGCGCATCGTCCATTTCAATGGGTTTGCCGATATGGATCAGCTTGTTGGAAGTATCCTGCAACCCCTCTTCTTTCATCAAAAGCTCCTCATAGAGCTTTTCACCAGGACGCAGGCCGGTGTATTCCACCTTAATATCCACATCCGGCTCGTAACCGGAAAGACGGATTAAATTCCGGGCCATGGTATCGATTTTCACAGGTTCCCCCATGTCCAGGACAAAAATTTCACCGCCCTTGGCATAGTAACCCGCTTGAAGCACCAAAGAAACTGCCTCGGGAATGGTCATAAAGTAACGGATAATATCGGGATGGGTAACGGTAACCGGGCCGCCGGCCTCAATTTGCTTTTTAAACAGCGGAATTACAGAACCGTTGGAGCCGAGAACATTACCGAAACGCACTGCCACAAATTCCGTCTTGGATTCCCGATTCATCATCTGCACCACCATTTCGCACAGACGCTTGCTGGCGCCCATAATGTTGGTGGGGTTGACGGCTTTATCGGTGGAAATCAACACAAAGCGCTTGACACCGTATTTAGATGCAGCTTGTGCCATCTTGTAGGTGCCGAACACATTGTTTTTAATTGCTTCATTGGGACTGTCCTCCATCAGAGGAACGTGCTTATGGGCTGCGGCATGGAACACCAAATCCGGCTGATATTTTCCCAAAACATAATCAAGGCGCGCAGTGTTACGGACAGAGCCAATCAGCACCTCCAGATTCAAATCCGGGCAGACACGCTGCAATTCCATCTGAATATCGTACGCATTGTTTTCATAAATCTCAAAGATAATTAACTGCTTGGGACAGGCTTTTGCAATCTGTCGGCAAAGCTCACTGCCGATAGAACCGCCACCGCCGGTGACCATAACCACCTTGCCGGAAATGTACTGGAATATCTCATCCATATTCACCTTAATAGGGTCCCGGCCCAGCAGGTCCTGGGGGTCTACTTCCCGCAGCTTGCTGATATTGACTTCTTCATTTACCAGTTGGAAAACACCCGGAATAATCTGAACCTTACAGCCGGTGGTAGCGCAAATGTCCAGTATCTCCTTTCGGGTCGATGCAGATGCAGTGGGGATTGCGAAAATAATGCGGTCCACATCATATTCCTTTGCAGCCTTCGGAATGCTGTATCGGTCTCCTACAATCGGAATCCCGCAAAGGCGCTTATGCAGCTTGTTAGGGTTGTCATCAATGACGCAAACCACGCGGGCCTTGACATATTGGCTGCCTTCCAATTCCGTGGCCAAAACACGGCCTGCCTCTCCCGCGCCAATAATCATAATATTCTCTTTGGCCTTGTTGGAGGCAATGTGCTCCAATTGAATCCGCAGTCCCCGGGCAAGGCGGTACCCAAACCGGATAGCCACCGTACAGAGAAACTGAAACACACCGCCTAAAATATAGAAAGAATACGGCATCACGTGGTAGCCAAGCATCAGATATATGCAAATAGCCAAAGCAAACACAAGAAAAGCGCCCATGATTCGCAGAAGCTCATCTACACTGGCAAACCGCCAAATACTGTGATATAGATTAAACAACGAAAAGACAAAAATAGAAACAAGACACCAAACGGCAGAAAAATGGAAAAATCCATGCAAATACTCGGCTGGGATGCTGGAAAAGCTGAACTCGAACCGCAACCAAAGGCCCGCAAAGAAGGCGCCAAAAACGCTGAACGTATCCAGCACAATCAGAAGGAGAATACGACGCACCTTATTGCCCATTTCATATGATGTATTGTATTTTAAATTCCGGTTTGTCTTATTCGTATTGTCTGCCCTTTTCGTATCTTGGTCATTTATTTTTTTCTTCATTCTACTCTCCTGTTCCCCGTTTTGCGTTCCGTCTCATGCTGTCAAAACGGACATCCAACATCACTGCATATCGTCCCATACGCCGATTGCATCTGATTGTTTGCCTGCAGAGATATATCCCCTTATTTTGTACTTTCTTCTCCTATCTGCACAAAATATAAGGTTCGCTCATTTTAAGACACAGTTTGAGTTTATTATAACGCATACACCATTAAAAATCAACCCTAAAACACAACTTACAATATATAGCAGACATTCCAACAAACCACTCCTACACCCTGTCACCCCCCATGTCTGAGCTGCTCCACCAATCAAAACCAGCACTTGACGGATACCGCAATCCGCAAAACAAAAAAGAACGGCAGGTCCAACCTCAGCCGTTCCTTATGAAATCAAGCCGCTGCAGCAAAACAGGCGCGCCTTTTGGCACGCCTGTCTATCCGTTTTTTGTTTACACCACGCCCTGGGCGGTCATAGCATCGGCTACCTTCAGGAAGCCGGCAATATTGGCTCCCATCACATAGTTGCCTGCGCTGCCGTATTCCTTCGCCGCAGCATCCACATTATGGAAGATATTGACCATAATCCCCTTGAGCTTGCTGTCAACCTCCTCGAAGCTCCAGCTCAAGCGCTCGGAATTCTGGCTCATTTCCAACGCAGAGGTAGCCACGCCGCCGGCATTGGCCGCCTTACCCGGGCAGAACAGAACGCCGTTATCCTGCAGATATTTGGTAGCATCCAAGGTAGTGGGCATATTGGCGCCCTCCGCCACTGCCATACAGCCGTTGGCCACCAAAAGCTTGGCATCCTCCAACAAAAGCTCATTTTGCGTTGCACAGGGAAGTGCCACGTCACACTTGACACTCCAAACACCCTTTCCCTCATGGTACTGGGCGTTGGGTCTTGCCTTGGCATACTCGGTCAGGCGAGCCCGCTTGACTTCCTTGACCTCTTTCAGCACATCCACGTCGATGCCGTCGGGATCGTAAATCCAGCCGGTAGAATCGGAACAAGTAACCGGCTTGGCGCCCAGCTGCCATGCTTTCTGGATGGCATAGGTAGCCACATTACCGGCACCGGAAACTGCCACGGTCTTGCCCGCCAGGGCATGGCCATTGCACTTGAGCATTTCCTCTGTCAAATACAGCAGACCGTAACCTGTGGCTTCCTTTCTAGCCAAGCTGCCGCCGTAGGACAGGCCCTTTCCGGTGAGCACGCCTTCATACACGCCACGAATCCGCTTATACTGGCCGTAGAAGTAGCCAATCTCCCGAGCGCCTGTGCCGATATCACCGGCAGGAACGTCCATGTCCGCACCGATATACTTATACAGCTCTGTCATAAAGCTCTGGCAGAAGGCCATAATTTCCCGGTCCGACTTGCCCTTGGGGTCAAAGTCAGAGCCGCCCTTGGCACCGCCGATAGGCAGACCCGTCAGGCTGTTCTTAAACACCTGCTCAAAGCCCAGGAACTTCATAATGCTTTGGTTGACAGAGGGGTGCAAACGAATTCCGCCCTTGTAAGGGCCGATGGCATTGTTAAACTGGACACGGTAGGCCTTATTTACCTGCACCTGACCCTGGTCATCCACCCAGGATACCCGGAATTCCACTATCCGGTCCGGCTCCGTCATCCGCTCCAGCAGGGCATCCCGACGGAACTTTTCCTCATTCTTTTCAATGGCCGGGCGCAGAGACTCCAGCACTTCCTTCACAGCCTGGTGAAATTCCGGCTGATTGGGGTTTTTTGCAATTACTTTTTCTAAGGTTTCATCTACATAGCTCATAATCATTCTTCCTTTCAAAAAAGATTGGATTTATTCTACCACATCTCCCAGCAAAACACAATAGTTCTTCTGTGGAAAACACGGAGTTTTTTCCTAATTTTTTATCCATATTTCACAAAAAAGATATTCTTTGCAGCCTTGCGGAAAACACTTTACTTTTTTCTGTTTTTTCTGTAAAATAAGAATAACCGCACAGAAAGGAAGTCCCGTTATGGAATCCAAAAAAACATCCTTCCTCAAGGGGAAACTGCTGTATTTTCTTCTCATTGGCGTTTTTGCCGTCGTGTTTCTGGTTTGCGCCATAAAGCTTGTCACCTATTGGACAGAGTCCTCCAAAGCAAGCAGCCAATACGATGACCTTGCCTCCCTAAGAGGAAGCATTGCCGCCACAGAGCCCTCACAATCAGAGCCCTCTTCCCCCACAACCCCTTCCGGCGTTCCTGAGGACTCCACACCGCCAGAGCCCACAGAGCCCACCATCCTGGCAGATCTTCTTCCCATTTATGAGCTGAATGCAGATACCGTCGGCTGGATTGCCGTACCGGAAACAAAAATCAATTACCCTGTCATGCAGACCCCGGACCGTCCGGACTATTATTTGAAACGGAATTTTAACCACACCTGGAGCGATTGGGGTGCCATATACGCTGAGGAAGCCTGTGATATCAACCTCCCCTCCGATAATATTACCCTGTACGGCCATCATATGAAGGACGGCTCTATGTTCGCCGGACTGGATAAATACAAGAAGGAAGCTTTTTGGAAAGACCACCAAACCTTCTCCTTTGACACCCTTTACGAGCGTCATACCTATCGGATTTGGGCGGTATTCAAAACCTCCGGCAACGTCGGCGAAGGCTTTCCTTATCATACATTCAGCGACGCCGCCTCAGAAGAGGAATTCAATGACTTTGTAGAAACGATCAAATCCATGGATTTTTACGACACAGGCATCACGCCCCAATACGGGGATAAGCTGCTGACTCTTTCCACCTGTGAGTACAGCCTAAACAACGGCCGCTTTGTTGTCTGCGCGGTTCGTATTTCCTGATAGATAACCCCAAATAAAACGGCCCTCATAAGATTTCTTATGAGGGTCATATTTTATTGTTATACTGCCAGGGTCTTTTTGTGAAAGAAGATTGCCGCCCCGGCCGCACCGCTTGTGAACAAAACCGTCGCAAGGGCAATCAAAGCAACGGTAACCACCGGGTTTTCCGCCTTTTCCTCCGTTGTCGGTTCTATCGGCAAATCGGGTGCCTCTTCCACAGGCGTTTGGATTAATTGCCCATAGCCCCCATTGAGAATATCGATGCGATCGTATACATTTTGCCAATCGTCCATAAGAATCCCGGTATCGGAAAATTGATACTGCTCCAAACCAATCTGTTGCAGACCGCTGGCCCGGGTACCGTCTTCATATTGATAGATAATCACATCACCCAAGGCAATCCAGCCTTGCATAATTTGTCCGCAATCGTAATATACCCAATTGCCATCCACACTCTGCCAGCCGTCCAGGGATGTCCGGTCCGTTTTCCATTGGGCATACAAAGTCGTATTGCTTCCTACAGAAAGGTCGGATGTAACCGGCTGTGTTCCCTCCGGGTCCAGAGTCCATCCCAAGAAAGCGCCCTGGTCCATGGTGGCCTGGGGCAATGTACCCAACGGACTTCCTTGCGGAAGCATTGTTTGGGCAATCTCTGCCATGCCGCCGTTTCCGTCAAATTGAACCGTGACATAGTTTTCCCAGCCTGCAGTCACCTCTAATTCCGAATGCCAAATTTCCTTGGTTTCACTGCAGTAAGTGGGAAAACCGTCCTTCAGGACATAAGACCCCACCTCCGCCATAATGGCAATGCGGTAAGTGCCTGCTTTTAGCGTGCGGAATTTCATTTCCTGGTCCAGCTTCCAATGATTCAAATCCACCCGTCCGTTTACCCCCTCCAGAGAGCCGGAGAACAGCGGTGTCTGTATCCCCTCCTGGGGATCATATACCACTACCTGCACAGAATCCAAGCTGGTATTTTCCGTCAGTACATTCCCCCGCAGGACAAAGCCGTTGCCTACCCGGAGCACGCCCGGAACCTTCAGATTTTCAAGGTCCACATCTTCGTAATCGAAGTCCACAAGCACCAGGCTCTTAGCCGGGACATAAGCATTTTCTTCCTCCAGCCGGTACCAGTAATCGCCGGCAGGGGTTTTCAGCAGACCGGCGACCTTCTGAATCTGGCCGGAAGGAATCTGTGCTTCTGTCAGCTTCTCCTCACAAAGACCCGGGTCAAAGGGCTCTTCATAAACCTTCACATCCTCCTGTGCCATTGCATACAGAGAGGCAGGATAGTATTCGCAGACATCCCGATAGGTTTTCAGTCCGAAATAGGCAATGCCGTCAAACTCCGTCCAGGCATTGTAATAATCGCAGAAGGTATCAATGGAACAGGAAATAGGTGTGCCCTCTGCCCAGTATTTTCCCCCTAGGGAGGTGCTGTAGCATTCTGCGAAATATACGGTTCCGTCCAGAATTGCGTGAATCAGCATTGCGTGACCGTAGATACTGCCCTCCCGGGTGTTGGTCCGCTGAAATCCCACTAGAATATTATAAGCGTCCGCTGTGCCATTCTTGGTAATCTCGCTTAGGGCGCTGTGCAAATCATATTCTGAAGACGGATAACACTTTACCTGATAGCCACCGGTGGTGGTGCCCAGATTCCGATATAAATCAAATTCATCCTTTCCGTTACAGCCGTACACGCCTTCATCGATACCCAGCAGATAGGTCTGCCAGTTGACCAGCTTTCCACAGTAGCCGTTGAAAGAACCCATGCGGGTGCTGCGTAAGGCTGTCCGGTAGGTACTGGAAATTTGTTTTTCAATTTCCTCTGCTTCTGTCGTTGCGGCAGAAGCCGGTGTAGGAATAAAAACTGCCAAAAACAAAATCGCCAGGAGCAGGCTAATGAAACGAATCTTCACGTTTTTCGTCCTTTCCGAAAATCAACACGGTTTTCAGCGCATTGGAAGGATACAATTTCTTCCAACACATGTTACAAATTGTAACATATATATTTGAGATAATCAACACCTTTTTTTGTATAAATTCAGATTATTTCTCTTGTTTTTCCCGTTTTTTCCAATACTTCTGCTTATTTTAGCATAAAACATCGCCGCAGTGAAAGCACTGCGGCGATGTTACAGCTTTGCAAAATTTGTTACATTTTCTCCTTAATAAGGGAAATTAAAATATCCCCGGCTACTACCCGGTCCTCGGCAGCAAAGCCCTCGGAGAAATTATCGGAATATAAAATCTGGGCATTGGGCGGAAATTCATCGTCCCCCTCCCACACAAGAATCTGCATCTGATACCCGTCAATAAAATGGAACAGATAACCTGCGTCCCCGTGAGAAACGGGCGTTGCGCCCATGGCTTCACAGGCCGCCCGAAAAGCCGCCACCCTGGTGCCAAAGGTAAAGGCGGCACGGGTCAGCACCCGGCCGGTGTAGGGCTTGATATACATTTCTCCCCAGGGCATTTCCCGAAAGGTCTTCCAAGACCCCTGCCACGGAACCTGCTTGCCCTCCAAAAGATAACGGAGTAAAAAGGTTTGCACCGGCAGAGGCGGTAAACCACCTCCATCCAATGCCCGTATATGATAGAGCTCATGGGCAATGGCAAACTGTCGGTCCAGCAGGTTTACATAAAATTCTTTTCCGTCCCACTGTAAATTCAGCCGTGTTGCCGCTTCTGTGGGCTCCAGGCCCGGGAATTGCTCTAAGTAATAGGAAAAAGGCACTTCTTCCTTATGATTTTCTACTTGCATATTATAGCTCCTGTCTGGAATTTGGGAACAAGCTGGCATCGGTATGGGGCAGGAAGCAGGCCGCCACAAAGGAATCCATATACCCCGGATAGGTGCTCAGCTCCAAATAGGTCATATTGGCAGCAACCTCCCCGGTTTTTTCTGCCGCGGCGTCGCTCATGACCATGGCATAAGCTCCGGTAAGAGAGGAGTTTCCGATATATTGGAATTTTTCCAATTCCACATCCGGGAACATACCGATGTTCACAGCGTTTTTCATATTAATGCCGGAGCCAATGCCGCCGGCCACATATACCTTATCAATCATATCCACTGTCATATCCACGCTTTGCAGCAGGGTATCGATGGCAGAGAAAATCGCTCCCTTGGCCCGAATGAAGTTGTCGATATCCACCTCATTGATGGCCACTTCCCGACCGGTTTCACTTTCCTCTCCGGTGGCAATCACATAACGGCCCATGCCGTGGACATCCCGCTTCACCCGACTGCCCTCCCGGACAAACAGGCCCTTGGCGTTGATAATTCCACAGCGAAACAGCTCGGAAATGATATCAATAATACCGCTGCCGCAGATGCCCACGCACTTTTGGCCTGCATCTCCGATAATGGTTAAAGTAGGCTCCATAGTGGTCTTATCAATGGTGCAAGCCTCCACTGCGCCGTCGGTGGCCCGCATACCGCAGGAGATATCGCCGCCCTCAAAGGCCGGGCCGGCACTGCAGGCACAGCTCATGAGAAAATCCCGGTTGCCGAATACCAGCTCCCCATTGGTGCCCAGGTCGATAAACAGGCTCATTTCGTCCTTGTCCCAGATTCCGGAGGCCAATGTGCCGGCAGTAATATCGCCTCCCACATAAGAGCCGATATTGGGTGCAATCAGCACCGGTGCAAGGGGATTGGCCGGCAGCTTCAAATCCCCTGCCAGCAATCCTTCCCAAGAAAAAAAGCTGGGAATATAAGGTTCCATCCGGACAGGCTCTGCATCCACCCCCAAAAGCAAATGGTTCATGGTGGTATTGGCGCCTACGGACAACCGCAGGATGCTGTGGATATTCAGCTTTGCGCTTTTGCAAAGATTGGTGATAATCGGCGCCAAGGTTTCCTGAACGATGGCCTTTTGAAGCTTTTCTTTGCCGCCGGGTCTTCCCTGTTCAATAATGCGGTTGATGACATCTGCACCGTAACGAATTTGTCCGTTACCGGAAGAGCCCTTGGCCAGCAACTTACCGGAAGTCAAATCCGTTAACACCATGGTCACTGTGGTTGTGCCGATATCGATGGCACAGCCCACCAACGCCGTATCTTCAGGAGCACTCAACTCCATGCAGTAAAACACGTCATTTTCCTGCCGCCCCTTCACGCAGACATGGAAATTCTGCTGCCGCAGAGTAGATGCCAGCTTTTTCATTACAAAATAGGGAATTTCTACCTGCCCTGCCCCTGTCTGTGCCTGAATTGCCCGGACAAGCCGCTCATTATCGGGCATGGTATCCTCCAAGGTAGGCGCATCCACCGTTACATCCAACGCCCGGAAGCTGTTTTCAAAGCAAATACCGCTTTCAAGCAGCCCTGTCTTGGTTTCTTCAAAAATTGCAATTTCCTTAGGAGAAGATAAATCCGCGGTCTTCATCCGGGACTGATAAGCGCTGGCAATATCCGGCACGAACACCGTGCAGTCACCGACAATTTTACAGTTACAGCTGAGCCGCCAGCCGGCTTCAAATTCCTCCTCCGAAATATGCCGGGAGGGAATGGACTCCACCTCGCCTTCTATTAGCTTCACACGGCATTTGCCGCAGGAGCCGTTGCCGCTGCAAGGCGCATCAATGGCCACATTCGCCCGCCGGGCCAGCTCTAGGAGATTATCCCCTGCGTTGGCCTCAATGACCACCGCTTCGGCGTCTTCAATTTGGAATGTAATCCGTGGCATGAACATACCTCATTTCTACCCAATTTGAACTATTATACCATAGAAAGTCAACGCTGTCCAGCAAAAGACCCGGTGCTTTCGCACCGGGTCAAAAGTCTTTTTTACAGCAGGGGCTCCATACCAAGAACCGGGTGATTCTTCTCTGTCAGCCAGTTCAGCAGTTCCTCGCCGTCGGTGGTAACGGTTTCATCCGCCACCAAATCAGTGAAGTTTTCAATGCCGTACAGCTCAAAGGCTGTTTTATTCAGCCGTGCGCCCACATCGTCCTTCAGTTCCTTAGGCATCCACACAATCCGTTCGATGCCGCCTTCCGCGGAAATGAACTTCTTGGAAGCGATGAAATGCCGTCCGTGGCCCATGTAACCGGGGGTCTGGACACCGCCGCCGGTGCAGGAAGCCAGCTCGCCAAAGGTCATGCCGGCGGGAGTCATACCCTTAAATTCCCGGTTGACCACAATAAAGCCATTGCTCATAGGCTCGATGCCGCAAATACATTCAAAGCATCCGCAGGAGGTCATGGGGTCTTCCAAAATGGAGTACAGCGTCACATTTTCCACTGCGCCATGGGTGGCATCGGCAATCATGCGGTTGACTTCCTCAAATCGGCCGGTACGCTCGTCAATGAGCCCCTTTTTCATAATGGGCTGGCAAGGGCCGTTGGGGTCTAACTCATTGGTTGCCTTGGCATCCAGCCAAGAAACCGCACCGCACAGGCCCAAGCGCTCGGGGGTAACCACACAGCAATGGGCAGGGGCAAAGCTCTGACACAGGATGCAGGTATAGTAACGGTCCACAGATTCATCGGTCATGGAAGCTAAGCGGTCATCCCGCTGGGCGTAACGGGGCATGGCCGTTTCATCCCGGAATTTTTCTGCGGCGGCAGCATCGGTGATGACGGTCACCTGGCACTTATCTACCACAGCATCAAATTCGTTGCGCACCATAACATAAAGAACCTCTGCAAAATCCTTCAGCCGCAGGCCGGCCTCAAAGGCGGCATTGCTGACGCGGACACGCACCTGGTTTCTCTGACCGGTGTGCATGACACCCTCCATGTAGTTGAACCAAGCATGGAATTTCCGCTCGATGACGGATTCAAAGTCCACCTGCATTTTCTTGCCGGCCACCTCTACAAAGGTCACCAGAGCCAAATCCTTTGCCTCGTCCAGATCCGGTCCAATCACAGTGATTTTATGGTCTTCAATTTCGTTCAGCTCCCGCATGACCACCAGCTCTGCCGTGGGATTTTTGGAAGACCAGCACTCATTGTGCATATCGGCCTTGCGAATAATCTCACCTTCAAAGGCGGCGGCAAAGGCAACCGGAATGGGAAGTTCCGTGGTCTTAATCTTGATGTTGCGAAGCTCCAGAGATTTTGCCACGGTTTCATCGTGATTGCATACAGATTCCAGCGCACCGGGAACCTGATTTTCGCCCAAATCAATGTCCACCACCACCGGGAAGCCCAGGGCGATGGCACCGGCACCGGCAGACACCACAACGGCATCAATGGCGCCGAAGGTATTGACGAAAGCAGGTACACGGTTCTTTGTGTAATCCAGCAGTCCTGCCAGGTCGCCGGGCTGGATATTGCCGAAAATCAAAGCGGCACGGATAGCCACCGTCACCACATGAATCACAGAGGTTACATCGTGACCCAGAGGAATAACACGCAGCTCCAGACCCATCTTTACACCGCCTTCGGCACACTGCTCGATGCAATCGCCCACAAGGAATGTCATAATGCCCTTGGACTGATAGCCCTTGACGACCTTGACCACATCCTCTGCATTGTCCGCCTTGCCCAGCACCACAGCCACGCCGGGAATATCGCCGGTAACCAGCGGCACGCCCAAGCTACGGATAATGGGGTCGGGCACAAAGCCGATGCCGGTTTCGTTTTCGTAGGGATTGCCGCCCTCTACGTACTTCAGGCCCTCAAGGATTTCTGCGCCCACTGCAGTGGCAAGACCGGCATTCAATGCCTGTCCCAAATCCTCCTGGTTGGTAATCAGACTTTTCAGAACGCCAACACAGGCGGGCAAATCGCCCAGCGTCTTTACCTTGACGCCGGTGGCGGCATAAATCGTGGGGAAATAATAGGCAGTATCGGGAAATGCAATTTCCTTGTCTGCGCCGTACTTGGCGATGGCATCATTGACAGCGCCTTCGGTAAGACCGGCAACAGCATTACTGCCGCCATAGATCAGATCAGTTAATACGCTCATAGTAATTTCCTCCCTCTATGTTGTTGCTATCCTTTTATATCAGGCCGCAAGGCCAAATATACATCATCGGTTCATATCCCCCACCGGGGGATATGAATAAGGGCAAAATAGCCAGGAGGGAGTCACCCTCCCGGCTATTGAATGCGGGAAAACTGTTATTACAGATCCAGATAGGAGTCGGAGTACAGCACGTGGTTTTTGAAAATGTCGCAGGACTTGATGGTTTCCATCAACCGGCGGTCGTTGGGGTTGACGATGGCAGAGGTCAGACCCTGCATCATGCACATGGCAACCAGCGCGGAGTCCATGATGGGACGGACATCCTTGGGCGCGCCGTTAGAGTTATTGGACAGACCGCCGGTGGACTTCAGACCCTTGTCGGAGAACATCTTAATGGCTTCCAGAACTTCCATCTGCTTGTCCTGCATGCCCTTAACCACCAGGAACAGGGGGTCAAACCACAGGTCATCGGAGGTCATGCCCAGGGACAGACCGCGCTCAAGCATATTGTCGCAGTGCATTTCACGCTCAGCGTTGTCCTTGGCAATACCGTCAGCGGAACACAGAGCGATACAAATGGCATCATTGGCGGCAGCCAGGTCAATGTAGCCGATACGGGAGCCAGCATCAGCAGAGTTGACGATGGGCTTGCCGTTGGCGCGGTTGTAGACCTTGATACCGGCTTCGATTGCCTTCATGTTGGCAGTATCCAGTGCCAGAGGAACATTGTTGAAGTTCTCCTGCAGCAGCTTGACTGCCCACATCATACGCTCGGGACCGTCCTTTTCAGCAGGTCCGATGTTCACATCCAAATAAGTAGCGCCGGCCTTAATCTGCGCAGCGGCACGCTCCAGAATGGGAGCAGGATCCCGCTCGTCCATAGCCTTGCGGATGGCAGGTGCGATGCAGTGGATACGCTCGCCGATGGTGACGAAGGTCTTGGATTCGGGGTTGTGACCCTTGTAGGTAACGCCCATGTCCACCACTTCAATCTTAGGCACCTTGGTAGCCAGCAGTTCGTCAAAGGTCAGCTCAGGCTCGACCACCACGGATGCGGCCTTGGAAGCATTCTCCGCAGCAGCGGCAGCGGCAGCAGCCTCGTATTCCTTATCCTTCATGTACTTAGGCAGCTGAACAGCCTCCAGAGGACCAACCACCACGTTCCAGCCGGGCAGCTTTTCCTGAATTTCGCCCTTCATAACGGCTACCTTACCGGGGATAATGAGGGTACGGTTCTTAATCTTATTTTCAATATCCAGCTCCTCAAAGGTCTTCTTGACGGTGGAGGAGGAGAACTTACCGGCAGCCCAGGCAGTCAAAACAGACATACCGGAGGCATCGGTAATAATCAGGTTCACAGGCTGGTTGGAACGCTCCAGCTCGCCGGAAACCAAGAAGTAGGTCAATGCAAAGTCCACAGTCAGGGCGCAGGGGCTGTTCTCGTCGGCGCCGTTGAGCGGATAAATCTTCGCTTCCACCTTCATGGGCTTCTGGGGGTCGGTGTAGATGTTCTGACGCAGCCCGTACAGAGGCAGAGCCTGTGCATAGGTCATGGAGTCCATAACAATGATAGAGGCATACTTCTCGGTGAACATTGCCGCATAGGCAGTCTGCAGGCGGCTGTCACCCTTGGCCAGCTTCGCCAGGTTCACGATGGAGGGATAGCCGAAGCTGCGGTCGCCATCTTTAATGGCAGTGCGGCGAACCAGAACGGCATTGGCCAGGGTTTCCTTGGCGGTCTTGCCGGTCACGTCCAGAACCAGGTTCTTGTTGCCCTTGGCTTCCAGATTCTTTACAGTGTCATACAGGTCAGAAAGGTTTTCTGCCCATACGCCCAGCACCACGCCGGCCTCGGTAGCCACAGCGTTCATGGCTTCCCAGTTGTCAGGGGTAGCGCCGTCGAGAATCACGTCCTTGCCGCAAACGGCCAGAGCAGCCTTGGCGCACTCTACATCCCAGCACTCCAGAACCAGAGCCCGGCCGGTAGCGGCGGCCTTCTTGACCAGATTTGCATACACAGCGGGGTCGTTCTGGTTGTTTGCCACCTGGACAAACTCCACATACATTCTCTCGCCGATACGCTCATAGTCCACCTTCTGCAGGTCAGCCAGCTTTGCATCTACTGTGGCCTCGTCCATGCAGGTGCAGACAGAAACAGCATACAGATTCTTGTTGACCAAAGTCTTTTCGTGACGGAACAGAACCGTCTCGCCGCCCAGCTTGTGCTCGCCCACGGAGATGGTCTTCATGGGAGGCGCTGTCTGCTCATTGAGCATTGCCTTTGCTTCATCAGAGAAATAGGGGCACTTGTCGATTTCCACAGCGCCCTGGGCCACCTTCATGCAAAATGCCATACAGGTGGGGCTGCCGCACTCCTTACAGTTCTTCTTAGGAGACAGCTTAAAAATATCAAGACCTTTTAACGCCATTTTATGTATCCTCCTTCCGATTAGACCAGTTCCGTAATGAACTTCTTAATGGTTGCGATGGCTGCAGGATGACGCATAATCACAGCGTCAGCACCACCGGTCAGGTTGGCGGCAGCAGTGGCCACTTCCATATCGATGGCGCGCTCCTCTGCACAGCCCCAAGCGGGCTCATCAGCTTCGGAAGCGGTGGATTCCTTCACTGCCCAGGTATCGGCAGAAACCGTTGCCACGATGGGCATCTGCAGGTCTGCATCGGACTGGGCCAGGGCAGCAGCGCGAACGCGGTCAAAGGTGGAGGCAACATACTCATAGCCATAGCCTACCGCCGCACAGCCAATGTTCATCACAATGGACTCGGGTGCAATGGACAGGCCCTTGAGCATAATGTTCAGCTGTTTTGCCAGGTTGATATCGTCTGCGGTTTCTGCGCCGACCTTCTGGCCGTAAGCCAGAGCGACGGAAGCACCGACTGTCTTGTAGTTTTCGTTCTTGGCAGACATTACCAGAATGTTCTTGCCCTGCAGGGCCTCGGAAATCTTGGCGAACAGCTCGCCGTCCTTTTCCAGGTTCTTGCAGCCCATGACTACGATGGGCAGGGTGCAGCACTCTGCAACGGCCTTGGCATCGGCAACGCACTCCTCTACGGGGCGGTCAGCGCCGTTGGGGTCGGCAGAATCGAAGCACAGGCACAGAAAATCTACGCCCTCAATGGTCTCGGCCTTCTTGGCGCGCTCAGCCATGGTGTTGCATCCGGCATACAGCTCTACCAGACCGGGAGCAGTCCACTCGGCAGCGGCATCAGAAATTTCCACACCGATTTTCGGCGCGTTTTCGATGGGTGCATCGAAAGTGTAGAAGGGCAGCACATTCTGACCGCCGATGACGATAGCCTTGTCACCGGTGCCCAAGGTAACGGTATTGATTTTACCGCTGAAGGCGCCCGTCTTAGGTGTAAAAGACATTGTTAGGTTCCCCCTTGTGTTATAATAAATTTTTAATGGATAACAAAGTGATTACAGTCCAATCGACTGCATAACGCCCTTCAGGGCCATTTTCATGGGGTCCGTATCCGGCAGCTTGCTTGACGGCTCTCCGGCGCAGTCACAGCGGTATACCCCATCGTCTTGGGGAAGAACCCCCAACAAAGTCAGTCCATGCTTTTGGATTTCAGCCTGAACGCCCTCATCCAAGACACCTTCCGGCGCCCGGTTGATAATGAGGCCCATTTTTCCGGGCTTCAACTCCATTTGCTCCACCATTTCGGCGATTCGGGCCACTGCCTGAACCCCCCGACGGGAGCAATCGGAAATCAAAAGCATCAAATCTACATGGGGCAGCGTGCCTCTGGCCACATGTTCCAGTCCGGCCTCATTGTCCATGACGATATAGGAATAATTTTTTGCGTACTTGTCCACCTGGGACTTGAGAACGCCGTTGACATAGCAGTAGCAGCCCTTGCCTTGGGTACGGCCCATGACCAGCATATCGAAGTCGTCTTCCTCGATGAGGGCGGAATTAAACTTAAACTCCGCATAATCGGCCTTGGTCATGCCGGCAGGGATGGTGCCTTTCAGCTCCGCCTGGGCCATTTCCTCCCGGATTTGTCCCAAGCTGGTTTCCACCTCCACGCCCAGCACTTCATTCAGATTGCTGTTTGCGTCTGCATCCACCACCAGAACAGGTCCTTTTTTCTGCTTGCATAGGTAGTCGATGAGCATACCGCAAGTGGTGGTCTTGCCCACGCCGCCTTTCCCGGCTACTGCAATGGTAAAGGGTGTTGCCATAGTAATTGCTCCTTTGATTAAGTAGCGCGAACAGCGTGACCAAGGGGTAGTCTCTCCCTCCGTCACGGCTTTCGCCGTGCCACCTCCCTCGTCAAAGGGAGGCTTTGCGCGTATCTTTAAATTCAGATCAGATCCAACAGGCCCGCTTCCTTGGCGATGTAGGCCACATCCTCGTACTTATTGAGGGCATACAGATGGATGCCGTCAATGCCGCAGGCACGGTATTCATCAATCTGCCGGACGGTGTATTCGATACCGGCCTTTTTGAAACTTTCCTTCTTTTCGGCGGCTGCGGCATCAAAGGGTTCTTTGTCAAAGGGATTGGGGAAAATCCAGTTCTTGGAGATAATTTCACAGAGGGCTCTGGGCATGACACAGCCATTGCGGCTGAGTGCCATGTTGATGGTAGCCGCCTGATCCAGAATCGGCATAATACCCACATCCACAGGCATCCAAATGCCGGCAGCCCGGATGGCATCCAGCCAATAGCGGAACTGGTCCATATCCCAACAAAGCTGGGTCATAATATAATCCGCGCCGTTGTCCTGCTTTTGCTTCAAAAACGCAATGTCCGCTTCCAGAGAACGGCACTGAATGTGCCCCTCGGGAGAGCCGGCCACCGCAATGGTAAACCGGTCACCAAACTCCTGTCTGGCAAATTTCACCAGCTCAGTGGCATAATGCAAATCTCCGCCGGTACCGGTCCATCCAAAGGGAAGGTCTCCCCGCAATGCCAGCATATGGTCAATGCCGTGGTCTAAGTAATTTTGAAGCTGCTCACGGATACCGTCCTTGGTGTTACCGATGCAAGTAAAATGGGTCACACCGACGGTTTTGCCGTCCTTTACAATTTTATCCAGAACCTCCAGATTTTTTCCCACATTGGTGCCGCCTGCGCCATAGGTACAGGAAATATAATCCGGGTTCAGTGTATACAGTTGCTCCAACACGCCGCCCTTACCGCACAGCTTTTCCATACCTGCATCGGTCTTGGGAGGAAATACTTCAAAAGAAAACGCACTGCGTTTCTCAAAGATTTCCGTTACAGACATCTCTCTTTACCTCCTGGTTACGAATCGCCATTTACGGCGGCTTCGTTTGGGCATAGTACGCCCATATCGATACAATAATATCATATTATCCCATCAAATTCAACCCACATTTTATGGTTTTTTATATTTTCCCCCTTTTCTGTTTGGAACAAAAGTCAAATGCCAGACCCAAAAGGGTCTGGCAAATTATTCGCCGGGATTATGAAAGCTTTTTATCCAGATAGACCATATCCTTTAGCTGAATGCCACATTCAAAAATCGGGTGATCATAATTGTCCGTAAAGAAATTGGGAACCCGGTAACACTCTGTAAATCCGCATTTTTGGTAAAAAGGAACGGTGAGCGGGCTGTCCCCCGTACCAACCTTTATTCGCTCAAACCGGCCCCGGTATGTTTGCTCCAGAAAGGAAATCAGTGCCCTGCCGTAGCCTTTATGCTGACAGCCCGGGTCCGTTGCAATATTTTTGATTTCCAGCACACCGTCGCCCTCATCCGTTACCACACAGGCCGCCACCACGCCGCCATCGTCCAAAACGAACATAGTGCCTCTTTCCAGATACCGGTCAATCATATCCTCCTGCTCGTCAGCCAGGAGCAGCAAGGATAAATATTGCTTTTTGTTTTCTTTTACTTCTCTGATTTTCATATTAATCCCTCCGGCATGCATTTTTTGTATTTTAGCATGGACTGTCATGGGTGTCAATCTGATGAAACAGGGCAACAAAAATAAGAAAAACACCCCGGAAGGGGTGCTTTTGTTATTTGGAGCGGGTAATGGGAATCGTTTGCATTTTTCACTGCGTGAAAAATAATTGTTCGGCTCGGTCCAGCCCTCGCCGGCAATGCTCGTCCGCATTGCATTTCATTTTTCGATTCCCATTCTTACATAAATAACAAAAACACCCCGAAAGGGGTGCTTTTGTTATTTGGAGCGGGTAATGGGAATCGAACCCACCTCTCAAGCTTGGGAAGCTGGCATTCTACCGATGAACTATACCCGCAGGCCATGTCTGCATTATAGCAAGGCTTACCAAAAATTTCAACCACTTTTTGTCGAATCTTCCCTTTCTTTTCTTGTCCTCCGCTTTTCTTTGTGCTATACTGTGGAAAAAGGAGGCATAGATATGGCAGAGTATGAGTTGGTTCGGGAGATTCAAAACCTGTGCCGCAACAATCAGATGCGGGACATCTTTTTTGACGAGATAGAAACCGATGACCCGGTGGAATATGTCCGGCAGTTCCTAAAAGGAAAGGCGGTAACACTGTCTGTGGATGCCGGCGCAAACGGTGCTGTCACAGTGTACGCCTCCTGCGACGGTCTGACCCAGAAATTCATATTCACTCCCATTGATTGACCGGAGGCATTTTCCATGGATGAACAAGAGAAAAAATATATACAAATGACCCAGCCGCCGGTAGAAAAACTGATTTGCAAGCTGGCTGTTCCCTGCATTATCAGCATGCTTGTAACTTCCTTCTACAATATGGCAGACACCTTTTTCGTGGGCAAGCTCAACAGCAATGCTGCCACCGGCGCGGTAGGTGTGGTATTTTCCATGATGGCCATTATTCAGGCCGTAGGCTTTTTCTTCGGCCAAGGCAGCGGTACCTTTATCTCCCGGGCACTGGGTCAGAAGGAGTACAGACAAGCCAATGAAATGGCCGCCACCGGATTTTATGCCGCCCTGGGCGCAGGCCTGGGTATCTGTATCCTTGGCCAAATCTTTTTGGAGGAGCTTGCGTATCTTCTAGGCTCTACCGATACCATTCTTCCCTATACCAAGGATTATCTCCGGGTGATTCTTCTGGGCGCACCTTGGATGACCGCTTCCTTTGTGCTGAACAATCAGCTCCGGTTTCAGGGCGGCGCCATGTACGCCATGATTGGCATTACCACCGGCGCAATCATAAATATTGCGCTGGACCCGCTGATGATATTTACCCTAAAGCTGGGTGTGGCCGGAGCCGGCTGGGCAACCATCATCAGTCAATTGGTCAGCTTTTGCTTGTTATATTTTGGCTGCAGCAAAGGCGGAAATATCCGTATCCGGATGGGTAACATTCGGTTGCGGAGCTATTATTTCAGCATGATTTTCAAAGGGGGTCTTCCCTCTCTGGCCCGGCAGTGCCTTGCCTCCCTTGCCACCATCTGCTTAAATCACGCCGCCCGTCCCATGGGCGATTCTGTCATTGCGGCCATGGGCGTAGTACAGAGAATTTCCATGTTCGGCGCATCCACCATGCTGGGCTTCGGACAGGGCTTCCAGCCGGTATGCGGCTTTAATTACGGTGCAAAGCTTTACCACCGGGTAAAAAAGGGCTTCTGGTTCTGCATTAAAGTATCCACCGCCGTTCTGTTCGTCGTGGCTGCTTTGGGCTTTGCCTTCGCGCCGCAGCTCATCTCCCTGTTCCGGGATGACCCGGATGTCATTGCCTGCGGCACTCTGGCACTGCGGATGCAATGCCTGACCTTCCCCGCCCACGGCTGGATTGTCATGAGCACCATGATGGAGCAGTCCATCGGCAAAACCGTTCCCGCCACCTTCCTGTCCGTGGCCCGGCAGGGACTGTTCTTTATCCCGTTGGTGCTGATTCTCTCGGCAACTCTGGGGCTGTTGGGAATCCAAATTACCCAAGCCTGTGCAGATTTCTTGACCTTGGTCTGCGCGATTCCCATTCAAATTTACGTGCTGAAGCATTTGGAAAAGCATTAGCATCTAACAAAAACAGCAAACGGGCGCATCCTTCCGGATGCGCCCGCTTCTCATTTTATGGAAGGAATGTCCGAACGGTCATAAACCCGCCGATAAACAGCAGTAAACCACTGATGACCGTTGCCGGAATGCTCCATTTCAGGCTCTCCTTCCGGCGTAACGCCAGCACCGAAAACGCCGCGCCCCCTGCACCGCACAATGCGCAAACAATGGGAACTGCAAAGATGCCCGCCATCATTGAAAGGAACATACCGCTGAAATCACCGCTTTCACCGGCAATGGTGTTCCATAGCAGAACCACCAGTGTAAAGCCCAGAGCCGCCCCGTTAATATACAGTGCAATCTTACTTTTTTGATTCTTCTTGGTTTTGATTTTCAAACCAAGCCTGCTCCATTTTTTGCTCATATTTCCTCCTGCATCTGTTTTGCCGCAAGGAAAAAGGGTGCAGTTTCTGCACCCCTTTTCAAACGGAGCTTATTTTCCGCAGAGTTCCTTTGCCACATTGACAATATTCTCCGCGGACAGGCCGAAGGCCTTCAGCAGGTCCTTGGCAGGGCCGGAATGGCCGAACGCATCGTTGACACCGATACGGCGCTGGATGGTGGGCAGCTTTTCTGCCAGCAGGCTGGCCACAGCCTCACCCAAGCCACCGATAACGGAGTGCTCCTCGCAAGTGATGACCTTACCGCACTTCTTGGCGGCGGAGAGCACCAGCTCCTCGTCCAGGGGCTTAATGGTTGCCATGTTGATGACCATGGCGTTGATTCCCAGCTCCGCCAGGGCTTCGCCGGCCTGAATGGCCTCGTACACCATCAGGCCGTTGGCAATGATAGCCACATCCGTGCCTTCCCGGAGAATCTCGCCCTTGCCGATTTGGAAGTTAAAGTTCTTCTCATGGAATTCAGGAATGGCCAGTCGTCCAAACCGCAGATACACAGGGCCGTCAAAGGCATAGGCAGCCCGAACAGCTTGTCTTGCTTCCTCGCCGTCGGCGGGGCAAATCACCGTCATGCCAGGGATGGAACGCATCAGCGCGAAGTCCTCACAGCACTGATGGGATGCGCCGTCCTCACCGACGGAGATGCCGCCGTGAGTTGCACCGATTTTTACATTCAGATGGGGATAGCCGATAGAGTTGCGAACCTGCTCAAAAGCACGTCCGGCGGCAAACATGGCAAAGCTGGATGCGAAAGGCACCAGTCCCATAGTGGAAGCACCGGCGGCGGCACAAATCATATTGCCCTCGGCGATGCCGCAGTCGAAATGGCGGTCGGGGAAGGCCTTCTGAAATACAGAGGTCTTGGTAGCGCCGGCCAAGTCGGCGTCAAAAACAATCAGGTTATCCACTTCCTGTCCCAGCTCTGCCAGGGCCTTGCCGTAGGCGTCACGGGTTGCGGTCTTTACTACATCTGCCATATTACTTCGCCTCCAGTTCTGCATACTGTGCTTTCAGCTCGCTCATTGCCTGGGCATACTCGGCATCATTAGGTGCCTTGCCGTGCCAGCCGGCGTTGTTTTCCATGAAGGAAACATTTTTGCCCTTGACGGTCTTCATAACGATGGCCGTGGGCTGACCCTTAACGGTCTTGGCAGTTTCCAGAGCCTTTTCAATGGCATCGAAATCGTGACCGTCGATAGCAACCACATGGAAGCCAAAGGACTGGAGCTTCTCCACGATGGGATAGGGGCTCATAACGTCAGCGATGTTGCCGTCAATCTGCAAGCCGTTGTTGTCGATAATGGCCACAAAATTATCCAGCTTATAGTGGGCGGCGAACATGAATGCCTCCCAGCATTGGCCTTCCTGAATCTCGCCGTCGCCCAGCAGGGTATATACCCGGCAGGTATTTCCGGTGTGCTTGGCAGCCAGTGCCATGCCGGCGGCAGTAGAAACACCCTGACCCAAGCTGCCGGTGGACATATCCACACCGGGAACCGTGTTCATATTGGGGTGGCCCTGCAGATAGCTGTCAATATGGCGCAGGGTCTTCAAATCCTCCACCGGGAAGAAACCCCGCTCTGCCAAAACAGAGTACAAGCCGGGAGCCGTGTGGCCCTTACTGAGCACAAACCGGTCGCGGTTGGCCATTTTCGGTGCCTTAGGGTCTACATTCAGTTCCTTAAAGTACAAATAAGTAAACATATCTGCAGCAGACAGGCTTCCGCCGGGATGACCGCACTTGGCCGCATAGGTCGATTCAATGATGCCCATGCGAACCTTGCAAGCGGTGAGCTGCAGCTGCTTTTTTTCGCTGAGTGTCATGTCTTTGCCTCCTCAAATAATTGAAATAAGTATAGATGCTCACATCTTTTTACAGCATATCATAAAATTCCATTATTTGCAAGATAATCTTATGAAAAAGAAAGACCCGGGGCAGGCAAATTGCAAGAGATTGCCTTATATTTTTTGTACTTGCATCGATTCTTCCTTCCCCCCCAACCAACGGCACAGACAAAAAGTCTTGGATTGCATTTTTTATCCTCATCTGCTATAATGGTTAAAAAGAGAAACTTCCGTTTCTCAGAATTATACTTATTGGAGGGAATATTATGGCGAACAAATACGCAGGCACCCAGACTGAAAAAAATCTGCTGGAGGCCTTTGCCGGGGAATCTCAGGCCCGGAACAAGTATACCTATTTTGCATCCAAGGCAAAGAAAGAGGGCTATGAGCAGATTGCCGCTCTGTTTTTGAAAACCGCGGACAACGAAAAAGAACACGCAAAGCTGTGGTTCAAGGAGCTGGAGGGCATTGGGAGCACTGCAGAAAACCTGGGTGCTGCCGCTGACGGCGAAAATTATGAATGGACCGATATGTATGATGGCTTTGCCAAAACCGCAGAGGCCGAAGGCTTCACCGAGCTGGCTGCTAAGTTCCGGATGGTAGCCGCCATCGAAAAGCACCACGAAGAACGCTACCGCGCCCTGCTGAAGAATGTGGAAACCGCCGCTGTTTTCGCAAAGAGCGAAGTAAAGGTTTGGGAGTGCCGCAACTGCGGTCATTTGGTGGTCGGAACCAACGCCCCCGAGGTGTGCCCCACCTGTGCCCATCCCCAGAGCTATTTTGAGGTCCCCGCAGAAAACTATTAATGTTTACATTGAAAGGGCTGACCGAGAATCGGTCATCCCTTTTTTGTGCATTACTGCATGCTCTGCTCGTAAGCCTCGATCATCTTCTTGAACGTGTGACCCGTACGACTACGCAGGTTTGCAAGGTATTTCTGGGTGGTTTCGCCGGTGAATACCTTGATATCCAGCCGCATAGAGCCGTCTTCTTCCGGGGTGACAAGAATCTTGTCAATATACTTATTGACCCATTCCACCGTGACCATGCCCTGAGCCGCATCCCGGCGGGCAGCTTCCAGGGTGGTGCGGATAGCATCCATATGCTTGCGGAATTCCTCCCGGGAGAACATCTGCTGTTCCAGCTCCAAAATCTGCGCTTCTGCATCCTTGATCTCTTCGGTGCAGGCCTTGTTCATGGCAAGGAAATCTGCATCAGAAAGCTGACCGGTCACATTGTATTCCAGCAGCTTGCTCTTTTTCTTCTGGGCGATATCCCGCCGCAGCTTCTGCTCCTCGATCTGCTTGGGAATCTGATTGTCCTCGTCCAGAGAGCGATACATCTCCATGTATTCCTCAATCAGTGCCGCCACATTGACCTCCGTCTCTTGGAACACCTCAAAGAGCAAGGGCTTGATTTCGTCCTCATAGATAGCGAAAGAATCGCAGGAATCTGCGCCGTTTTTGATCTTGCCGGAGCAGACCCACTTGCTGTTGACATTGCCCAGCTTGTCCTTGGAGTCCCGGCGGTAGTAGGCGGTACCGCAGCAGGTGCAATGGAGCTTTCCAGTGAGCAGATTGGCGTGATTGCAGATACCCTGACGGCTCTTTACGTCGTCGCTGCGCCGCTTTAAAATTTCGTTGGCCCGATCCCACAATTCCTCGGAAACGATGTCAGGGACGATCTCGCCGGTCTCATCCTTGAACATGACCCATTCCTCCGGAGGGAGGAACTTTTGCTTTTTGGAGAACATATCGATGACCCGCACCTTGTTGCCCACATAGTAACCCTTGTATTTGGGATTGGCGATCATATTGGACATGGTGGTATGGGCAATCTTGTTGCCATTGTGGTTGCGGTAACCCTTATTCCAGAAGATGGTCTCGATCTGCTTCATGCTGTACTGCCCCGTGGCATACAGCTCAAACAGCTCCCGTACCATTTCCGCCTGCTCCTCGTCAATTACCAACTTGCCGCTGTCTTTCACATAACCAAAAATGCGGTTATTTCCTAAGACAACCTTGCTCTTGATGGCCTGCTGGTGTCCGAACTTGACACGGGACGAAAGCTTGCGCAGTTCGTCCTGGGCGATAGAGGACATGATGGACAGTCTAAGCTCCGAATCCTCGTCCAAAGTGTTGATGTTATCGTTTTGGAAAAACACGCCTACACCATTATTCAGCAGTTGACGAGTGTATTGAATGGAATCAAGGGTGTTTCTTGCGAACCGGGAGATTTCCTTGGTGATTACAAGGTCGAATTTATCTTCCGCTGCGTTGTCGATCATCCGATTGAAATTCTCACGCTTCTTTGTGGAAATGCCGGACAGACCTTCATCGATGTAACCGGGCACGAAGGTCCAGTTTCGATTGCGCTTGATCAGATCCTCGTAATAAGATATCTGATTGCCCAGAGAATTTAACTGTTCGTCACTCTCCGAGGATACGCGGGCGTAGTAAGTCACCCGCAGAGGAATATCATAAATCGATTTGATTTTCAGTGCCTGACGCACGCTATGTATATCCATAGTTTTCTCCTTTATATTTTCGTTTTATCATGTTTGTTTTTATTGTAAGACAGGATGATGAAAAGGTAAATGACCTTTTTTATCCATTCCTGCCATCAAATTTCGTATTCTCCCTATGTCATATGTTTTCCGGACATACCGCGGCTGACAATCATGTTGGCAATGCGGTTGCGCTCTGCTTCGGTGATCACGCCCCTAATAAACAAGGACTGGTTGAAATAGTTCAGCCACATTTCTTCTGCCATCAGCTTCTTCTGCTGCTCGGCAGACAGCTTTTTCTTGTCAGCCATTCGCTCCACCTCCTTCCGTTTTTTCATAGTATTTGCCAATTAAAAGCTTTCATGCATCCCGGCATTTGCATCCAGGCTTTCATCGCCTTTTGAACCGCCCCGGCGAGTCGCTCTAATACTATTATGAGCGTTTGATCCACAGATTGCGAAATTATTTGGTTAGATAATTTCTAATCGTGCTCTCGTCGACCCAGTGAGAAAGCGCATACACAGATGCGATCCGCACCGCCACCCGATCATACTCCGTGGGGCGGCCCAGGGCGATAGCTCGCTCCCGGTTGCCACCACGGATACTGATGGGTGCCGGATTCTCCAACTGCTTACGGTATTTTTCAATGTCTGTTGTCGTAGCCATAGGATGTTCCTGCCTGTATTTATATAAAATTTTGTCAATCCACATCTTCTTTTCGGCCTCTGCCGTTGCTTTGGCAGCCGCTCTGCGCTTGCGTTCTGCCGGGGTCTTGCTGGGCATGGTTTTCCACGCATTGAAGCGCTGAGAGTAGTATTGTTCGATTTCTTGCGCCCGCCTTCTTTGCCCGCATTTAGCGGCACAAGTCGCAGCATAACAACATCAAGTCTTTCCGACCTTGGCATAATTTTACCTCCTTTCTAAATGATAGACACCTGCACCGGCAGTCACATCGGCGCTACGGACGGCATCAGTCCGCCATCAGTGTTCAACGCGGCAAACCAGTATTCCCGCTCTGTCATAACAGAGCCAGGTTCGTCGGCGAATGCCGACCTGTGTTACAGGGACACAACCAATATCACAGCCCGCCGCGGCTTGCGGTACCTTAAGGGAGACGAATCCTTCGGTACACTGTGATTTGGTGGTAATCATTTTTGCAGAATCTATACGCGCCTTGCTTAAGGGCACAAGAAACGCAAAATAACCACATTGGAAACCGATAAATCCCCTATGATGGTCGCTCCGTCCGCTGTGTTCTGCCTGCTTGCCTATCGCACCGCACAGCAGCAACACAGCGTCGGTTGTAATGTGCGCAGAAAGACGCTTATTGCCATCGGCAATCTATCTGCGTTTTGATCGGTTCGTCACTCCGATCTGCATCGCCTCAAGGGTAGATGCGCACCTGTACTAGCTTTCGTTTTGCTCTTTGGCACAGATCAAAGAACTACGTTTCCTCCTTTTCGTCATTAATTGGCTCCGCTATTAAGATGACAAATCCAAGAAAATGTCTGCAAAAATCATAACCACCGGCCGTGCCGGTGGTATGCACTAGCCCCCTTGGGGCATGCCCTCGGCTGAGCCTATAGGCTCGTCGAACAGTCTGCCAACCGCACGACTTTCACGGGCTGCCCCTAAAGGGGCTTTTGTTTATTTGCC
>JAZNIX010000005.1:0-10268 GCA_045577715.1 Faecousia sp.
TTCTCGCATCATGGTTTCTACAACCATCTGCTTAAACTCACCTGTGTATCGTTTGTTCGGTATTCCTTTAGGCATAATAAAAGCACCCCATTTCTTAGTACAAGTATATCATACTTGTCTAACAAATGGGGTGCAGTTCATATTCCGCGGGCGGTTTTCTCAGCGGTTATTGTCAGTGATTCCGCTGTTTTGGAAAGAATGGGGTCTCCGTCCCCAATGATAGCGCTGATGCAATAGGTATATTGCCGAAGGAAACGGCCGTTAAAGGATATTACGTAATATTGACTGTTGTCGCTGTTAACGGTGATATCGGTGACGCTGTTTACAGTGGCAAATGCGTCTTCCAAAGCCAATTGCAGCGCTTCCTCCGGCGTGCGCATAATTCCGGGCAAGGGTTGAGGGATATGGGTGGATTCATGGATAGCGCGGGTATCGAAATACAAAATGACACCGGTGCGGCGGCATACCCGGCCCACATAATTCAGATTCTCGTAGTGCATACGCACAATGAATTCGTTGTCCGTGGTTTCCACATCCTGGGTAACATTGCTGTTTCGTTGGACACCGGCAGCCTCTGCAATCAGTTCGCAGGCATTTTCGGCAGTGAGAACGGGGAGGGTGTTTCCATATATTACCGTTCCGGTTGCGGCATCAATTTCTACACGGTATCTTATGTTGGTATCAGAAAAGTCAATGCGGTAAGCGGTTTCCAAGTTGGTTACGGAAAGCTGTGGGTTGGAAAATACAAAACCGGGCAAATAGTGGAATTGCTCTGCGGCCAGGATAATTGCAAGGTCTTGGTTGATTCCGTTCCGGATATCGATAACGGCCCCGGTAAATATATCCACATAGTAGCTAAAGTGCGTATCGGAAAAATTTATATGTACGGTGTAATAAGGCGCCTTTGCTGTGTCTGCAGATTTGTAGAATACGGAGGTAATGGTGTTTTCCAACCGGCCGGCTTGCAATGCGGCAAGGGAAATGGCCTCTCTGGGGGAGATTGCGTTGGCAAGCTTTGGTGCAACTATTTTTTGCACATTCAGCACCTGATTATAGGTGACAAGGACATCCACACAGTAGTGAGTATACATATCCTTGGTATAAAAGCTTACCCGGTACTTTCCGGGGACATAAGAGTACGATGCAGATAAGCTTCCATCAAGGATATCGAAATATTTTAGATTTGTGCTCTGCTGAACAGTACAGAAAACCACAGAATCTGCATCACAGTTCACTGCGGAAAGGGCAAGGGAAATGGCTTTTTCCTTATTTAAGAAATGCTCCAAGCCACTGGAGTCAGAATTGTACTTTATAAATACAGAGTCTCCGTTCAGGGTGCAGGAAATAAGATTGCCGGTTAGGGCGTTGGCCTCCAGACAGTAGGTATTTCCGTTTACATTCAAAGAAAAGCAATAGCTGTACTGAGAGCCATCAGAATTTGCAGCAACCTGGGAAAGAGATGTGGGAGAGCCCGGAGTGCGCAGTTGGGAATAAGTCATGAGGTATAGTGCCCGGGTGAGGATTTCCTCTCCTGCGAAGTAATGCTCCATACCTTTACTTTCAGAAAAATAAAGCTGCGAAGTATTTTTGACAGGCTCAAGAACAATATGCCACATAAAATACAGGGGAGATTCCTTTGCCAACATGGCGACTTTAGGAGCATTATAAGGTGTTAGGGTAGCCAGAAGACGGTGAATAAACCCGGCCTTGCCCATGGAAATTTGGTGTTCCTGGGCAATTTGAGCAACTCTTTCCTCCTTTGGGAGCGCCTGCACGATTAGGCTGATGGGTAAATTTTTCTCCTCCAGCACTGTCAAAAGCATTTGTTGGTATGCTTGCAAAACGGCATCGGGTATTTCCTGTTCATCGGTATTTTGAGAAACGGTAAGAAGCATGGCATCGGGGCTGTTTTTTAAGTAACCCCTGCTTACCATGGTGGTAATGATTCTTTCCATGGCAGTATCCACAGGCTGAAAACGCAGGAACAGTCCTGCCAAGGGAGAGCCTGAAAGCGCTTCACTGCCCTCAATATTCACCACCCGGTCATGGGCATCCAGGGTAATACGGATGTCGGTGGCACCGTCAAGATATAAGGTGGTAACGACGGGCATATTTCTGTAATGCCGGTAAAGAAGCCCTGCTCCAACGGCCAGAGTAAGGACAGCCAGGCCAAGGGCCAACCATTTCCAACGAAAAGAGCCTTGGGGCTTTGCTATGGGGCGAACATCCCTTTCCGGGATGGCTTTGCCGGACCGGGCAACAGTAAGCAAAGCACTGATGATAACCTTAGAGGATATATCCGGTACGTTTTCTGCGATGTTTTCACAGAAAGCGGCAATTTCCGGATTCTGCTTTAGCCGCCGGGCAGTATGTATTTCTCTTGGGGAAAGGCCTGTGATTTTTGCGATGTCCTTCGCAGAGAAACCGGCAAACCGGGAAAGGGCCGTCACAGGAGAAAAATTTACAGGAACATCCTTATTCTGCGTTCCCTTTTCAAAAGCACTGCATTGCTGATAAACGATGGAAAGGAACCATACCATAGGGGACAGCTTTGGGCAGTAGGCAGCGGCTGTTTCATAGGCAGTCAAATATGACTCCTCCAATGCACTGACGGCGGCCTCCCGACTGTTTAGGAGAGAAAGTGCCAGAGCATAGGCAGCCGTGGATGTGGCCCGGTAAAATTCTGTCAAAGCCTGGGCATTGCCCTGGGCCATTTGTTGAATATGGAAATGAATCGGTGTCTTTTTCATGGCACAGACCTCTTTTCCGGGTTAGAAATTGGTTTACAGGGATGAGCGCAGTCGGTGTTGAGAATGGTTTCTATCAGCTCTTGGGCTGTAACTGTGCCCAGATACGGATTTAAGGGCACAGAGGAAAGCGCTTTCTTTAGGGCATCTGACTGATATGGACAGCCAATGAGGATTTCCTCCAGCTCGGCAACAGGCCGGAGCGCCAGAAAATCTCCAAAAATATGCAGCTCCGAAATTCTTCCCTGAGAAAGAGAAATCTGCAAATCCAGTAAACCTCCGTCCCAGCGCTTTTTGCACCGAAGCTGGCATTTGGGAGATTTGCCGTAGTTCCATTCCCAAGTGTCGTATTTTTCCTTTTTCAGTGCTTCAATGGCAGTCAGGTCTTTTTCAGAAAGGCTAAGGGCAGTGGCAAGATTTTGGGTCAGATAGTTTTTCAGATACGCCCAAAAATCCTGCATATTCATATCCTGAGAAAGAGCCTGACGGATATTACCTACCCGGCTACGGACCGATTTGACACTTTTGGACTGAAATTTTGTAGGGTCCGGGTTCAGAGCGCCGGAAATCATATTCACATCGGCATCGAACAGCAGTGTGCCGTGATGCAAAATCCGCCCCTTGAGCAGCTGCTGGGCTGTCCCGGATACCTTTTTCCCGGATACCAGAATGTCATTTCTCCCGGAGCATTGGGCATCCAGCCCCAGATTTTGCAAGGCCTGTACCACGGGGACTAAAAACAGTTGCAGGGTGTTTTTGTCCAGACCGTTTCCGTCTGTGATAAAAGAGTAGTTCAAATTTCCAAGGTCATGATATACTGCGCCACCTCCGGTGTTTCGGCGCACCACCCGGATGCGGTGGGCATCCACAAAGGCGGAATTGACCTCCTCAGCCGTATTCTGATTGCGGCCGATAATGACGGAAGGGGCATTTTGCCATAGGATCAGCAAATTTCCCTCCCGGAAATGGGTGAGTATATATTCTTCAAATGCCAGATTGTAGGCAGGGTCTTGACAGTGGGTTTCCAAATAAAAGGTGGGTGTCATTGCGTAAAGCCTCCTTTATGTTTATTATTATACCACAAGATACAGCCCGGTACAAGTGGATAGCTGTTGAATGGCAGACTATCCTTATATTTTTTGAAAAGTCATTGTAAATCATGGGAATGCTGTGTTATAATAAACAAAAAGAGATTCATACTTTTTACGGAAGGATGGATTTTATGCGGATTTTGAAAATCAATCCCTGCTTGATGCCCTATGAAAAGGACCTTCTCCTGCGGAAGAAAAACTATGCTGATACCAAAAAGGCATTGCTCAAGCGCGGGCAGTCCTTATGCGATTTTGCCAATGGGCATTTATATTTTGGCTTCCATAAGACCAAAGAGGGCTGGTACTATCGGGAATGGGCCCCCGGTGCTGAAAAGATGTATTTGACCGGTGACTTTTGCAACTGGGAGCGATATGCCCATCCCATGACCAAAGGGGAAAATGGGGTTTTTGAACTGTTCCTGCCGGGGCAGGAGACTCTGCACAACGGTCAGCGGGTTTTGGCGGTTGTGGTGCATGAGGGTAGGGAGCTGGACAGGATTCCGGTATATGCAAGGCGCGTGGTTCAAGAGCCCACCACCGGCGAATGGAATGCAGTAATACATGATGCAGATACCTTTCCCTGGACAGATGGGAACTTTGTGCCGGAAAAGAATCTTTTGATTTACGAATGTCATATCGGCATGGCCCAGGAAACAGGGCGTGTTGGCTCTTATCTGGAATTTCGGGACAATGTACTTCCCAGAATCCGGGCTCTGGGCTACAACACCGTTCAAATCATGGCGGTGATGGAGCACCCCTACTACGCTTCCTTCGGCTATCAGGTGACCAACTTTTTTGCGGCCTCCTCCCGATTTGGCACCCCGGAGGAGTTGAAATCCTTAGTCAATACTGCCCACGAAATGGGCATTGCGGTGCTTTTAGACGTTGTTCATTCCCACGCCTCGAAAAACACCCGGGAGGGAATCAACGAATTTGACGGAACATCTTGTCAGTTCTTCCATACAGGCGACAGGGGAAATCACAGCGCCTGGGGCACAAAATGCTTTGATTACGGCAAGCCGGAGGTGCTTCATTTCCTGCTTTCCAATTTGAAATTCTGGCTGGAGGAATACCATTTTGACGGTTTCCGCTTTGACGGTGTTACCTCCATGCTCTATCGCGACCATGGGCTGGGCACGGCTTTTTCAGACCTAAAGGCCTATTTTTCTGAGAATACCGACACTCAGGCGGTGACCTATCTGCAATTGGCAACGGAGCTTGTGCGGCAGGTAAACAGCAACGCAATTTTGATTGCGGAGGATGTTTCTGCCATGCCCGGACTGTGCTTGCCCATTCGGGATGGGGGAATTGGCTTTGGCTACCGTCTGGCCATGGGCGTGCCGGATATGTGGATTCGGCTGCTGAAGGAGCAACGGGACGAAAGCTGGAATCTGGGCCATATTTATTATGAACTGACCAACCGCTGGCCGAAGGAAAAGGTCATTGGCTACTGCGAATCCCATGACCAGGCGCTGGTGGGGGATAAGACGCTGATGTTCCGTCTGTGTGACCAGGAAATGTACTGGTCTATGAATATCGGTAACGACAGCAAGGTGATTGACCGGGGCATGGCCGTGCACAAGCTGTTGCGATTGCTGACCCTGACCTTAGGCGGCGACGGCTATTTGACCTTTATGGGCAACGAATTTGGCCATCCGGAGTGGATTGATTTCCCAAGAGAGGGAAACGGATGGAGCTATCATTACTGCCGCCGTCAATGGAGTTTGGTGGACAACCCGGATTTGAAATATCAATATCTGCAAAAATTTGAGGTGGATATGGTATCCGCTGCAAAGCGGTATCAGATTCTTCAGGGTCAGGACAGACAGCTGATGGTTCATGAGCAGGACCATGTGCTGGTATATCAAAAAGGAAAGGCGACCGTGGCGGTGAACATGAATCCGGAGGGTTGCTTTGATGGATATTTTGTTCCGGTATCGGGAATGGGCGCCTATCGGGTGGTGTTATCTACGGATGATTTCTGCTACGGCGGTCACGGCCGGGTGGCCCATCAGAGCTATTGGACAGAGCAACTGCCTGATGGACGGATAGGACTGCGGTTGTACCTGCCAAACCGCACAGCTATTGTGCTGGAATTCGCCGGAAATAAGAAAAAACCGAAATCCACATAAGTGGGTTTCGGTTTTTACCTAAGTGTCGAGATTCGTTTGCATTTTTGCCGAAGGCAAAAATTATTGTTCGCCGTCGTCGAGCCGACGGCGGCGACGCTTGTCCGCGTCGCATTTAATCTTTCGAATCTCTCCACAAAGATAAAAAATCCAGAGCAGCAAATGCTGTTCTGGATTTTTTGGTCCGAGTGTCGAGATTCGAACTCGAAGCAGCCGGTGCTCCGCACAGCTGCTTTTGGCCGGATTGAAATACAAGAGGCCTCGAGTTCGATTCTGCCGTACAAAAGAAAAAACCGAAATCCACATAAGTGAATTTCGGTTTTTTGGTCCGAGTGTCGAGATTCGAACTCGAGGCCTCTTGAACCCCATTCAAGCGCGATACCAAACTTCGCCACACCCGGATATGCTTGCGTTTCTCAACGCCAGAGTATCTTAGCACACCTTGACGAAAAAAGCAAGCATTATTTTTAATTTTTTCAATATTTATTCGCCGGGATTCGATTTGATAACCTTACCTAAATTCCAAAGCATGGCCACCTTGCGCTCTGCTTCCTTTTTTTGGTCGTCGCTGTCATATTCCACATAGACGGTGTGACTGCCGCAATCGGCACATTCCACCTGCACAGACCAGCCACCCTCATGGACCAACATTCCGTTGCCACGGCAGCAGGGACAAATTTCCAATTCTATTTCGTTCATTTTGAATCTCCTATCTGAATAATTGTTCTTGTGCATTATAAATCTCAAGACGGGCGCATTTGCAGAAATCCGGCCGGTATTCCGGCAAATACTCCATTATAGCAGCATGCAGCTGCATGGGATTTAAGGAAGGATTCTGACAGCAAACCCGGGCTGTCAGCCGTAGGGTTTTCTCGTCTGACCGGGAAAGCTCAAATCTGCGGAGCAGGGGAATGATATCCTGCTGAGTAGTAGCGTTCTTTCCTTTTTTCTCCACCAACAGTATTTCCCGGGAAAACAGCTCCGATATTGCCGTTTCTGCACCCTTAGGAATCCCTTCGTCATATTCCAAGGTCAGTTCACAGTCAAGGAAAGTGAGATTTTTAATTTTATCCCCGTCGGAATATACGGATAATACCCGGATGCCCTCAATCAGCGCAGGATTTAATTTGTGTAAAATGTCGTCATCCGATACCGGGGCACCCTCCAATGTAAAGTCCAGCAGTTCACAGCGACTTTCCACCCCAACGGACAGGGGCAGGGCGATGGAAACCGAGGGCCGGGGATTATAGCCCTGGGTATGGGTCAGCAGAAAACCGGCTCGCTTAAAACCGCGCTGGAATACCCGCATCAAATCCAAATGGGAAATCCAGATTGCCTTTCCGGTTTTTTCAAACAGCAATCTAGGCATCGCATTTCACCTCCTGCAGCAGGCAATTTGCTCCACAGCCAGCGCATTGCTCCCGACAGTCCGGGGTGATGATACCGGCATAGGCTCGCTTGCGCTCCTGAAGCAAAAAGCGTTTGTTCACGCCTACATCAATGGTATCCCAAGGGAGAATTTCATCTTCGGCGTAGCCCCGAACGGTATAAAAATTCGGGTCAATGCCGCAGGCTTGGAAAGCATCAAACCATGTTGCGTAATTGAAATATTCATCCCAGCCGTCTAATCGGGCGCCGTTTTTAACCGCCTGTTCAATGACAGCACCTAAGCGGCGGTCACCTCGGGCGAAGACGGCCTCCAAGCGGCTTAAATCCGGCCCGTGGTAATCGTATTCGATGGATTTGGAATACAAGTGGCTTTTTAGCAGTTTGCATCGGCGCAGGTATTCCTGGGGGGTAATCTGCTGCTCCCACTGGAAGGGAGTATGAGGCTTGGGCACGAAATAGGCAGTGGCCACATGGACACGCAGACCCCGTTTTTTGTTGGTGGCGTGCTCCTTCCATGCCAGAATGATTTTATAGACCAGCTCGGCGATACCTAAAACATCCTCATCGGTTTCCGTGGGAAGACCCAACATAAAATATAGTTTTACATTGTTCCAGCCGCCGGAAAAGGCATTTGCACAGGTAGTGAGGATTTCTTCCTCCTTCAGGTTCTTGTTAATCACATCCCGAAGTCGCTGAGTACCGGCTTCCGGTGCAAAGGTCAGTCCGCTTTTTCGTACGGTTTGGAGTTTCTCCATCAATTCCCGGGAGAAATTGTCTGCCCGCAGGGAGGGAACGGAAAGATTGACCTTTTGACTGGCGCAATAGGGAATCAGAGCGTCTGTCAGCTCCTTCAAGCCCCGGTAATCGGAGGTGGACAGGCTGGAAAGGGTGATTTCATTATTCCCGGAATGCTCCAAGGTAGATACCGCCTGCCGGTATAGCACCTGCGGACTTTTTTTACGCACCGGACGGCAGGAAAAGCCTGCCTGGCAGAACCGACAGCCCCGGATACAGCCCCGGAATACCTCCAAATTCGCCCGGTCATGGATAATTTCCGTGGATGGGACAATCATATTATCCGGCCAATAGGCCTTGTCCAAATCTTCTACGATACGTTTGGTAACCCGTTCCGGTGCGCCCTCCAAGGGGGTGATGGAGGCAAGCGTTCCGTCTTCCCGATATTCGTGGCGGTAAAAAGAGGGAACATAGACACCGGGAATCTTTGCGACAGCACGGAGGAACTGCTCCTTGCTCCAAGCATTTGCCTTGGCACGATCGTAAAGGGATACGATTTCTACTGTGATATCCTCACCCTCGCCCAGAGAGAAGAAGTCGATAAACTCCGCCAGGGGCTCCGGATTAAAGGCGCATACACCGCCGGCAAACACCATCTGATTGAGACCGGTGCGGTCTTTTGCATGGAGGGGAATACCGGCAAGCCGTAGCATATTGAGAATGTTGGAATAGCACATTTCGTAGCCGATGGTAAAGGCAATCATATCAAAATCCTTTACCGGCTGCTGACTTTCCAGTGCCCAGAGGGGAATCTGATGTAGTTCCATAGCTGCTTCCATATCGCCCCAAGGGGCAAAAACCCGCTGACACCAAACCCCGTCCATCTGATTCATGACACCGTAAAGAATCCGCATCCCCACATTGGACATGCCGATTTCATAGGTATCCGGGAAACAAAATGCCACACGGATGCGGACATCCTCGGGATTTTTTTGAATTTCATTGAACTCCCCACCGGTATACCGGGCCGGCTTTTGCACCGTAGGAAGAATCCTCTGCAGTAATTCTGTCATAGTATAACCTCTTTATAATAGTAAGGTTATTGTACCCTTTGCGCACTTACTTTGCAAGGGATTTTTCCGAAAAAGTGCGAAGGAAGGCCACAATCGCCATCACAAGGGGTACCATTCCCAGATTCCAGAGGAAGGTTGCCAGTATACCGAAACAGCAAAGACCTAAACGCACGGCAATCTCCACCGTTGTACACACACGGCTTGCTGTTTTTGGCGAAAACAGGAGCTGGGCGCCGCAACGAAGCACTCTCCCTCCGTCTAAAGGAAAGAGGGGCAGTAAATTATATGCCGATTGAATCAAGGCACATACCGTAGTTCTGGGGAGCCATTTCGCAAAAAGAAGTAGTAGCAGACCTCCCATAGGTCCGGCCAAAGCGCAAAGCAATTCTTTGCCCCGGGTCATGGAATCCAGCTCCATTACAGCACCGCCGGTATGGATACGCAGATTCTGTATCCGGCATCGGCACAGCTTTAGGGCCAGATAGTGAAAAAATTCATGAATGCCTGCGGCCAGCGCGGCGGCGATGAGCCATTTCAGAGGCAATACCAGCAGCATCAGAGCCAGAAGAATCAGAACAGGTCCGCTGATGGAAATGTGACTCCGAAAAGAATTATGCGCCATGGATGACCCTCCGGCAAAAATCGGTTATGGCATCCCCGAGGGGTTTGCCTTGACTTAAATTTTCTGCCAATTCCTCCAGTGCGGCAGCGGTTACGGCAGAATCACCGGGCAGTAAAAGCTTCTGCACCCAGGGAAGCTGCAGGGAGTAAAACACAACAGCAAGCACTCCGCAAATGACTATGATGGAAGCCAATACCTTAACGCGGTTGCTTCTTTTTTGCCTCTTAGGCCCTACATTTTCGTAGGTAATTCGATATGCCATGGAAATCCCTCCTGTGTTAAATTTATGTCAGAGGGAGAAATTCATGCCGGCACCCGAAAATTCCTTGCAGGACTTGACAAGCCATTGGAATTTTATTATAATACTTTGGCTATCGGGGTGTGGCGAAGCTTGGTATCGCGCTTGGTTCGGGTCCAAGAGGCCTCGGGTTCGAATCCCGACACTCCGACCAAAAAAACGCCTGACCGCATTTGCGGCCAGG
>JAZNIX010000006.1:0-115563 GCA_045577715.1 Faecousia sp.
ATTCATTGTGACGGTGCAGTATCCTAGTCAGAATGACCATTTTCCAGGAAGGGCCTAAAAATCCTTTGAAGGGCACATCGATGAAGTCCCTGGTGTCTGCTTTTTACGCCCAGTTTAGGGTGGATGCTGGGGGTTAAGGATCCCGGGCGCACTCCAATGGCATGGAGTATCCGACCCGGTTTCCGTGGAGACCTGGTATTGTGCGACGAAGTTGAGAACTCCATTGGTGGAAGCCTCTTCGCGTACGGGCCAGGTATGAACCTGCAAGGCGGTGCACAGAATCGTGTGCTGCGTGCAGTGTAGCCTGCCTTGAGTGAACATGCGGGGATGGGGGATCAGACCGCGGGTATTATGGCCATAATGCTTTGGTTATCGCTCCCGGAAACCATGCTTGCAAAAGAGGCTAAGACTTTGGAACATCCTGTCGTGGAAATCACCTAGGCTGTCGTAATTGGGCAGGCAGGGGATTACAGTACGGACTAAGTGGCAATCGGGTACTCAGGTTGGCAACGCCTGAGAGGACGGATTGAATGGAAACAGCCTGTTCGGCAACGGCAGGTTCTGTCCGGGGAAAACCAACCCGACCTAAGCCGTAAGATTTATCCTGTCTGCTGCCGTCTTTTTATAATAAATAAAGGGGATATTCACTGTGTCAAAGACTGACCCAGCCAGTTCAAGAAGAGAACGCAATAAAATAATCCGATGGGTAATCACAATTTTTTTGGTTACCATCCTGATTTCCGGCGTCATCTCCTTCCTTTCTGATATCATTATGGAAAACAGCAGTATGGGGATTGCCTTTTTGATTCTGTTTATCATTATTCTTGTGGGCATCCTTTTCGACGTAATTGGCATGGCTGTGGCGACTGCAGACGAAAAACCCTTTCATTCCATGGCGGCAAGAAAAGTTCCCGGTGCCCATGAAGCCATCTCCCTGCTTCGCAACGCAGAACGGGTCAGTTCCATATGTAATGATGTCATAGGAGATATCTGCGGCGTTGTTTCCGGCAGTGCCTCTGCTACCATTGCTGTGCAGATATTGCGCCATTTTCAGTTTTCCTGGCCGCAATTGATTTCTTTGCTTATGTCGGCATTAGCCGCCGGCCTTACCGTAGGGGGAAAAGCCATCGGTAAGACCTTTGCCGTCAATTCCTGTACAGCCATTGTCCATACGGTAGGAAAGCTGATATATAGGATGCATTCTTTATTGGGCATCTTCCAAAAAAAGACTATAAAATGATAGGTTGTGTCAAGTTGTGGGTATTTTAGAGAAAATTCACGGCCACGATGACTTGATTTCTTTGGACACTACAGCCCAAACCCAGCTATGTAAGGAAATTCGGGAATTTCTTGTTTCCCGAATTTCAAAAACCGGAGGACATCTGGCCTCCAATTTAGGCGTTGTGGAGCTGACTGTTGCCATTGAGACGGTATTTGATACCAATAAAGACCGCCTGGTATTCGATGTAGGCCATCAGTCTTATGTGCATAAGCTGTTGACCGGTCGCCAGGCGGATTTTGACGGACTTCGGCAATACGGCGGTATGGCGGGCTTTCCGAAACCCAGAGAAAGTCATACGGATTCCTTTGTTGCCGGCCATGCCTCCAGCTCTGTATCCATTGCTCTGGGGATGGCCAGAGCCAGAACGCTGATGAATCAAGACTATAAGGTGATTGCCCTTATGGGTGACGGCGCGGCCACCGGCGGTATGGCCTATGAAGGCTTGAACGATGCCGCGGAGAGCGGCGAACCCATGATTGTCATCCTTAATGACAACGAAATGTCCATTGACAAAAATGTGGGCGGCATGGCAAAGCATTTGTCCAGATTGAGAACCAAAGAGCGGTATCTTGGCATGAAGGCTGAATACCGTAGAATTTTACAGCGTTTTCCTGGAGGTAAACAGCTTCTTCGCTTTACCCAGGGAATCAAGAACGGATTTAAGCGGCTGTTTTTGAAAACAACCATGTTTGAAAACATGGGACTGCATTATCTCGGCCCGGTGGACGGTCACGATTTGCCGGAGCTAATTCGGATTTTGCGGGTGGCAGATGAATTGAAGCAGCCGGTTTTGGTTCATGTGGTAACATTAAAGGGGCACGGTTACCCTTATGCCGAATTAGAGCCGTCTAAATTTCACGGTGTCGGAAAATTCGACCCGGTCTCCGGTGAAGTTAAAATAGGCGGAGCGACTGTGTTTTCTGATGCATTTGGCCAGGCGCTGATTCGTTTGGCCGAAGAAGATGAACGGGTGTGCGCCATTACTGCAGCCATGCCGGGAGGTACGGGATTGCTTGGATTTCGGGAGAAATTCCCTAAGCGGCTGTTTGATGTAGGCATTGCCGAGGAACATGCTGTGTCCATGGCCGGCGGTTTGGCAAAGCAGGGAATGATTCCTGTGGTTGCCATTTATTCCACATTCCTGCAGCGAGCCTATGACCAGCTATTGCAGGACATTGCGTTGCTGGGTAACCATGTGATTTTTGCAGTTGACCGGGCAGGCCTTGTGGGCGAAGACGGAGAAACCCATCACGGCGTATTCGACGTGGGCTTTTTACGCCAAATTCCCGGCATGACGGTCCTGTGTCCTGCAAGCTGTGGGGAGCTTCAGGATATGCTCCGCTGGGCAGTGAAAGACTGTACCGGACCGGTGGCTATTCGCTATCCCCGGGGTGGCGACGGCAAATATTGTGACTCAGCCTGGCAAGACCGCAAGCCGGTTCTTTCCTGCGCCAGAGGCGGCGCAGATCTAACGCTGATTTCCTACGGTACGATGATAAATGCCGTACTGGAGGCCGGGGAAATTCTCTCCCGGCAGGGGATAGAGGCAACGGTTCTGCGCTTGCTTACTATACAGCCTTTGCCGATTGATGAAATCATTAAGAATCTGGCAAAGGAGCGCCCGGTTTTCATCATTGAAGAGATTGCGGCCGGTTGCGGCATCCGAGATGCGTTGGCATCCGGACTTTCCCTTGCAGGGCAAAAATATCCTGTTGCCGGCATTGACTTAGGGGAGGGCTTTATTCCCCACGGTAGCACGGCTCAGCTTTACAGACATTGCGGCTTGGATGCTGAATCCATTGCAAATTCCATTTTGGAGGTATGTCAAAGTGAAAATTAAGAAGCGGCTTGACGTACTTCTGACAGAGCGGATGCATGCAGAAAGCCGTTCCAAGGCCCAAGCCATTATTATGGCCGGACAGGTGTATGTAGACGGCCAAAAAGCCGATAAACCCGGTATTTCCTATGAAGAAACCGTGGAAATTGAGGTTCGCGGGGATATCTGCCCATATGTCAGCCGGGGCGGCTTGAAGTTAGAAAAAGCCTTGCGTGACTTTGGTGTAAACCCCGAAGGCTATGTTTGCAGTGATTCCGGTGCCTCTACCGGAGGATTTACGGACTGCCTGCTACAGCAGGGCGCAAAAAAGGTCTTTGCCATTGACGTGGGCTACGGCCAGCTGGATTGGAAGATTCGCTCCGATCCCAGAGTGGTCGTCATGGAGCGCACCAATATCCGTTATGTTACGCCGGAGGATTTAGGCGAGCCTCTGGACCTATCTGTGGTGGATGTGAGCTTTATTTCTCTGAAAATTGTTCTGCCTGCCATACGGCAACTGCTAAAGCCCAATCAGGGGCAGGTTTTGTGCCTGATTAAGCCTCAGTTTGAAGCCGGAAAGGAAAAGGTAGGGAAGAAGGGCGTTGTTCGGGAACCAGAAATTCATAAAGAGGTTCTTGATGGGTTTGTTTCCCTTGCAGAAGCGCTGAATTTCAAAATTCTCGGCTTGACCTTTTCACCGGTAAAGGGCCCGGAAGGGAATATTGAATTTTTGGGACATTTAACATTGGCGGATGTAGACGGTATCCGCCCTGACACTGCGCAGGTAGTTGCAGATGCCCATGAAACGCTGAAAGGGTGAGGATTTTGTGAAAAAAGTAATATTAACGCCCAATCCTTACCGGGACAAGGGCTTCCAAACGGTCCGGGAAGCATACCGGATTTTATCCCAGGCCGGGGTGGATGTAAAAATATGCCTGCCCTTTGAGGTAGATAAAACCTTTGAACTGCCAAAGGACCTGCGGTTTTCCCGTTTGGAACGGGAGCTCAGCGGTGCAGGCATGATTATTTGCTTCGGCGGTGACGGCACAATTTTACACATGGCAAAAACTGCCACCCGGGCCGGTATTCCCATCCTCGGTGTCAACATTGGCACCATGGGCTTTATGGCGGAGCTGGAAAACTCGGAATTGCACCTTTTAACACGGATTGCCGATGATGATTACACCATTGACAGCCGCATGATGCTGGACGTGACGGTGCACCGGGACCGGGATATTATTTTCCATGATATCTGCCTAAACGACGTTGTTGTAACAAAGGGCGCCGTGGCGAGAATCGTACATCTTTATGTAGAGTGTGACGGCGTACAGGCCATGGAGTGCGGCGGTGACGGAATTATTGTGGCAACCCCCACCGGCTCTACCGCGTACAGTCTTTCCGCAGGTGGGCCGATTGTGGAGCCTGACGCCCACAATATTCTCATCACGCCAATTTGCGCCCACGATGTTGCCAGCCGTTCTGTGGTGGCATCGGAAAAACGGGTGATTACCATTGGCTTGACGAGAAACGCCAGAAGAAATGCTTTTCTAAGCGTTGACGGAGGAAAGGCATTGCGGTTGAATATCGGGGATGTGGCCACCATTCGTACATCCAGTCTCCAAACCCGTTTGGTTCGGCTGAAAGAGCGAAGCTTTTATGATGTGATTAATGTAAAATTCAAAAATAGCAGATGAGGTTACGGATATGAAAACCCAAAGACAGTCTAAAATTATGGAAATCATCACAAACCGGAACGTGGAGACACAGGAGCAGCTTTTGGCAGAGCTTCAAAGTGCCGGTTTCCGGAGCACCCAGGCCACCATTTCCCGGGATATTAAGGAGTTACGGATTGTGAAGGAGCTGACCAGCTTCGGTACTTACCGCTATACTGCGGCCACTGACGAAGTTAGCGGTACTTTTTCCAGCAAGCTCAATACCATTTTCCGGGAATGCATCACAGGCTACGACTATGCCCAGAACATGATTGTGATTCGCACCTTGCCGGGACTGGCCTCTGCGGCAGCCTCTGCAATCGATGCCATGAATATGAGCGTGGTCGTTGGAACCATTGCCGGTGACGATACGGTATTCGTGGTTATGCGGGACAATAACGCCGCCGCAGCCTTTTGCGGCGAAATCAAGAGCCTGTTAAACTGATTTTGGGAGGATGGGCCCAATGCTGAGTCTTCTGCATATTGAGAATATTGCGGTCATTGAGTGCTCTGATATCTCCTTTGACAGGGGCTTCAATGTCCTTACCGGTGAGACCGGTGCAGGTAAATCCATTGTCATTGATGCCATTTCCTCCATTCTCGGAGAGCGCTCTTACCGGGATATGATTCGCACCGGTGCCAATAAGGCCTCCGTCCGCGGGGTATTTACGAATGTGGAAAAGACAGACTGGTTCGAGGAAAACGGCGTTCCTTATGATTCGGAGGTAATGATTCAGCGGGAAATTTATCTGGACGGCAGAAATATCTGCCGGGTAAACGGAATTCCCGTAACCGTTGCCATTCTTCGGAAGTTAGGAACACAGCTCATTGACATCCACGGTCAGCATGACTCCGCCTCCTTATTTGACGAAGCCAATCATTTAATTTTCCTGGACCGCTTTGCCGGGAATCAGTCTATCTATGATGATTACTCTGCGGCTTTTGCGAAGGTTACACAGCTTAGGCAGGAAATCCAGCATCTGACCATGGATGAGGGCGAAAAGCTTCGCCGTATGGAAACGCTGAAGTATCAGATTGAGGAAATTTCAAAAGCAAACTTGACACCGGGGGAGGACACCGCTCTGGAAGCCCGGCGCAAGGTACTGCAAAATGCAGAAAAGCTTTCCGATGGCATGAATGCCGCTGTGGAATGTCTTTACGGCAGTGATGACAGTGACGGTGCAGCATCCTTATTGGCACAGGCAGAGCGGGAGCTTGCCAGAATGGGTCGGTTTACCGATGCGTTTTCAACACTCCATGAGCAGGTTGCTGACCTGATGTATCAGGTGCAGGATGCGGCATCGGAATTGCGCAATGCCAGGGATGACCTATCCTACAGCGCCGATGAACTGGAGCAGCTTGAATCCCGTCTGGATGTGATTCATAAGCTACGCCGGAAATACGGTGCAGACTGTGAGGAAATTCTTGCATATTTAGAAAAAGCCCAACAGGAACTGGATGAAATGGAATTTTCTGATGACCGTTTGGAGCGACTAAAGGGCAAGCTGGAAAAAGCGGAAAAGGATGCATGGAACGCGGCACTTCTTCTCCGGGAGAATCGAAAGCAGGCGGCAAAGGCGTTATCGTGTCAGATTTTGGAAGAATTGACCCAGTTGGATATGCCTAAGGTTCAGTTTTCCTGCGAATTTACAGAGCTGGAATTGACGGCGCAGGGAGCAGATGCAGTCGCTTTTTATATGTCCGCCAATGCCGGCGAGGCGCTGAAACCCATGAGCAAGGTAGCCTCCGGCGGTGAGCTGGCCAGAATTATGCTGGCAATTAAAAACGTTCTTTCCCAGCAAGACCGGGTCGCAACCTTGATTTTCGACGAAGTGGATACCGGTGTTTCCGGCCGTGCTGCCCAGAAGGTTGCGGAAAAGCTCCACAGTGTTGCTGCGAATAAGCAGGTTTTGTGCGTGACCCATTTGCCCCAAATTGCGGCCATGGGCGATACCCACCTGCTGATTGCCAAGGCTGAACGGGAGGGGAGAACCTATACCACGGTGACACCCCTGGACAAAGAGGGCAGAAAGCAGGAACTGGCCCGAATCATCGGCGGCGCGAATATTACGGAAACAACCCTGAAAAGCGCAGAGGAAATGCTGCAAATATAACTATCACCTTGACAAATTTTGATTTTTTCGCTATCATATCGCTATAACACTGTGATGGGATGAAGTAAGCGAGCGTTACCTTTCAGAGAGCTGCCGGTAGGTGCAAGGCAGTAGGGGAATCCGCTGAAATACCTCCCGGAGTGGTCTTTCTGAAGGAGCAGTAGGGAAGAACGGGTGCGCCCGATATCGCGTGAGCGTTTTATACGCTTTGAGGGAATTTTCGCGAGAAAATTCTAAACCAGAGGTGGTACCGCGTAATTTTACGCCCTCTGTCCGGTTTGGACAGAGGGTGTTTTTGTTTTTGGAGGATACTATGAAACTATACGACGAGCTGGTTGCCCGTGGTTTGATTGCCCAGGTGACCAATGAAGAAGAAATTCGGGAAATGATTGACAATGGCAAAGCGGTATTCTATATCGGCTTTGACCCCACGGCGGATTCTCTCCACGTAGGTCATTTTATGGCCCTTTGCCTTATGAAGCGTCTGCAGATGGCCGGAAACCGCCCCATTGCCCTGATTGGCGGCGGCACAGCCATGATTGGCGACCCCTCCGGCAGAACCGATATGCGCAGTATGATGACCCAGGAAACCATTCAGCATAACTGCGACTGCTTCAAAAGACAAATGGAGCGTTTTATCGAGTTTGGGGAAGGCAAGGCCATGATGGACAACAATGCCGATTGGCTGCTGAATTTGAATTACGTTGAATTCATTCGGGAAATCGGCGGTTGTTTCTCTGTGAACAATATGCTCCGGGCTGAGTGCTTCAAGCAGAGAATGGAAAAAGGCTTGAGCTTTTTGGAATTTAACTATATGCCCATGCAGTCCTACGACTTTTACTACCTGTATCAGCATTATGGCTGTAATATGCAGTTTGGCGGCAATGACCAGTGGAGCAATATGCTGGGTGGCACAGAGCTGATTCGCCGGAAGCTGGGTAAGGATGCCCACGCCATGACCATCACCTTGCTTTTGAATTCCGAGGGAAAGAAGATGGGCAAGACCGCATCCGGTGCGGTGTGGCTGGACCCCAACAAGACCTCGCCCTTTGACTTTTATCAGTATTGGCGCAATGTAGCTGACGAGGATGTGCTCAAATGCATCCGTATGCTGACCTTCCTGCCTTTAGAGCAGATTGATGCCATGGCGGACTGGAAGGATGCCCAGCTGAATACTGCCAAGGAAATTCTGGCCTTTGAGCTGACAAAGCTTGTTCACGGCGAGGAGGAGGCGCAAAAGGCCCAGTCCTCTGCCAAGGCACTGTTTGTCGGCGGCGGTGACGATGCCAATATGCCCACCACGGAAATCAAGGCAGAGCAGTTAGCCGACGGAAAAATCGGTATTTTGAATCTGATGGTCGCCTGCGGCTTAGCACCTTCCAACAAGCAGGCACGGCAGCTGGTGGAGCAGGGCGGCGTATTTGTCAATGACGAGAAGGTGCCTGCCGCTACCTTCACGGTGACAGAGCAAATGCTGAAAGAAGGCGTAAAAATCCGGAAAGGCAAGAAGGTATTCCACAAGGCTGTTCTGGCATAATCCACAATAAGCGGTACTGCTTTGTCAGTGCCGCTTATTTTTACTGGACTTTTTTGGAAAATCCCTTATAATAAAAAGGTAACATAGAGATACGGAGGTCTTCCTTATGAAGCTGAACACCAAACGCACTATCTATGTAGGCTTTGCATTCTTCCTGATTTTGGCATTCTGGCAAGCCTATGACAGTATTATTCCCTTGATTTTGACCAACAAATTCGGTATGTCCCAGTTTTGGTCCGGCGCCATTATGGCCCTGGATAATATTCTTGCGCTGTTTTTACTTCCGCTGTTTGGCACTATGTCTGATAAGTGCAAGAGTAAAAGCGGACGGCGGACACCCTTTATCCGAATTGGCACCATCGCCGCAGTTATTTTGCTGGTGGCGTTGTCCTTTGCAGACATGGCCCAGCTGAAAACCATTGAAAACGTGTCAGTCGTTGACGACCCTGTGGCTTTGGGCACAATTTACGATTCCCAGGCCAATGAGAAAATCATCAAGCCCAATAAGAAAAATGCATCCTTCAAGGAAGAATATTTTGTCCTTTCCCAGGAAATTTCCCGGGAGGATTTTGTGAATATCAAAAGCGTAATTACCGATGAAAACGGGAAGAATGTAACCAATGAAGATTACGTAGATTATGTTGTTCCTGCCCGGCAGGCCTATATCGGGCAAGTGACCCAAAGCAATCCCCAAAATCTGGTTTTATTCATCGGCATTTTGCTGCTGCTGTTAATCGCCATGGCCACCTTCCGTTCTCCTGCCGTGGCGCTGATGCCGGATGTGACAGTCAAGCCCATGCGCAGTAAGGCCAATGCAATTATCAACCTGATGGGCTACGTTGGCGGCATTCTGGTGCTTTTGCTGGGTAAGATATTTGCAACCGATGCACCTAAGAACGCCATGATGAGCTATGTAGGGTATTTCGGGGCTGTGGCCGCACTGATGCTGATTGCACTGATTGTATTCCTGGTTAAGGTAAAAGAACCTAAATGGTCCAGTGAAATGCTGGCAGAATCTGCAACTACGGAACCTGAGGAAGTGGAAAAGACTGCAAAGCGGAAACTGACCAAGGGTGAAAAAATCTCTCTGATTCTGCTGCTGTTATCTGTTATTTTGTGGTATTTCGGTTATAATGCAGTCAGCAGTAAATACAGCGTTTACGCCTCCAACCGTCTTGGTAAGGACTTCAATATGACGCTGATGATTGGCACAGCCGCCGCAATTATATCCTTTGTCCCTGTTGGTATTCTTTCTTCCAAGATTGGCAGAAAGAAGGCGATTCTCATCGGTGTAGCCTTGCTTGCGGTTGCCTTTGGCTTGGCACAATTCGTCACCGCCTCCACACCGGTGGCACTGATGATTGGTATTTTTGTATTAGCCGGATTCTCCTGGGCGACAATCAATGTAAACTCGTTCCCCATGGTGGTTGAGCTTTGCTCAGACGGGGATGTGGGTAAGTACACCGGCTATTACTACACCGCATCCATGGCGGCACAGACACTGACACCTATGGTTTCCGGTTACTTAATGGACAAGCTGGGAATGGGTATCTTGTTCCCTTATGCGGCTGTTTTTGTGGCGCTGTCCTTTGTGACCATGCTTTTTGTAAAGCATGGGGATGTGAAGGTAGCCCCAAAGCAGGGACTGGATGCCTTTGATATTGAGGATTGATTTGTGATTATTGCATTATTGCTTCTGTTTCTTTATCTACTTAGTACAAAGGGCCGTACCGGGCATCCCGGATTGGAAACCCTTCGCCGATACCGCTATGCCCACAGAGGCCTTCACGGTAATGGTGTTCCGGAAAACAGTATGGCGGCCTTTCGGTCGGCCCTGGAGCATGGCTACGGGATTGAACTGGACGTCCATTTATTGGCTGACGGAAATCTGGCAGTAATGCATGACTCATCGCTTCTGCGAACTACCGGTGAAAATCTTCGCCTTGAGGATTTGACTACGGAGGACCTGCCCAAATATCCACTGGAGGGAACAGGGGAAACCATACCAGAATTTCGGAAGGTGTTACAGCTGTTTTCCGGCGGCACACCCTTGATCGTTGAGCTGAAGACGGCAAACAATGCGGCAGCATTGACAGAAGCGGCCTGTAATATGCTGGACCGGTACAATGTCTCATATTGCATTGAATCCTTTGACCCCAGATGTATCTTATGGCTTCGGAAGCACCGGCCGGAAATTATCCGCGGTCAGCTTGCAGAAAACTTTTTCCGCACTGCAGGTTGCAGGCTGCCCTGGCTTGGAAAGCTGACAATGGCCTGGCAAATGGCGAATTTTATCACAAAACCGGATTTTATCGCCTATCGCTACTCTGACAGAGGGCATATAAGCTGTAAAATCTGCAGAAAGCTATGGCATATCCAAGGGGTAAGTTGGACATTGCGGAGCCAAGATGCCTTGGAAACTGCTGAATCAGAGGGCTGGATACCCATATTTGAAGGTTTTTTACCGTAAAATTTGTGCGCACCGATTTCGGTGCGCACTGATTTATTTTAGTACCTCGGCCAGCTGCTTTCGATATTCCGGAGACAGCTTTGTTAAGGGCAGGCGACATTCACCGCAGTCATAGCCGATGCATTTCATTGCATATTTTATGGGAATCGGATTCACTTCGCTAAATAGCAATTTTACGCAGGGGTACATCTGGCACTGTAAGGCTGCTGCCGTATCCAAATCTCCGTCCAGCGCAGCAAGGCACATTGCCTGCACTTGAGAAGGAAACAGATTGGAGATGACAGAAATCACCCCTTGACCCCCTAAGGAAATTGAGGGCACAGTCATATCATCATTTCCGGTCCAAACGGAAAAATCAGATGGGCAGGATGTACGGATGTCCAGTATTTTTGAAATACTGCCGGAGGCTTCCTTTACACCTGCGATATTGGATATTTTAGAAAGCTCTTTATAAACAGATACCGGGATATCCACGCCGGTGCGAGACGGAACATTGTATAAAATGATAGGTATCTTTACAGCCCTTGCAATGGATGCGTAATGGGTATATAACCCTTCTGGGGTTGCTTTGTTGTAATAGGGACTGACAAGTAGCAGTCCGTCTGCACCCTCATTTTCCGCGGCAACACTTAACTCTATCGCGTGAGAAGTCGAATTTGAGCCACTGCCGGCAATGATTTTTATGGCATTTCCTGCAGTTTTCTTTGCGATGCGAATTAGGGCCAGCTTTTCGCCGTCGGTAAGGGTAGGGGACTCACCGGTGGTACCCGAAAGCACCACTGCCGGAATCCCTGCGTTGATTTGTCTTTGAATGAGAATCTCTACCATGGGATAATTTATCTTGCCGTTTAGAAACGGCGTTACTAAGGCGGTGCATGCACCGGTGAAAAACGGTTTTGTCATGAAAATCCCTCCCAACCATACTATGCACACAGCGCCGGATTGCCCGGGCCGGGAGACTAGAAAGTTATTGCAAAATAACAGGGAATCGGATATACTAAAGAGGCTTATGAGAATCGGAGGGAGAAAACGTGAAAACCCATGATTTTTGGTATGATTTGCCGGAGGAATTGATTGCGCAGACACCGCTCCAGCAGCGGGATACTTCCCGGCTCTTGGTCTTAAACCGGAAAACCGGAGATATTCAGCACCGGCATTTTTATGATATTGTGGACTTTTTACAGCCCGGGGACTGCCTGGTGATGAACGACTCCCGGGTACTTCCTGCAAGACTTTTGGGCCATCGGCCCACCGGCGGAGCTGTGGAGGTTCTTTTGCTGCGGGACTTAGGAAATAAACAGTGGGAATGTCTTTGTAAGCCCGGCCGGAAAATGCAATTGGGCAGTGAGGTGGTTTTCGGAGAAGGGGAGCTTTCTGCCACCGTATCCGATGTAAAAGAAGACGGAAACCGGATAATTACATTCCATTATGACGGCATTTTCCTGGAAGTACTGGAAAGGCTGGGTAAAATGCCCCTGCCGCCCTACATCAAAGCGGAGCTGGATGACCAAGAACGCTATCAGACGGTATACTCCAGAGAAGTTGGCTCTGCCGCCGCGCCCACAGCAGGTTTGCATTTTACGGAGCAATTGCTTCAAAAAATACAAAATCAAGGCGTAAAGACCGCCTTTGTTACCCTCCATGTGGGATTGGGAACCTTTCGCCCTGTAAAAGCGGAGAATATTTTGGAGCATCATATGCACAGCGAGCTGTGTATGCTTTCGGAGGAAACTGCCAATATTCTCAACGAAACAAGGAAAAGCGGCGGCAGAATTGTCTGTGTGGGTACAACCTCCTGCCGCACACTGGAATCTCTGGTCAATGACGACGGCAGCTTTTCTCCCAAATCCAAATGGACGGATATTTTTATCTATCCCGGCTATGAATTTAAGGCAATGGACGGACTTATCACCAATTTCCATCTGCCGGAAAGTACGCTGGTCATGCTGGTATCTGCCTTTGCCGGCAGAGAGCATGTGTTGGATGCTTACAAGCAGGCCGTTGACCAGAAGTACCGATTTTTCAGTTTTGGGGATGCTATGTGCATCCTGTAAGGATGTGAAATGATGATTGCACCTGTGGATGTATCGGGCATCCGGATTGAAACACCCCGGCTGATTTTACGGCCATGGCAGGAATCAGACTTGGATGATTTTTATGAATATGCCCGTGTAGATGGCGTGGGGCAAATGGCGGGCTGGCTCCCTCATGAATCCGTGGAAATATCCCGTAAGATTTTAACGGATTTTATTACCCATAGGAAAACCTTTGCCTTGGAGCTGAAGGAAAATGGAAAGGTTATTGGTTCTTTGGGTTTGGAAGAACGGGAGTGTGATTTGCAGCTGCCTGAATCAGTCAGAGGAAGAGAAATCGGCTATGTTCTCAGTAAGGCCTATTGGGGCAGAGGGTTAATGCCGGAAGCGGTGAGTGCTGTGATAGATTACTGCTTCCGTGTTTTGGATTTTGACTATCTGACCTGCGGTCATTTTGTTCACAACGGGCAAAGCCGCAGAGTGATTGAAAAATGCGGCTTTTCCTTCTTGAAAGAAGTCAACCATGAAACCCGATACGGAACTAATGAAAGAACCTTGCTTTATATTAAATTAAACAATGAGAGGTAGCTATGTTTGAACTAAAGAAAACGGAAGGGAAAGCCCGGCGGGGCGTGTTCACCTGTGCTCACGGCACGGTGCAGACGCCGGTATTTATGAACGTGGGTACCCAAGGGGCCATAAAAGGCGGACTTAGTGCCGAGGATCTAAAAAATATTGGCTGTCAGGTGGAGCTTTCCAACACCTATCATTTACATCTTCGCCCGACGGACAAGGTCGTACGGGAAATGGGGGGCCTGCATAAATTTATGACCTGGGATGGGCCGATTCTTACAGATTCCGGTGGATTCCAGGTATTCTCCCTGTCTTCCTTGCGGAAAATCAAGGAGGAGGGTGTTTATTTTTCTTCTCATATCGACGGACGGAAAATCTTTATGGGCCCGGAGGAAAGTATGCAGATTCAGTCCAACTTAGGCAGCGATATCTGTATGGCCTTTGACGAATGTGTGGAAAATCCCGCGCCCCGAAAATATGTGGAAGAAAGCGCCGACCGCACCTATCGCTGGTTGGTTCGCTGTAAGGAAGAAAATGCACGGTTAAACGCTCTGCCGGAAATAGTGAATCCTCAACAAATTCTTTGGGGCATTAATCAGGGAGGCACTTATGCCGATATTCGGGTCAATCACATGAAGCGGATTGCAGAGCTGGATTTACCCGGTTATGCCATCGGCGGTCTGGCCGTCGGGGAAACGGCAGAGGAAATGTACGACATTATTGAAGCAGTCGAACCATATATGCCCAAGGAAAAGACCCGGTATCTTATGGGGGTTGGCACACCCACCAATATCATTGAAGCTGTTGCCAGAGGCGTGGACTTTTTTGACTGTGTCATGCCTGCCAGAAACGCCCGACACGCCCGACTGTTTTCCTGGGAGGGCGCTATCAATCTGAAAAATGCCAAATATATACTGGACGAAAACCCCATTGACCCCAAATGCGACTGTCCGGTTTGTCGACGGTATTCCCGCGCCTATATTCGCCATCTGTTTGTGGCAGAGGAGATGCTTGCCATGCGCCTGGCGGTTATGCATAATCTGTATTTCTACAATCAGCTTATGGCGAAAATCCGCGAAGCGCTGGATGAGAACAGATTTGATGCCTTCCGTCGTGAATATTCTGTTAAATTAAGCCAGAGAATCTAATTTATTCTTGCTTTTTAACACAACAATGGTATAATGGATTCGATTATAACACAAAAGGAGAAATTCTTATGTTACTGTTTTTACAAAACACAGCCAGTGAAACCACTCAAAGCGGCAGTATGCTTGGCAGTATTCTCATGATGGTAGCCCTGCTTGGTGTCTTCTATTTCCTGATGATCCGTCCGGAAAATAAGCGGAAGAAGGAAGCCGAGCAGATGCGCGCAGCCATTAAGGTTGGGGACAAGATTACCACCATCGGCGGCATTGTTGGCACGGTTGTGGATATAAAGAATGACAATATTGTCATCGAGACCAGTGCTGACCAGGTTCGCATGGAGTTGACCAAGTGGTCTGTATCTACCAACGAAACTGCGGCAGAAAAGGCTCAGGCCGAGGCAAAGAAAAGAGAAGAAGCAAAGGCAAAGGCAAAGGCCGAGAAAAGAGCACAAAAGGTTGAAAAGAATAACCGCTAAAATGAATGGGCTTCGGGAAATATCCCGAAGCCCATTATTTAGTTGTTATTCTCATAAGTGAGTATCTCTTTAGCAATATAAATGGGTCGGTCCTTGCTTTGCTCAAAGATTTTTCCCACATATTCCCCGATAATGCCGATGCACAGCAACTGTATGCCGCCCAGCAGAAGAATCAGTACGATAATGGTTGCATACCCCGGTACATCGATGCCTCGGATGAGCTTTTCCAACAGCACAACAACGAGATAAATCAGCGCTGCACAGGCGGTGAAACTCCCCAGGTAGGTGGCCATGCGCAAGGGCTTGGTGGAAAATCCGATGATGCCCTCGATGGCATAATTAAACAGCTTGCGAAAGCTCCATTTAGAAGTCCCTGCATTGCGCTGACAGGCGGTATAGGGGATAAAACAGGTCTCATATCCCACCCAGGCGAAAATGCCCTTAGAAAAGCGGTGATACTCTCCCATGGAAAGAATACTTTCCGCTACACTTCTTCGGAAGGTACGGAAATCACTGGCATCGGACTGCAGGGAAACATCGGAAAGCCGGTTGATAACAGAATAAAAACTTTTTTTGAAAAAAGAGAGTACTTTCCCTTCGCCCCGACGGTCCTGATATGCCGCGACAACATCATATTCCGGCTGCTCTTCTAAAATTTTAACCATATCCAGTACCACCTCGGGGCGTTGCTGTAAATCCGCATCGATTAGGCAAATATATTCCCCGGAGGTCTGGGCCAAACCGGCATACAGCGCCGCTTCCTTACCGAAGTTCCGGGAAAAAGAAACTACCTTCACAGGGCAAAGCTGTGCCTTATGTAGCTTTTTCAGATTGTGCAGCGTGGCATCCTTACTGCCGTCATCCACGAATACAATCTCAAAATCATAGCCGCAATCCGCAAAGGCCTGAATGGCGGCATCCTGAAAGGCGGCTACATTCTCCGCCTCGTTATAGCAGGGGACAACTAAGGATAGCTTCATAGGTTTCATCTCACATTTCAAATTTTTGTCTATTATATGCTATTTTTAACAGACCGTCAAGAAAAGTTCCGGATATTTTGGGAAATGAACGTTGACAGAATGCATAAAATATGTTAATTTATGAATGTTAAATGCACAGATGGGGAGTTTCCGGCTAAATTCACTTCAGAGAGCGTCCGGCAGGTGAAAGGACGCAGGGATTGGTCAGATTGTCGCCCCGGAGCATTCTTTCTGAACCGCAGTAGGGAAGAACGGGTCAGCCCGTTACAGCTTTTGAGTGTCCGGTTTTCCGGAAATTCAGGTGGTACCGCGGAAAGTTTTTCGCCCTGAGTCTTTTGACTTGGGGCGTTTTTTTAAGGAGTGTTTCGAATGCAAAAAGAACTGCCAAAGGTGTATGAACCCCAGCAGGTAGAAAATGAAATTTACCAAATGTGGGAGAAAAAGGGCTTCTTTCGTCCCCAAAACAAGGAGGGTGCCAAGCCCTTTACCATTGTGATGCCGCCCCCAAATGTTACCGGTCAGCTTCACATGGGTCACGCCATGGATGCCACTTTGCAGGATACCTTGATTCGGTTTAAGCGGATGCAGGGCTATGATGCCTTGTGGGTTCCCGGTGTGGACCATGCCGGCATTGCCACCCAAATTAAGGTGGAAGAGGAGCTGCGCAAGGAAGGTCTGACCCGTTATGACCTGGGCCGGGAAAAATTCCTGGAGAGGGTTTGGGATTGGAAGAATAAGTACGGCAACCGGATTGTGGAACAGCAGAAGAAATTGGGCGCTTCCTGTGACTGGGACCGGGCCCGGTTTACCATGGACGAGGGCTGTTCCAAGGCAGTTCGGGAGGTCTTTGTGTCTCTGTATGAAAAGGGCTTGATTTACAAGGGTAGCCGTATCATCAACTGGTGTCCTCACTGTGTCACCGCCCTGTCAGATGCGGAAGTGGAATATGTGGACAAGCCCGGCCATCTGTGGCATATCCGCTATCCCATGGCAGACGGCTCCGGTGAAGTGGTGGTTGCCACTACCCGACCTGAAACCATGCTGGGTGATACCGGTGTTTGCGTTAACCCCAACGATACTCGCTATCAGCATATTGTGGGCAAGACGGTAATTCTACCTTTGGTGAATAAGGAAATTCCCATCGTAGCCGATGATTACGCCGAAATGGAATTTGGCACCGGCTGTGTAAAAATGACTCCTGCCCACGACCCTAACGACTTTGAAGTGGGTCTGCGCCATAATTTAGAGGTCATCCGTGTACTGGCTGACAACGGCAAAATTAACGAGCTGGGCGGAAAATACCAGGGCTTAGACCGCTATGAGGCAAGAAAGCAAATCGTAGCGGATTTGGAAGCCGGCGGATATCTGGTTAAAATCGATGACCATGCCCATAATGTAGGTACCTGCTACCGCTGTCATAACGACGTGGAGCCCATTATCTCTGCCCAGTGGTTTGTGAAGATGAAGCCCCTGGCAGAAGAGGCTGTCCGGGTGGTGAAAGAAGGGGAGACCCGTTTCGTTCCCGACCGTTTCTCCAAGACCTATTTGAACTGGATGGAAAATGTCCGTGACTGGTGTATTTCCCGTCAGCTTTGGTGGGGCCATCAGATTCCTGCATGGACCTGTGCCGACTGTGGCCATATTACCGTATCCCGGGAGGATGCCTGTAAGTGTGATAAGTGCGGAAGCACCAATATTGAGCGTGACCCGGATGTGCTGGATACCTGGTTCAGCTCCGCCCTGTGGCCCTTTGAGACCTTGGGCTGGCCGGAAAATACGGATGACCTGAAAAAATTCTACCCCACGGATGTGCTGGTCACCGGCTACGATATCATTTTCTTCTGGGTTGCCAGAATGATTTTCTCCGGCTGTGAGCATACCGGGAAGACCCCTTTCCACACCGTTCTGATTCACGGCTTGGTGCGTGACGATAAGGGCCGAAAAATGAGCAAGTCCCTTGGCAACGGCATTGACCCTCTGGAGATGATTGAAAAATACGGCTGTGATGCTCTGCGTATGAACATGGTCACCGGTAACTCTCCCGGAAACGATATGCGTTTCTATGTGGAGCGGTGCGAGGCCATGCGTAACTTTGCCAACAAGCTGTGGAACGCCAGCCGCTATGTAATGATGAATCTTTCCGAGGGTGCAGAAAATCAGCTCCCGGCCACGGAAAGTTTGGAAATCGCAGATAAGTGGGTGCTTTCCAAGCTGAATACCCTAATCGCCGAGGTAACCGAAAATCTGGAAAAGTATGAATTAGGCGTTGCCGTTCAGAAAATCTATGACTTTATCTGGGATACCTACTGTGACTGGTATATCGAGCTGACAAAGGCAAGACTGTATTCTGAAGATGCGAATCGGAAGCAAACCGCCATTTCGGTTCTGGTTTATGTGCTAGACCAGATTTTGCGCCTGTTGCATCCGTTTATGCCCTTTATCACAGAGGAAATCTGGCAGAGCCTTCCCCATAGCGAGGCGGCGCTGATTGTGGCAAAATGGCCGGAATACACAGAAACCCTTGCTTTCCGGGCAGAAGAAGCCCAGATGGAATCTGTCATGAACGCCATCCGGGCAATCCGCAACCGCCGCAGTGAAATGAATGTGCCCCCCTCTAAGAAAGCGGCACTTTATGTACTCACTGCAAAGCCCCAGATTTTCACCGAGGGCGAGGGCTTCATTCAGAGACTTGCGTATGCTGATGAAGTCACGCTGTTGGAGAAAGAACCGGAAAATTTGGACGGTATGGTAACCTGCGCCACCGCAGATGCAAAGCTGTATATTCCCATGGGTCAGCTTGTGGATGTGGCAAAGGAGTTGGAGCGTATCGCCAAGGAATTGGAAAAGAACCGTAAGTTCCTTGCAGGTTTGGAAGGAAAGCTATCCAACGAGGGCTTCCTTGCCCGTGCCCCGGAAGCGGTTGTGAATGCAGAACGGGAAAAAGCCCAGAAAACCCGCGACCTGATTTCTCAGTTGGAGCAAAGCGAGGCCGCTTTGAAGAAGCTGTAAACCCTATATTTCACTCTCCTGTGCAAAGAATGTATTTGCACAGGGGAGTTATTTTTTTGTCTTTCCAATTCCGACGGAAAATCCGCAGGATTCATTTTATACTGTCATTGAATCAAATAAAGGAGGAGAAATTATGCAGTTTACCAGTTTTCTGGAGAACGGACGTTTAACGGTGGCACTCACCGGAGAGATAGACCATCATTGCGCAAGAGCCTATATTCAAGCCATTGCAGGAAAGATTGAAGCCTACACACCGGATGTATGTATTTTAGATTTTCAGGAGGTCAGCTTTGTGGATTCGTCCGGGATTGCGGTGGTCATCAATGCCTTAAGGAGCATGACACAAATTGAGGGAAAACTGATTCTCACCGGAATTTGTCCCCAGCCTATGCGGGTATTCCGGGCATCGGGAATTGATAAAATTGTGGAAATTAAGGAGGCAGTTTCATGAAATTCGATAACTTTATGATTTTGGAGTTTCCCAGCAAATCCTGCAACGAGGCATTTGCCCGGTCTGCAGTTGCCTGCTTTGCGGCCCAAATGGACCCAACCCTGGAGGAGTTGGGGGATATCCGCACAGCAGTATCCGAGGCCGTGACCAATTGCATCGTACATGCGTACCCTGCAGAGCTGGGAATCATTACCCTGCGGTGCCGGATTCTCAAGGACAACACCCTGGATATCGTTGTGAAAGACCGGGGTGTGGGCATCTCTGATGTGGAGCAGGCAAGGCGGCCCATGTATACCACCGGCGGAGCAGACCGAAGCGGTATGGGCTTTACCATTATGGAAAGCTTTATGACCTCCTTTGAGCTGACATCCCAGCCGGGGAAGGGGACTACGGTACATATGCGCCGCAGGCTCCAGCGTCGAAAATGAGCAGAATCGAGGATTTAATCCGCTGTGCCCAAGCCGGGGACAAGGCCGCGGCGGAGCATTTGATATCGGAAAACGCAGGACTCATTTGGTCTGTTGCAAAGCGCTTTATTGGCCGGGGAACGGACAGCGAGGACTTATATCAGCTTGGCTGTCTTGGCTTTTTGAAGGCGGTGGAAGGCTTTGATTTAGCGTACGGCACCCAGTTTTCAACCTATGCCGTGCCGAAAATTGCCGGGGAGATTCGCCGCTTTCTGCGGGATGACGGCGCAATTAAGGTGTCCAGAACCATAAAAGAGCAGGCAGTTACCATCAAAACAGCCCGAAACCGTCTGACACAAGCCTTGGGCCGGGAACCGACCGTGCAGGAAATTTCTCAGCAAACCGGCTTTTCCATCGAAGAAATTGCCATGGCAGAAACGGCCACAGCTGCGACGGAATCCATCCAGCGGGAAACCGGGGAAGACGGCTTCTGCCTGGAAAATGTGCTGACGGATACAGAATCCGAGGAAAACCTCGTAGAACGGATTTCCCTGCGGCAGGCAGTTGATAAATTGCCGGAGCGGGAAGCCCTGGTGATAAAGCTACGGTATTTTCACGGCTTAACCCAGGACCGGGTGTCAAAGGTACTGCTTGTCAGTCAGGTGCAGGTATCCCGTATCGAAAAGAAAGCGCTTCAGTCCCTAAAGGAATTTTTGCGGTAAGGATTTTGGCATTTTTCTATTTACCTTTTCGGCAAAATGCGATATAATATGACTATTAAATAAAGATAGGTGCGCTTATGACACAACAGTTAGAAATTCGCTTTATAAATGCCAGAAAGCGGTATATTTCCCAACAGTTTCAGGAATTAAACGATATGCAACGCCAGGCTGTTTTGGCCACGGAAGGCCCTCTGCTGCTCCTGGCCGGGGCAGGCAGCGGAAAAACCACCGTACTGATTCACCGGATTGCCAACATTCTGCGCTTTGGCCGGGGCAGTGACAGCAACGAAATCGGCCAAGATATTAGCGAAGAAGATGTGCTGTTCCTGGAGTCTTTCACAGAATCCATGTCGGAAAACGACCGGCGCAGAGCCCAGTTTCTGTGCGCCGTAGAGCCGGCTGCACCCTGGAGCATCCTTGCCATTACCTTTACCAATAAGGCCGCCAATGAGCTGAAAAACCGGCTGATGAATCAGCTCGGACCAGATGCCGGGGATGTTTGGGCCATGACCTTTCACTCCGCCTGCTGTCGGATTCTGCGTCGGCACATTGAACGGCTGGGATACACCGGGCGCTTTACTATCTACGATTCTGCAGATTCTGAACGGGTGATGAAGGACGTTCTGAAGGAAATGGACTTAGACGAAAAATCCTTTCCGCCCCGATATGTTCTAAATTTAATTAGCCGGGAAAAGGACCGGATGGTCAGTCCTGAAGAATTGTTGGACCGGGCAGAAAATATGGGCGAGCTGAAAATGCTTCCCATCGCCAAGGCCTATGGGCGTTATCAAGCCAAACTGAAGGAAAACAACGCTCTGGATTTTGACGATATTATTTTACTCACTGTGCGGCTCTTGCAGGAGCATGAGGATATCCGCACCCATTACCAACGAAAGTTCCGCTATGTTTTAGTAGACGAGTATCAGGATACCAACCATTTGCAGTATCTACTGACCGGTTTGCTTGCCGGCGGCTACGAAAATATCTGCGTGGTGGGTGACGATGACCAGAGCATTTACCGTTTTCGGGGCGCGACGGTGGAAAATATCTTAAATTTCGAAAAGCAATACCGATTCTCCCGTACCATTCGTCTGGAACAAAATTACCGCTCCACTCAGTCTATATTGAATGCCGCCAATTCTGTGATTGCTCACAATCTGGGAAGAAAAGGCAAGCATTTGTGGACATCCAACGGTACAGGCGACCCGGTCACAGTCTATGAAGCGTCTGACGAGAGCGGTGAAGCCAATTTTGTGACTGGCGAAATCATAAAACGCTCCAAAGGGAAAGATTTTCGTGATTTTGCCATTTTGTACCGGACAAACGCCCAGTCCAACGCCATGGAATATGCCATGAAACGCAATGGAATTCCTTACCGTATTATCGGCGGTACCCGGTTCTTTGACCGGGCGGAGGTGAAGGATATGCTGGCATATCTGTGGGTTATCAACAACCGGGCCGATGACTTGCGCTTAAAGCGGATTATTAATAATCCCCCAAGAGGTTTAGGCCCAAAATCCGTGGAAACAGCCGAGCGCCTGGCAACCGCCGAACAGTTGCCCCTTTACGCTGTTATCAGTGACCCCAATTCCTACGGGCCGCTGGAAAAGCCGGCTGGAAAATTTTTGCAGTTCAGCGCAATGATTGAATCCCTTGCCAGGCTGTTGGAAGACGGAATGCCCCTCCCGGATTTTTATGAGGAGCTGATGCTCCGTACCGGCTATGTGGATATGCTGCAAGCCAAGGATACGGAGGAAAATAAGACCCGTTTGGAAAACGTGCGGGAATTAAAATCCAGTATTCTTGCTTATATGGAAAACCAAACTGAGCCGACCCTTTCCGGCTTCTTAGAGGAAATCGCCCTGTATACGGATATCGAAAATTACAACGAAGGTGACGATGCCATCGTCATGATGACCATGCACGCCTCCAAGGGCTTGGAATTCCCCCATGTTTTTCTGGTTGGCTTGGAAGACGGCCTGTTTCCCGGTATGCGAGCCATTGGCGATCGGGAGGAGATGGAGGAGGAGCGGCGGCTTTGCTATGTAGCCATTACCCGGGCAAAGCAAACCCTGACCATCAGCCATGCCCGTCAGCGGATGCTCTACGGCAGAACTGCCGCGGCCATGCAGTCTCGTTTTTTGCGGGAATTACCGGAGGAAAACATCCGCAGATTGGGTGGTTATCAAACGCCACAGCGCTTTATGAGCTACGGTGATTCCGGCTACGGACAGGGAGGAATTTCTCCCAGCTACCGTACCGCACCAAAGCAGACCGCTTTCTCAAACGTTCCCTCCGGTGTAGAGAAGAGCTCCTATCTGGAGCTGAACAAGGGGGATATGGTACAGCATACCGCTTTTGGCAGAGGAATGGTACTTACGGTCGTCAAAATGGGCGGCGATGCATTGCTGGAAATTGCCTTTGATGAAATCGGAACCAAAAAGCTGATGGCAAAGACCGCCTCGTCCCACATGAAAAAGCTGTCATGATTTCCGAACGCTTACCATAGACTTTCCAGAGGTGATGCTATGGTAAGAGGATTTCGGCGCTTGCTTCGCTTCATCGCCATTTTATGTATCCTGTTTGCACTGCTTTTGCTGTTCTTTCGCAGTCGTTATCATGAAACCATTCGCTCCCTGGCAGAAACGCAGGTTAGAAATTCCACTTCCGACCTGATTAACGATGCCATCGACAATCAAATTGAAACAGGGAATGTGCAATATGACCGAATCGTTTACTTTGAGAAGGACCTAAACGGAAGAATCACCGCTCTGAAAACCAATATGAGCGAAGTGAACAGACTGAAAACCGATATTTTGAATATCATAAACGATGATATTCTTGCACTGGACACCAGTGATATCGGGATTCCCCTTGGCAGCCTGTTTCTGTCGGAATTCTTTTCCGGCAGAGGGCCGCTAATCCCTGTGAATATTATCTCCATCCGCAATTCCGATGCCGCCTTTTCCAGCTCTTTTTCCGAGGCCGGCATCAATCAGACCTTACAGCAGCTCACCATGGACATCAGCGTGGATGTCTCCATTTTGGTTCTGGGCAGAACCGAAAGCTTTACTGTTTCCAGCCAGGTTGTGGTTGCGGAAACCATCATCGTCGGACAGGTGCCCGACACTTTCTTTCAAACCGGAGGATGACTATGGACACCAAAGAGAGAATCCAGGAATTGACAGATATCTTGACAGAGGCCAATTACCGGTATTATGTACTGGATGACCCCAAAATGCAGGATTTTGAATATGACCGCCTGCTACGGGAGTTGGAGGAATTGGAAAATGCCAATCCCCAGTATATTTCACCGGATTCCCCCACCCAGAGGGTAGGGGGCGCGGCACTGAGTAAATTTGAAAAATATACCCATAGTGTGCCGCTGATGAGCCTGCAGGACGTGTTCTCCCCAGAGGAATTGTCGGATTTTGTGGAAAAAATTCTGGAATCCGAGCCCCACACCGCATTTTCCGTAGAGCCGAAGATTGACGGTCTTTCAGTGGCCTTAGAGTACGAAAATGGCCGCTTTGTGCGAGGCGCTACCCGGGGGGACGGCGTGACCGGCGAGGATGTGACGGAGAACTTAAAGACAATCCGCTCCATCCCCATGGAGCTTACGGGCGCGCCTGAGCGGCTGATTGTCCGGGGCGAGGTGTTCATGCCCAAGAGAAGCTTTGAGGCACTAAACGCCCGGCAGGAGGCCGAGGGAAAGACCTTATTTGCCAATCCCCGAAATGCTGCGGCCGGCTCGTTGCGGCAATTGGACTCAAAGATTACCGCCAAGCGAGGCCTGGATATTTTTATTTTTAACATCCAATTGGCAGAGGGTGTGGAATTTGACAGCCACGCGGAAAGCCTTGCATATCTGCAGCATCTGCGGTTTAAGGTCATCCCCTTTACACTTCTGCATACCAAGGAAGAAATTATTCGCCATGTTATGGCCATCAACAAAAACAGGGAACAGCTCAGCTGTGATATTGACGGTGCGGTGATTAAGGTCAATGATTTAACCCAGCGGCAAAAGCTGGGTGCAACCGCAAAATGCCCACGCTGGGCGGTAGCCTATAAATATCCTCCGGAAATCAAACCCACTGTGGTGGAGGATATCGTCGTGCAGGTGGGAAGAACCGGTGTTCTTACGCCAAAAGCGGTGGTTAAGCCTGTCCGGCTGGCCGGAACAACAGTAACCAATGCCACTCTTCATAATCAGGATTTCATTTCCGAACGGGATATCCGCATCGGGGATACGGTTTTGATTCGCAAAGCCGGAGAAATTATACCAGAGATTTTGGAAATTGTTCCCTCCCAGCGACCGGAAGGAACAGTACCTTACCGCATCCCCACCGTTTGCCCTGCCTGCGGTGCTGCTGCCGTAAAAGATGAGGGCGGCGCATTTCTGCGCTGTACCGGAGCAGAGTGTCCTGCCCAATTGGGAAGGAATATTGCCCACTTTGTCAGTCGGGATGCCATGGATATAGAAGGTCTGGGACTATCCATTGTAGAAGCGTTGATTGAAAATAATCTGATTCACTCTCCGGCAGACATCTATTATTTGACGCTGGAGCAAATGAAAAGCCTGTGGCAAAAAGGGGACACCGCAGCGAAAAAGCTCCTTGATGCCATTGAAGCCAGTAAATCCGCAGATGTAAGCCGCTTGATTTACGCCCTGGGAATCCGGCAGGTGGGGGCAAAGACCGGAAAGGTTTTGGCTGCACAATTTGGCTCGCTGGATGCATTAGCACAGGCCAGTGTGGAGGAATTGACCCAGGTTGCGGATGTGGGAGAAATCACCGCCCAAAATATATTCGACTGGTTTTCACAGCCCCAATCCCAACACATGATTGAGAAATTACGGCAGGCAGGGGTGAATTTTGAAAGTAAACGGGTAGTTACTGACGCCCGTTTTGCAGGTATGACCTTTGTGCTGACCGGTGCTTTAAGCCGATTTACCCGGGAGGAAGCCACGGAAAAAATTGAGCTGTTCGGCGGTAAGGCGGCAGGCTCTGTTTCCAAAAAGACAAGCTATGTTATCGTCGGCGAAAATGCCGGTTCTAAGGAACGGAAGGCCAGAGAACTGGGAATTCCCGTTCTGACCGAGGATGAATTTCTTACAATGATTCAGTAATACAATCTAAAATGCCGGAAAGCATTCTGCTTTCCGGCATTTCGTTATAAGGAATAGTCTTCTTCGTCGTATTTATGAAAATCCATAGCCTTCGGCTTTTTCGGAATCCGCTTACAAGGTGCGTATGTAAACTTTCTGCACTTGCCGTCCACAGAAATAACGCCCCGCTTGGTGCAAAGCACCAAACCGTCGTCAATATTTGCCGCATGGGCACAGTAGGAACAGGATTTCTCAATTCGTTTTCTGAAGAGCATACGCATGCCTCCCAACTTTATATATTGGGATTATACACGATTTAGCTTCCAAATGCTACTACTTTTTTCCCGTTTATATAGAAAAAACAGAAAAACCCCTCCAATAATAGGCAAAATCAGGTAAAACGAGAGTCCTGGATAAAATTGTAACTCACCGGAAAATACAAACTCCTGTATAAATCCTGCAAGAAACAAGCTTATCAGTGTTTGCAAAAACTTTCCGGGAAGATACATACCCAACCCGATAGGCGCTGTAACAGAGAGGGTCTGCATCGTAACGCACAGTCCGCCAAATGCTAAAAATCCGGCACACAGAATGAACCGAAGCCCCTCACACTGTAGTTGCGTCAGAGAAAAACAGCCAATGGTCAGCTCCAAAACACCGTGAAGAAAAATCTGGTCCTGGGGTGCAAGCATCCACAAAAACCAACGCTGTAAAAACGCAAGCACAACCCGGAAAATGATAATCCATCCGCATACCTGTGCTGTAATGCGAAGACTTCTTTTCAGCGCCTCCGGCAGTGTGACAGTAGTTCCTCCGGAAAACCTACATGTATTTTGACTGCCACCGGGTAATATAAATCCGGTCAGCAACGCAGATACCAGATGTATCAGCCATAAAAGCCAAGGGCATACCGGCGACGTAAAGCATAGGCCTGCAATCCCAAAGAGAAAAGACGGACCGGCATTGCTGCAAAAACCAAGCATCCGCCGGGCCTCCTGTTTGCTCAGCTGTCCGTTGCAATATCCATCGGTCACAGACTGCGCGCCGGTGGGATAGCCTCCCAAGGCCCCAACAAGGAACATATGTTCACTGCCCCTTGGAATCCTCAAGAATCTTCCGAGTGGTCTCAGAACAGACAATCTTACTCCGCCCAACCCGGATGTCAGAAGAATAGAACATAAGAAAAAGGGGAATAGGGTAGGAATCACCGTTAGCAAACAAAGCGATAAGGCCTCCCGGGCACCAAACACTGCCGTTTTGCTGTCGAGAATCAAAAGTAACAAACCAACTGCTCCGGCAATACTTGTCCAAATTTTATAACGCATGTTATTTCACCTCGGAAGAATCTATGCATTTCAAGGCAAGAACATCCCCAAAAGTGCATACATTTTCAAAAAGGAGGTTATGTGATATGGGGAAAGGGAATTTTCTGGACCGTCTTTCCGGCGCTGCGGACATGACCGATGAACCGTTGCCCGGTGTCCCGTTGGTGGAGATTGCCGGAGAGCGTAGAGTGCTCATCGAGCACCACTGCGGCGTGTCGGCCTATGGCCCGGAACAAATTCGTGTGAGGGTAAAATTTGGTCAGATTTGTATTTGCGGTTCAGGTCTTGTGCTGACACGTATGATAAAGGGACAACTGATTATTTCCGGCAGAATTGACTGCGTGCAAATCGTCAGGGGGTGCTCTTAATGGATTTTTGGCGTTCCCTTGGGGGCATGGTTGTTGGGGAGCTGGTCAGTGCAGATGTTCCGGCAGCTTTGACTGCAATCAACCAAGCTGGAATTCCTCTGTTCCACACAGAAGCCAAGGATGAGTTTACCATTCATTTCCGTGTGGGCAGACAAAATGTAAAGAAGCTTCGCCACATACTAAAACGACGGGGCGATAGATTTCATATACAGGGGAAACAGGGAATCTATTGGGATTTGAAAGGCCTTCTAAAAAGGCCGGTACTTCTAATCGGCTTAATGTGCTTACTGATGTTTGCCTGTTTTGTTCCCACCAGAATCTTTTTTATCCAGGTTGAGGGAAATGTACTTCTGCCTACCAACCTGATTTTGGAAAAAGCCGCCGAAAGTGGAATTTGCTTTGGTGCCTCCCGTAGAGAGGTTCGCAGTGAGAAAATGAAAAACGGACTTTTGGAGGCTTTGCCCCAATTACAGTGGGCAGGTGTCAATACCGACGGCTGTGTGGCAACCATTACTGTCCGGGAACGGCAGGAAGTGGTTTCAAGCCCTGTGAAAACCGGTGTCAGCAGTATTGTGGCTGACTGTGACGGCGTAATTCTATCCTGTACCGCAACCAAGGGAAATCTTGTTTGCAAGCCCGGACAGGCCGTAAAAGCCGGACAGACGCTGATTTCCGGATATACCGACTGCGGACTCACCATCCGGGCTACCCAAGCTGATGGGGAGGTTTATGCCAGAACGCAGCGAAATTTGTCGGTCGTCTGCCTGTCTTCCTGTAAAAAAAGAACAGTGCAAACCAAGACGGTAACAAAATACAGCATCATTGTCGGAAAAAAGCGAATAAATTTATCGAAAAGTAGTGGAATTTTAGATACTACTTGTGATAAAATGTATGTGGAGAATTTTTTGACTTTACCGGGCGGTTTTCAGCTTCCTATCGGTATCGTCACTGAAACCTGGGTCATTTATGACTGTATAGACACCCAGCTGGAGGAGGATGTGCTTTCAAAGCGGCTTTCCGCCTATGCCCAGGAGCATTTAAGAAAATCCATGATTGCCGGTGAAATCCTTTCTGCCTCTGTGGAAGCTCAGGCAGACGGGGACAGCTATCGGCTATACGGAACATACGCCTGTCGGGAAATGATTGGCAGAGTACAGGAAGAGGAGATTATTACACCCCATGGGAAACATGACAGAACGTAGCGTTAATGCAGAACGGGTAGAAGACCTGATTGCAGTATTCGGTTCCTTTGACGAAAACATAAAACGCATTGAACAGGCTCTTGATGTCAGCATTGTTAATCGGGGAACGGAGCTGAAGGTCACGGGAGAACCGGAACCGGTGGATAAGGCAGTCAGAACCCTGGAGGCATTGCTTTCATTGGCTTCCAAGGGAGAGGTCATTGACGAACAGCGGGTTCGCTATTTAATGACACTGGTACAGGAGGGCAATGAGGAGCTGGTTTCCAAAATGGCAAAGGACGTGGTCTGCATTACCGCCAAAGGAAAGCCCATCAAGGCCAAAACCGTAGGCCAGCAGACTTATATGAGGGCCATCCAAAACAATACCGTGACCATCGGTGTAGGGCCTGCCGGTACAGGTAAAACCTATCTGGCCGTGGCTGCGGCTGTGGCCGCTTTCCGGGAACGTACCGTAAACAGGATTATTTTAACCAGACCTGCCGTCGAGGCTGGGGAGCGGCTTGGTTTTCTGCCCGGTGATTTGCAGAACAAGGTTGACCCCTACCTGCGGCCTCTGTATGATGCCCTTTACGATATGTTAGGTGCGGAAACCTTTCAGAAATATCAGGAACGGGGATGTATTGAGGTAGCGCCTCTTGCCTATATGCGCGGACGCACCTTAGATGACAGCTTTATCATTCTGGATGAAGCCCAGAATACCACCCGGGAGCAGATGAAGATGTTTTTGACCCGGTTGGGCTTTGGCTCAAAAATCGTAATTACCGGTGACGTGACGCAAATTGATTTGCCGGAGGACAAGGTTTCCGGTTTGAAGGATGCCCTTCGGGTGTTGGAGGATGTGACAGATATTGCCATTTGCCGCCTAACTGCCGCTGATGTGGTGCGTCATGCATTGGTGCAGAAAATTATTAACGCCTACGAACAGGCAGAAAAGAAAAGAGATATCAAAAAGCCCAATCAAAATACCAACAGACAGTACCAAAGGAAGAGAAATCATGAATCATAAAATCAACATTTCCTATGATTTTTTTACCCCCCGGCAAATTCTCATATCCTCCTTTATTCGCCAGTGTATTCACGCTGTTCTGGAGCAGGAGGGAATCAAAACCTGCTGTGAAATAAACGTCTTGGTGACCAATGACAAGGGAATTCATGCCGTCAATCTTGCCAGCCGGGAGATTGACCGACCCACGGATGTGCTCAGCTTCCCCATGTTCCAATTGGAGCCGGGGAATCCGCCGACGGATTGGCAGGAATATTTGGATGAAGAGTCCGGCCTGTGCCCTCTGGGGGATATGTGTATCAGCCTGGAGCGTGCAAAGGCCCAGGCAAAGGAATTCGGACATACTGCCCGACGGGAAATCGGATATTTGACCGTTCATTCCGTTTTGCACCTGCTTGGTTATGACCATTTGGACGAGGGCGTTCAAAAACAGCAAATGCGAAGCCGGGAAGAAGCCATTGCAAAAACCATCCGGGGTATGTGCCGGGAGTAATACAGGAGAGAAGTTCTATGAATACAAAAACCGCTATGATTACCATTGCCGGCCGGCCCAATGTGGGCAAATCCACCTTAACCAATTATTTGGTAGGGGAGAAAATCGCCATTGTCTCCAACAAGCCCCAGACAACCAGAAACCGCATTTGCGGAATCCTCACCAGAGGAAACGCCCAGTTCATATTTGTTGACACCCCCGGCTTTCATAAACCCAGGACAAAGCTGGGAGATTACATGGTAGGTGTGACCCGGGATTCCATTGCGGATGTGGATTTAACCGTACTGGTGGTAGAGCCCATTGCCTCCGTCGGCCCCCAGGAGCAGGCCCTTCTGGAGCAGTTAAAAAGCAAAAACATTGTTCTGGCTATCAATAAAATCGACACTGTGGAAAAGGACAGTCTGTTGGAGGTCATAGCGCTTTACTCTCAAGCGGCGCAGTTTGATGCTATCATCCCCATCTCCGCAAAAACCGGGGACGGGGTGGAGGACTTACTGCACCTTTGTGAAAAGTATGCCGTAGACGGCCCGTTCCTGTTCCCGGAGGACCTTACCACAGACCAGCCCGAGCGGCAGGTCATGGCGGAAATCATCCGGGAAAAGCTGCTGTGGTGTCTGGACCGGGAAATCCCCCACGGCACAGCGGTGGAAATCACAAAATTTTCGGAACGTGACAGCGGTATCATTGACATTGATGCCACTATTTTCTGCGAAAAGGCCAGCCATAAGGGCATTATTATCGGTAAGCAAGGAGCTATGCTGAAGAAAATTTCAACGATGGCCCGGAATGACTGTGAAAAGTTTATGGGCACGAAGGTATTTTTGACCACCTGGGTAAAGGTGAAGGAAAATTGGCGTGACAGCGATTTTCTTGTCCGCAATTTTGGTTACAGAGAATAATTTCCTTGCGTAAAGCGCCCTTTATCAGCAAATCCTAGTGATGGAGGGATGAATGATGAACGCAAGGGATTATTGGCAATTCTTTTTGGAAACCGGCGCACCGGAGGCCTATTTGATGTATGCCCGGGCGCTGAAATCGGAGGCTGTCCATGTATCTGAAGACACGGGCGCTGGTTCTGCGGGTTACGGATTACAATGACCGGGACGCTCTGCTGACCCTGCTGACCCCACATAACGGAAAAATCACAGTCAAGGCACGGGGGCTGCGACGGAAAAACAGTCCGCTGATTGCCTCCTGCCAGCTTTTGGCTTACAGTGATTATACCTTGTTTGAATACGGCGGACACTATACTGTCAATGAGGCATCCTCCGTAGAGCTGTTTCAAGGACTGCGCAAGGATTTAACGAAGCTGTCGCTGGGTTCTTACTTTGCCCAGGCGGCAGACCTTCTTTCCCAAGAGGACCTTCCTAACCCGGAGCTTTTAAGTCTGCTGCTGAACTGTCTGTATGCCCTTACAGGAGAAATCCATACCCAGCATAAAATCAAGGCAGTCTTTGAGCTGAGAGCCTCCTGCATTGCCGGCTATATGCCGGATTTGGGGAGCTGTCATGTATGCGGCGCTTCTCAACCTGACCGTTTTGACCTTACGGAAGGCCGGTTAGAATGCAGCCATTGCCGTGGCTTGGATTCCGGTGGGATTCGGATGCCTGTATCTTTGGGAACGTTACAGGCCATGCGATATATTTCCATGTGCGACCCGAAAAAGCTGTTTGCCTTTACCTTAGGGGAGGAAAATATGACCCAGCTGTCCCAGATTACAGAGGCGTATTTGACCACCCAATTGGAGCGGGGTTTTTCCACCCTTGATTTTTACAAATCCCTACTTATTTAGGAGTTAACCATGTCTGAATTATACGAAAAATCCATTCTAAAGCTGGAATTGGACCAGGTTTTGACCCTTCTTTCCCAATGTGCAGGAAGCGCGGAAGGAAAATCTGCCTGCTTACAGCTTAGGCCAACCTCGGACCTGGAGGATGTGCGCTCACTTTTGGAGGAAACCACTGCCGCCAGCGAATTGTGTACCCGTAAGGGAAACCCCGTATTTGGGGATGTGACCGATGTGTCTGCTTCTCTGGAACGCGCTGACCGGGGCGGCACACTACAACCTTCGGAGCTTTTGCACATTGCCGGGGTTCTTCGCTGTGCCAGAAATATAAAGGCATACATTTCAGACGACGAGCCGGAAACCGTACTAAATCCCTTATTTTCTGCGCTGACACCGAATAAATATCTGGAAGACCGAATTTTTGGCGCCATTTTATCCGAGGAGGAAATTGCCGATAATGCCAGCCCGGAGCTTTCGGATATTCGCAGGCATATGCGAATTCAATCTGCTAAGATTCGGGACGGTCTGCAAAAAATCATTTCGTCTCCTGCTTATACCAAGTATCTCAGAGAGCCCATCATCACCATTCGCCAGGGGCGGTATGTGGTTCCGGTAAAGAGTGAGCATAAAGGGGATGTTCCGGGACTGGTTCACGATGTATCCGCCACCGGTTCTACCTATTTCGTTGAACCTATGTCTGCGGTCAATGCCAATAACGCCCTTCGGGAACTGGAAATTAAAGAAAAGAAGGAAATTGAGCGAATCCTGTCAGAGCTGTCCTCCGAGGCCGCGGCCTATGGGGAGGCCATCAATTTGGATGTGCAGCTGCTGATTCGTTTGGATGTTATTTTTGCCAAGGCACGGCTTGCCTACCGGATGCGGGCATGGGCACCTATTATGAATGACCGGGGCAGGGTAGAGTTGAGAAATGCCCGGCATCCACTCATTGACCCGAAAACAGTAGTGCCTATTTCTCTGCATTTAGGTAAGGAATTTGACTCCATGATTATCACCGGGCCGAACACCGGTGGCAAAACAGTAACGCTAAAAACCATTGGTCTGTTGACTTTAATGGCAGAGTGCGGCCTGCATATTCCGGCAGGGGACGGAAGCACCGTGTCTACTTTTGATGCCATTCTTGCAGATATCGGCGACGAGCAGTCTATCGCCCAGAGCCTTTCCACCTTCTCCAGCCATATGCGAACCATTGTGGATGTGGTATCGGAATGTGACGGCCGCACCCTGGTGCTGTTTGATGAGCTGGGTGCAGGTACTGACCCGGCAGAAGGCGCAGCGCTAGCCATTGCATTGATTGAATTTTGCCGAAAAATGGGCAGTCGTGTGGTGGCAACCACCCACTATGCAGAGTTAAAACTTTACGCTATGCGCACAGCCGGTGTTATCAATGCATCCTGTGAGTTTAATGTGGAAACCCTCCAGCCTACCTATAAGCTTTTGATTGGGATTCCCGGAAAATCCAATGCCTTTGCCATTTCCAGAAAATTGGGCCTTTCGGAAGAAATTTTGAAGGAAGCCGGTGATTTGGTAGGAAAAAGTGACAAGGATTTTGAAGATGTGCTTTCCCAGCTGGAACAGCAACGCCAGCAAATGGAATCCGCCCGGATGGAGGCAGAGCGGCTGAAACGGGAAACGGAAAATATCCGCCGTCAAAGCGAGGCATACAGCCTTCAGCTCCAAAAGGAAAAGGACAAGGCCATGGAAATCGCCCGTCGGGAAGCCCAGCAAATCATCGACGATGCCAGATACGCGGCAAATAAGGCATCTGAGGAGCTGAAGGCTCTGCGCAAACAGCTGACTGAGGGTGCAGATACCACCGGTATCAATCAGCGTCAAACAGAGCTTCGCAAGTCGCTGAACGAGGCAGAAGGAAAGCTCCGCGCCGGACAGACTGCCGCTCCGCGGCCCAAGCCAAAGCGGGCTGTTTTGGTAGGAGATACGGTGGAGCTGCTAAAGCTGGGTACAAAAGCCACCGTTATTTCCATAAACAAAGACGGCACTTATGATCTGCAGGCAGGCATCATGAAGCTGACTGTGAAGCCCGATGAGGTCTATTTACTGGAAAATGAGAACCCCTATCAGACCAAGGGCCGTCCTGCCCATTCCGGCCGGGAGATGAAAACGTCTGCCATGCCGTCAGAAGTGGATTTGCGAGGAATGGATGCAGTAGAAGCAATTTGTGTGCTGCAGCGATATATGGATGAAGCCATGCGTTCCAATCTCCCCAATGTCCGGATAATTCACGGCAAGGGCACCGGTGTCCTTCGGGCGGCGGTCCACCAGGAGCTGAAAAAGGACAAGCATGTCAAGTCCTTCCGTTTGGGAATCTACGGAGAAGGGGAAGACGGTGTGACTATTGCAGAATTTCGTTGATTTCCGGCAGAATTTAGGCAAATAAATGCGGATTTGTGTGTATCACCGGAAAACAGGTTGACTTTTCTGTATAATTTGCTATCATAGTATTTACAATGATTCCGGGTTTTTTCCGGAATCCACAAGGAGTGAGTCATGTGATTGAGAAGGAAATCGTAGTAAAATGCGAATCCGGACTGCATAACCGTCAAGCTACATACTTTGTCCAAAAGGCAAATGAGTTTGTCAGCTCCGTTTATCTGGAGTCTGAAAACCGCAAAATGAATGCCAAGAGTTTGCTCGGCATCATGTCCCTTGGGGTCATCACCGGTGCAACTGTTACATTGTCCGCTGACGGCCCAGATGCAGAAGCGGCAGTAAACGCCTTGGAGGAATTGCTCCGGCGGGACGCTTTTTGATATGATGTATTTGCCGCCTCAATGCCGGAGACTACCCAGCATTGAGGCGAAAATTTTGGTGAGACTATGACTTTTGAAGAATTAAAGGACAAGGCCCTGTCACTGCCCCTTGCCCCCGGTGTGTATATCATGCGGGATCAATCTGACCGGGTAATTTATGTGGGGAAGGCTAAAAAACTGAAAAATCGGGTAAGTCAGTATTTTCAGGATACGGCCTCTCACAGCCCCAAGACCAGAATGATGGTTAGCAAGATTGACCGTTTTGATGTCATTGTGGCCGCCTCGGAATTTGAAGCCCTGGTGCTGGAATGTTCCCTGATTAAGCGGTATCTTCCCAAATATAATATCCTTTTGAAGGATGACAAGGGGTATCCCTATCTTCGCTTAAACATGAAAGATCCTTATCCCACTATTACCATGGTCAGCAAGCTTTCTGACGACGGCGGAGAATATTTCGGACCCTACGGAACAAGAAATATTACCAACAATGTGATGGAAGCCATCCGCACCACATTAAAACTGCCAAACTGCCATAAGCAGTTTCCCAGAGACATCGGCAAGGACAGACCTTGCTTAAACTTCCACATGAATCAGTGCGCCGGCTGGTGTCAGAGCAGTATGCCTGCATCTGAATACCGACAGCGCATGGAACAGGCCAAACAGCTTTTAAGCGGCCATTACAAAGAGGTGGCCGCTGACATAAAAAAGCAAATGCTTCAGGCAGCAGAGGCGCTGGACTTTGAACAGGCAAGTGCTCTGCGAGACCGTTTGCGGGCAGTGGAGGCCCTTGGACAAAAGCAATTGGTCACTGCCGGCTCTCTTGCGGATACGGATGTGGTGGGCTACGGTTGCAGTCAAACCAAGGCCTGTTTGTCGGTACTCCATTTTTCCGGTGGAAATTTACTGGATAAGGATTATGAGATTTTCCCCATTCCCGAAGACCCAAAAGATGCAGTATCCAGTCTGCTGAAGCAGTATTATTTAAGCCGCGGCATTGCTCCAAAGCGCGTGCTTTTACCCTTTGCCATGGAGGATGGGCAACTGTTTTCAGAGCTTCTTGCCCATCAGTTTGGAAAAAACACACGTTTTTCCGTGCCCCAGCGTGGAGATAATCTTCGCTTGGTAGAGCTTGCCAATAAGAATGCCCTGGAAGAGGCAAAACGTGTCACAGGAAAGGAAGAAAAACGTTCTGCCACCTTGTCACTGTTGGGTAAGCTGCTTGGAATGCATTCACCACGCAGAATCGAGTCTTATGATATTTCCAACATTTCCGGAACAGACACGGTAGCCAGTATGGTGGTTTTTGAAGACGGGAAGGCAAAACGAAGCGAATATAAACGCTTTCAAATTCAAGGCCTTACCGTACAAGACGATTATGCCTCTATGGAGCAGGTGATCCGCCGTAGATTCCGGCATTACCTTGCGGAAGATAAAGGCTTTACGGAAACCCCGGATTTACTGTTGATTGACGGTGGCGCTGCCCATGCCGGTGTGGCTCTGCGTGTCCTGCAGGAGCTGAACCTTAATTTCCCTGTATTTGGCATGGTTAAGGACAATAAGCACCGCACCCGGGCACTGGTAACCTCTGAGGGCAGGGAAATCAGCATTGACAGCAACCAAACACTTTTTGCTTTCATCGGTTCCATTCAAGAGGAGACTCACCGATTTGCCATCACTTATCACCGAACGCTTCGCAGTAAGCGGCTGAAGTATTCCGCCCTTGATAAAATCCCCGGCGTTGGCCCGAAACGTAAACAGGCACTTTTGAAAGCTTTTGGCTCCATTTCCGCCATTTCTCAAGCAGAAATTGCCCAATTGCAACAGATTCTTCCGGCAGATGCGGCCGTGTCGGTATATCATCACTTTCATTCCAATAAGGAGAATTCGTTTATGCGCGTTATTTCCGGTAAATACCGGGGCATCCAACTCAAAACACCTGCCGGTATGCAAACCCGACCCACCGCCGACCGGGTAAAGGAAGCCTTATTCAGTATCCTGCAATTCGACATTCCCGGAACCCGGGTTTTGGATTTGTTCGGCGGCACCGGTCAGCTTGGTATAGAAGCTCTGAGCCGCGGTGCAAAACAGGCCGTATTCGTGGATGCCGGAGAGGATGCCTGCAAACTGATGCGTGAAAATTTAAAGAAGGTTCATGCCGAATCCGACGGAAAAGTAATCCGCTCGGATTACCTGGCTTACTTGAATACCTGCAGGGAAACCTTTGATATTGTTTTCTTAGACCCGCCATATGCAGAAGTTTTTCTAGAAAATGCATTAAAAAAGCTCATAGAAATTGACATTTTGCAATCTGGTGGTATAATAGTTGCGGAACGCCCTGTGGGAAAGGAACTTCCGTGGGATTTTTCCGGCTTCACCCGCTCGAAGGATTATAAGTACGGAAATACTCTGCTGACCCTTTACCGCAAAGACTAAGGCAGGGAAGTAACATTATGAAAATTGCAATCTATCCCGGCAGTTTTGACCCTATCACCAGCGGTCATTTGAACATTATTCGCCGCGGAGCCAATATTTTTGACAGGCTGATTGTCTGTGTCATGAATAATGCCGGAAAAAACCCTATGTTCTCTCATGAAGAACGGGTGGATTTAATCCGCAGAGTCACTGCAGATTTACCCAACGTGGAAGTGGACTGCTCCAATGAACTCTTGGCAGATTATGCAAAAAGCAGAGGAAGCTGCGTGATTCTAAAAGGGCTTCGGGCAGGCTCTGACTTTGAAAATGAGTTCCAGATGGCCCTAATTAATCATAAAATCAACCCCGGACTGGATACTATGTTTCTGACAGCAGAACATCAATATATGTATCTAAGCTCCAGCACCGTCAAGGAGCTTGGAAATTATGATGTCGATTTAAGTGATTTTCTGCCGGAGCAGATTATCCCTGATTTTAAACAACGTATCATAGCCATACGTCAAGGAGGAAATAAAAAATGAACGAACAACACATCGAAAATATCATCAGCGCGCTGTATGATATGATTCAGGATGCCCGGGCGCTGCCTCTGGGTGCAGACAAATGCATTTTGGAGCGGGACAAGGTTCTGGATATGCTGGATGAAATCATCGCCCAGCTGCCCGCTGAGCTGAAGCAGTCCCGTACCATTGTGGAATCCCGCAATGAACTGATTGGCCAGGCCCGCCGAGAGGCAGAGGGGATTGTCCGTCAGGCACAGCAAAAGGCCAAGGAGCTGGTAGCCCAGGAGGCTATCTATCAGGAAGCCAAGCGTCAGTGTCAAGAAATGTATCAAATGACCCAGAACCGGATTTCCGACCTGCGCAAAGCCAGCAACGACTATATGGACGATGCTCTGCGCCGTACCGAGGAAGCCATCGCTCAATCCTTGGCTGAGGTGAGAGATACCCGGGTAAAGTTCCGTGCGCTGACGGAGGCACAGGAAAATCGCAACAACGAGTCTGCCCCGGAAATTGAGGAGTAATCCAAAGATAGAAAACAGCTCAAAATCTTTGAGCTGTTTTTTCTTGAAATATATGGAGGTATGAATATGAACTATATGGACCGTTACCGCCAGTGGTGTAACGCCGGACTTCCAAAGTCCATCCAGCAGGAATTGGAAGCCCTAAAAAATGACGAGGAGGAATTGAAGGGTCGTTTTGGCAGTGACCTTCAGTTCGGCACAGCCGGTATGCGGGGAATTATGGGTGCAGGCAGTAACCGTCTGAACCGTTATACCGTTCGCCGGGCAGCCCAGGGCATGGCCCAGTGGCTGTCTGAAACCGATTTGCCGCAAAAAGCCGCTATTGGCTACGATTCAAGACACAATTCCCAGCTTTTTGCGGAGGTTTGCGCCGTTGCCTTTGCAGAAGCAGGCATTCACACCTATCTGTATGACCGCTTAGCACCCACTCCCATGCTAAGCTATGCTGTCCGGCAATTGAGCTGCGGCTGCGGTATTGTCATTTCCGCCAGCCACAACGCAGGTGCCTATAACGGCGTCAAGTGCTACGGTCCGGACGGATGCCAGATGACCGACGAACCGGCGGCCGTGGTCACGGATAAAATCTCTAAAATTCAATATTTCATCCCGGAAACAAAATCCTTCACTGCCTATATGGAAGACGGCTTGATTTCCTATATCGGCCAGGAGCTGTGGGAAAGCTACTACCAAACCGTTCTGGCAGAGGCCGTAAATCCGGAGGTGATTTCCAAGGCAGGCTTAAACCTTGTGTATACGCCTCTGTGCGGTACAGGCAACGAGCCTGTCAGGGAGATTTTGGGCCGGCTGGGTGTTAACATTACCGTTGTAGCCTGTCAGGAAAAGCCGGACGGCGATTTCAAAACCTGCGAATACCCAAACCCGGAAACCGATGCGGCGTTGCTGGAAAGCTATAAAGTAGCTGACCGCATTGACTGCGACCTGATTCTGGGCACCGACCCGGATGCCGACCGGGTGGCAATTGCCGTGCCCGACGGTAAGGGCTACCGGAAGCTCTCCGGTAATGAACTGGGCTGTCTGCTTTTAGATTATATTTTGAAAGCACGCAGTATTTGCGGCAACATCCCGGAGGGTGCAGAGGTGGTGAGAAGCATCGTATCCTCACCGCTGGCTGACCGCATCGCCGCCCGTTACGGCGTTGATATGAAGGCTGTGCTTACCGGCTTCAAATATATCGGCGGCGAAATTCTTACTTTGGAAGAGCGGGGGGAAGAAGAAAAATTCCTCTTTGGCTTTGAAGAAAGCTGCGGATATCTCAAGGGTACCTACGCCCGGGATAAGGATGCTGTGGTTGCCTCCATGCTGGTGTGTGAAATGGCGGCGGCCTTAAAGCTTGAAGGAAAAACTGTACTGGATGCACTGGATGAACTGTATGAAACCTACGGCTACTATCTGGCACACGTCCAGAGTGTGGAGCTGACCGGCGCCGATGCCATGGAAAAAGCGGCCAATTTAATGGCAGGGCTTCGGGCACAGATTCCCGAAGCCATTGGCGGTGCTAAGGTCACCACCGTTCGGGACTATCAGGCAAGGGTATCCACCGACGTGGCTACCGGCGTAAAAACAGAGATAGCACTTCCGAAATCCAATGTATTGGAATTTATCCTGGGTCAGCAGGGGAGCGTGATTGCCCGCCCCTCGGGAACAGAACCGAAGGTAAAATTCTATTACACCGCAATCGGCAAAAATCTGGAGGATGCAAAGATTTTGCTGGACAAACTAAAAGCACAGATGTCTGTGTGAAAATTTGAACAGAACCGGAACATTTGTTCCGGTTCTTTTTTATGCCCAGAGGGAATAGCATGGTAACGAAAGGGGAGAGGAAAATGACAGCAAAGAAACGAAACACAGCCAGCTCCATTCCGGCAGGACTGGGGATTGGACTGCTAATCAGTATCGTGATTACCCTGGTCGGCTCTGCCATAACCGCATACCTGATTCACAGCGAAAACATCCCACAGGAGGGGATGGGGTACGGTGTGATTATCACCTTATTACTCAGCACCGTCGCAGGGGCATGGGTGGCAGTATCCAGAATTCAGCGGCAGAGATTGCAAATGTGTATGCTTTCGGGACTTTGTTATTATCTAACGCTGCTTGCCATGACTGCACTGTTTTTCGGCGGTCAGTACAGCGGTATGGGAATCACGGCGCTGGTGGTGCTTGGGGGCTGTGGAACCGTTATTATTTTAGGTGCAGGTGGAGGAAAGCGTCGAAAAAAGAGCACAAAAATAAAGGTGCATCGTTAAGTTGCACAAAAAACTGCGCTTAGTAAATAATATTTACCCCTTGGGTGTATTTTGCAGGAACTCTTGCAAAAAACAATATTTAGTGTGACCGAGAACGCCGCCACCCTACATCTGGAAAAATAATCAAAAATGGTAAAGGTTTCTTGGGCTCTGATTGCGTCAGTTAACATAACGATGTTAACATAAAAAATCGGCATAATTTACAAAAATCGTAAAAACAGACAAAACTGCTTGAAATATAAGCGTTTTTGGAGTATAGTATTTATGCAATGTGTTTTGCGGCGCTTTTTTACGCCCTTTTTTACCTTTCGCTTTTTCTGTGCTCCAATCTTTTGTTTACAGAATTTTTCGGGAGGTGCACCCCTATGCAAAAGCGTTTTCGCAAAACAATGACTTTTTTTGCCCGTAACGCAAATATTTTTCACCTTGCATGGATTCTTCTGTTTGGGTGTTTACTGGGCATCTTTCTTGCAGCGCAAGCCCCGGAAACTTATTACTCCTTGATGCGCAGGACTGCATTAAGCCCTGTGTCGATCGTAAGTGGGTGTGCCTGTGCATTCTTACCTTTCCTGTTTGCCTTTGCCGCCGTATATGTGGGCAAGATAGCACTTTTGCTTTTGGTCTGCTTTTGCAAGGCCCTTATGCTTTCGCATTGCAGTTTTTGCTGTTATCTGGCATTTGGCTCCGGCGCGTGGCTGGTTTGCCTGTTTTTGCAGTTTTCCGATATTTTGTTAATGCCGTTGCTATGTCACTTCGCCATTGGCTATTTGGACCAACCGAAGGCACTTCGACTACGGGATGTGTTCCTTTATTGCGGTATTACTGTGCTTGTAAGTATTGTAAATTTTTATTTCATCTCGCCGTATTTGGCGATGCTGATAGATATGTAAGGGAAGGTAAGCTTATTCATGTTGGACTTGATTGGCGCTTATGAAAAATACCTGTCCAAGGTAAAAAAAGCATCCTCCAACACCATTGCCTCCTACCTGCGGGACATTCGGCAGTTTGCCGATTGGCTTCACCGGGTAGAGGATACGGATGTTGTGGATGCTTCACAACTGAATATTAGCAATTATCTGTCCCATTTAGAGGAAGACGGCCGCTCCGGCGCCACAGTCTCCCGAAATTTGGCCAGCTTGAAGAATTTCTACAGCTATGTGGTTTCTTCCGGATTTTTGGAGCATACGCCGGTGACCGACATTCGGGTGAGCAGGGGAGAGAAGAAGCTTCCCAACATCCTGACAGGTCGGGAAATCGAGCTGTTGCTGTCCCAGCCGGTCTGTGTGGATGCCAAGGGCTTCCGGGACAAGGCAATGCTGGAAGTGATGTATGCCACCGGCATCCGGGTCACAGAATTGATCGATTTAGATGTGGATGACGTGAATTTAGAGCTTGGCACAATTAAGTGTGCCGGTGTGAAAAAATCCCGGTCCATTCCGCTGTATCCTGCCGCCTTAAAGGCACTGAGCGCTTATTTGACAGATATCCGCAAGAGCATGATTTCCGACCCGGACGAGCCTGCTCTTTTTGTCAATGTCAACGGCACCCGAATGAGCCGCCAGGGCTTCTGGAAAATTCTCAAGCATTACCAGGGGACTGCCCATATCGAAAAAGAAATCACGCCCCATACGCTTCGTCACAGCTTTGCAGTGCATCTGTTGGAAAATGGCGCAGACTTGGGTTCTGTGCGAGAACTGATGGGTCATAGTGATATTTCTTCCACCCAAATGTATACTCAGATGATTGACCAAAAGCTGAAATCTGTCTATGCAAAATGTCATCCAAGAGCATAAAAGGTCTGCCGTTACCGTAGAGTAAGGCAGACCTTTTCTTATGTAATTAAATACCTGTCATAGCTGCCAGCACAGCCACTTCCATATTCTGAATACTGCGGGTCATGGCAAGGCCCTCGTCAATATCCACATCCACAAACCGGCCGCCGTTGGTGCAGATTACCCGATTGGTTTTGCCTTCCATCAAAAGCTCCACCGCAAGGTAGCCCATCTTCGTGGCATTGACCCGGTCACGGCCGCTGGGCACGCCGCCCCGCTGAATATGGCCAAGCACCGTCACCCGGGGGTCTAAATCAATAGATTCCTTAATTTTTTCTGCGATATCCGCTGCAGAGCCGGCGCCTTCCGCCACCACAATCATGTAATGGGTAAAGCCATTGAGCCGGGCACGGCGAATCTTTTCAATCACGTCCCGCTCAAAATCGATTTTTTCCTCCGGCACCAATACCGCAGTAGCGCCTACCGCCAGACCAACATACAAGGCAAGATAACCGGCATTGCGGCCCATCACCTCTACAACAGAGCAGCGTTCGTGGGACTGCATGGTGTCGCGCAGCTTGTCAATACATTCAATCGCGGTATTGGCGGCAGTATCAAAGCCGATGCTGTAATTGGTACAGCTAATGTCATTGTCAATAGTGGCAGGGATGGCCACTACATTGATTCCGTGCTTAGCCAGCGCCCGTGCGCCCCGGAAGGTACCGTCACCGCCGATGGCCACAATGCCGTCCAGTCCCAAAAACTTACAGGTGGACACCGCCTTGCGCTGACCTTCCTCGGTTAAAAACTCCTTACTTCTGGCCGTGTAGAGAATCGTGCCGCCCCGATTGATGGTATGGCCTACGCTTTTCTCATCCAGCTTGATAATATCACCGGAAATCAGTCCGTTATAGCCCCGGCGAATGCCGTAGCACTCCACGCCGTGATACATGGCCGTTCTCACAACCGCCCGAACACAGGCATTCATACCAGGGGCATCGCCGCCGCTGGTCAATACGCCGATACGCTTCACACTCATAGAAATTCCTCCAAGACTTAAATCTGTGATTATTCTACTGTTTTTCAATTAAAATGTAAAGACCGATTGTAAAAATTATCCCAAATATTTATACATTTTTTGTTAAAAAAAGATTGCTTTTTTCTGTTGGGCATGATATCATGGCATAGAAACTTGTATGCTTGTAAAATGACCATAATTACAAGGTTTCAAATTGGAACTTATGCTTGCGTAAGTTCGAAAATGTTTGCCCCAACCGGGCTCAAATATGAAAGGAGAAAACCAAAAATGAAAAAAAGACTTTTAGCACTGGCGATTGCTGCGATTATGCTCATTGGCCTGGTGCCCGCAACTGTCCTGACTGCAACTGCAGCGACCCCCACATATCAGAGCTTTTCTGGCGCAGCCTTGAGCAATGACGTTACCGTAAGCGCAGACGGTAACACTGCTACCATTAAGGATACAGATTCTACATCTGGTACAAATCAGGTATATCTGTATAAAGTCTTTTCTGGTATGACCAACCCCCATATGACCCAGACCATTCAGATTAACAGCATGCCTGTGTTCACCGGTGTTGCTAATTCCGGCAACCAGCACCAGTCCTCCGGCTACTTCAATGTTATGGAAGGCCCGAGAACAGGAAATGGCCAGGACGTCCCTTATGTAGAACATTATATTCGTTACTCCATCTACCGTGCAAATGATGCCGGCAATCTGAAGTTGACAATTTTCAAGAACAACTACGCTAACGGCGGTGCTGTTGTTACCGAAGAAAACAGTTATACCGTCGACCTGAACAAGAAGCTGGGCGATGAGTTCACTCTGACCACCCTTTGGAACGACCATGACACAGTCTCTTTCTACTGTGGTGGAGCCCTGCTGGGTAGATATGATAATGTTGCTTTTGAGCGCGGAAACTATGCCGGCTTGGATGCCCTCTTCTTTGGCTACCTGCCTCATTTGGCCGACACAGATAACTATGCAGCTACTGCGGAAATCATTATTAAGAACATGATTATTTCCGACGGTCACGTTGAGGCTGACGACGGCGACTGCACCACTGCTACTAAGTGCGCCGAGTGCGGTGAACTTGTCACTGCCGGAGCTGCCTCTCATACCGAAAAGCTTGTGAATGCAAAGCCTGCTACTGCAACAGAAAACGGCTACACTGGCGATAAGGTATGCTCTGTTTGCGAAAAGGAACTGGCTAAGGGTGAGGTCATCCCCGCTACCGGCACTCCCGCTGAGAGCACTCCCGCTGAGAGCACTCCTGCTGAGTCCACTCCCGCTGAGAGCACTCCTGCTGAGTCCACTCCCGCTGAGTCTACTCCCGCTGAGTCTACTCCCGCTGAGTCCACTCCCGCTGAGTCCACTCCTGCTGAGTCCACTCCCGCTGAGAGCACTCCTGCAACCTCCGCTCCTGCTGCCACCACTCCCGCAGCATCCACTCCTGCAGCTACCACTCCCAGCAACCCCGAGACCGGTTCCGAAAGCAACGCTATGTATGTAGCTCTGCTGACCGTCAGCATGCTGGCTATCGCCGCTCTGATGATTCCCGAAATCCGCAACAAGCTGATTCGGAAGTAATCTTCATAAATCTGTAAGGCAATGGTGAAAACCATTGCCTTACTTTTTTTATATAATAACGCCGAAATATTTTGCTACAATCTTTTACCAAGTAGGGGAGTATATAAGGTCTCTCCAAAATACAATTCAATAAATTACAGAATTCAGTAAAAAAACAGTTGCAACTGAAGTCCAGTCATGATATGATTATGTTGAATCTTATGTATTCGCTTTATGACCAAGAATATAATAGATTCAGTCAGGGACTTATTGATACAGTAAGGCCCTAAGACAATAAAGCCCTTTTCCGGGCACAAATAAGAAAGGAGAATACCAAAAATGAAAAAACTCATCGCATTTTCCCTTGCATTGGTGATGCTGGCTTGCATGATTCCTGCAACCCTTATCACCGCAGCCGCAGCCGGTGATGCTGCTTATCTGGACCTGAGCGACAATCATCTGGTAAACACTGATAACGGCGCAGCTTTTGTTGTAACCGACAAGACGACTGCTACCTTAGACGGCGCCTCCACTGCAGCCGCGTCTGAGGATGCCCTTTACTTAAAGAAGGTCATTGAGGGTAAAACCGAGCCCAGCATCACCCAGACCATCAAGATTGAGGATATGCCCGTATTTGAGACCCAGGGCGTTTCCGGTAACTACTACAGAGTGTCCGGTTATTACAACAACCTCCAGAGAAACCGCAGACATAAGAGCGAAACCGATACCACCTACATCTCCGACTGGATTCAGTACGGTATCTATCGCAAGGATGCTGAAGGCAATCTGGGCATGAAGGTTTACAATCTGATTGATCCTGCCGGCACCCAGGAAATCGCTCTGAACAAGAAGCTGGGCGACGAATTCAAGCTGACCACTGTTTGGCATGCTGACGGCAAGGTTACCTTCTACTGTGACGGCAATAAGCTGGGCACCTATGAGAATGTCACCTACACCCACAAGGCATACTACCACATTGAATGCTTATTTATGGGCTATTTCAACTTCGGTTTTGACGACGAAAATTATGCTGACGGTAACGTGAAGCTGAGTGTCAGCAATGTTGCCATCACAGACGCTGCTGCTACACCTCCCGCAGCTACTCCCAGCACTCCCGCTGAGTCCACTCCCGCTGAGAGCACTCCCGCTGAGAGCACTCCCGCAACTACCCCCAGCACTCCCGCAACTACTCCCAGCACACCCGCAGCTACTGCACCTGCTACCAACCCGGAAACCGGTGATGCCGGCATGAACGCTGCTTATGTGGCTACGCTGACCGTCAGCATGATGGCTGTAGCCGCTCTGATGATTCCCGAAATCCGCAACAAGCTGATTCGGAAGTAATCTTCATAAATCCGTAAGGCAATGGTGAAAACCATTGCCTTACTTTTATATTTACAAGAATAGGGGAGAGATACCCCCTGAAAACTTAAAAATATCTTATACTTCCTCACATTGAAAAAACTGTCATATTTTGGTATAATCAGTTAAAAAGCAGGGGAGAGGTTGTATTAATGGAGCTTTGGACGCCACAGCATGCTATGACATTGCTGCCATCTCTGGCCGTCATGGTGGGGGTCGGACTGTTTTTAAGATTTCTTATTGGCAAAAAACCGCTAAAAATCAGAATCATACCGGTGCAGATTCTGGCTGTTATTCTGGTAATTTTAGAAATTGGAAAACAGACAATATCCATTATAAGAGGATATGATTTATATCATATCCCGTTACATTTTTGTTCACTCTTTATTTTCACATTGCCGGCCATGGCTTTTTACAGAGGCAAGTGGATGCAAAATGTGTTTGCAATTACCTCCGCTTTGTGCGCTGCAGTTTTTGCGCTGATGCTGATTTATCCAAATCTGATTTACAGCCCGGGAAATATCCAGAATTTCTTCGGCGATTTTCTGGATTTTCACACAGTCGCGTTTCACAACATTGTCATGCTTGCATTCGTGTTGATTGTCTGTCTTGAACTTCACACGCCTGTAGCAAAAGGCGAGCTGAAAGCGATTTGCCTGTTTATGGTTGGTTTTTGTAGTGTAGCGGCCATCATGGCACAAATTCTGAAAACAAATTTTGCAAATTTCTATTCCTGCAATATTCCGATTTTTGAAGCATTACGAAATGCGCTACAACCGGTATTAGGAAACGTAATTACGCAGTTGCTATACATTCTGGTCGTTGCACTTATGCATATACTGTTTGTTGATGGCTGCTACTTAGCCTATCGCTCTCTGGCAAGAGCACTGCAATGCCGGTCAAAATCTCCTGAGTTACTGCAGGAAGAATTGTAGCACATGGTACAAAAATATCCCAGGGAAGTATACCCCTGGGATTTATCCTTGCAAAAAACGAACGCAACAAAATAGGCTTTTTTTGTTGAGCTAGCAGCCCGGTCATCAAAGATCCGCGCCCCGTTGGGCTGCGGATCATTTTGATTTCCCGGACTGCTGCACATACACATTCGTTACCGGAGCGGGCGAAATGTCCTTGAAACCTTCCTTTGCCAAAGTGTGAATAACCTTGTATGTATCATACGCAGCGCGCAACTCATCCGTATGCACGAAGGAATACATACCACGATATTTCAACTTTTTGACATTACCTTCAGAATCAAACTCCGGTTTTCGCTTAATCACAATCGTAAAACAACCGAGAAAAGTATGCGGATTATATACCATGGACACTTGTTCACGCAGGCCCTTATTGACCCGGGTAAAGACTTGGGCAGTACAGCAAAGAATACGATTATTCTTTCGATTTTGCGTTGCAACTTCCAACATACCTTCCGGGAGCTTATTCAATCCGGACATGAACCAGTTTTGTATTTCATCGATACCAACGATAACACCTCTATGCCCATTGGTATAGGTAAGCAGCTGCTGCCACTCTTTCAATTCATCATTTTCAGAAGCTACAGCAAAGTTAGAAATCATCTTAGATTTAGGATATTGCTTCTGATATCTAAGCATCATCTCAACACAACCAATCGTTTTCCCGCAGCCTTGTTCACCGCAAAACATATGAATACCGCGGGGAAAGAAATAATCAGGGTCCCGGAGAAATCGGTCAAGCATGAATCGCCTGGGAACTAAAACAAATAGCTGATAGAGCATTCCTTTCTTTTTCACGGGTACTTGACCGGAAATCGGATACTGCCGTTTTTCCTTACGAGTGAAGTACAGGTACCAGTAAAAACAAAGGGCAGCAAAGATAGCAATTATCATGCCTACAGGCATAAAAACAACCGCCAAAAAGCGAGCTACACCAATCAAAGCATCGAAAAAAAGCTTCATAATACCTCCACTAAGCTATAGGCAGCACATCCCAAAGAGTACGAAGCAAACTAACAATGATACGCCATGTCGTAAAAGAAACAATGATACTAACGATAACAACAACGGTATCCATGGGCAATAAATAAAAGACTACTCGCAACAAAGAAATGAAGTACGACATAGCACCGGAATCAACACTCCATGAGATATCCGGCAACAAAGACAAACCGAAATCAAGGATCCTGAACACAACTTTAATTAAAGCATTAATCATCCCTTGATAACCTCCCCACAAGACCAGCACCGCCAGAGATAATACTAGGTAGCCGAACATAAACACGCCAAAGGAAGAATCCCCACATCAGAGCAGAAAGAAACTGATCCACAACAGGCTTATACCGGGCATACCATGACAGATCTAAAACGGCAACTTTCCCACCAAAATCATATTCACCTTCAGCAGCACCAAGATCCATGTAAATCACAGGAGGCTCAGGATCTGCTAAGGTAGAAGAAGTAAATACATTTCCCAAAGCCTGACCGGATTCAATAATACTTTGCACAAAGCCGTATTTAACGAGGATCTCATTAAACTTACCATTAATTGCATCCGTATCCGGAACAAGCAATCTCTCGAGAAACTCTATAATAGGGTTAACAATACTTGCGGCAAGGTCACTTAGTGTAGATCCTATTGAATCAAGGCCACCTTTCAGACCAGCCAAGGGATCATCAAGGAAATCACCTATGCCTGATGCAACTTCTGCGCCAACATTGCCAATCCCTTCCGCAATCCCTTGTAACCAACCCAGCAGGCCAGGCCAATCGGAATCATCGTCACTACCTGGGTCAACACTTGGCTCAGTTGGTTCTGTTCCTGCAGGTCCGTCATTACCTCCACCAGTGGACCCGGACCCGGAAGAGGTGCCTGAAAAGTTGCGTTAGCAACCAGCCAATCATAAAAAGATTCACTAACAACAACATCGTCGAAACCAAAATCAATTGTCCGATAGGATGAATCTTTCCAACCAACAGGATCAACAAAATAATAAACCACAATTAAATCTGAAAAAGTAGTGTTATTATTTACAGGTTCAGCTCCAAACAAAAAAGCCATAGATGAATAAGAAAAACCATCATAAGAAACACCGTTACAAGTGAAAGGAACAAAAGCAAAAACAGGTTCAGTTATGTTTTCATTAAGCACCCAAACGCCACTGACTGTATATTCGTTTTCAGCCGCGCTAGCCTTTACCGGAGCTGCTAGGAACACAGCCCCAAAAAGCACAAACGCGGCAACCAAAAGAGAACCGCAACGCAAAAACGTTTTTTTCATAAAAACCTCCAATCATAGAAATGCGTAACACAAATAGTCTGCAGCTGCAGCGCTGATCAGCAGCGCCGGCACGAAGTATTGTGTTACAAAGTTAAAAAGGGGCGCACCGTGGTGCGCCCCAAGCTGCAACCATTAGGCAGAGTGCAGCATACCCATAACGAAGTTGATACCCTTGCGCAGGCCGATGAAGCCAATCATGGTAGGCAGGACGACGGGCAGCAACGCAACAACCTGATCCAGAACACCCTTGAGCATATCAGCAGTTACAACAGAAGACAGAGTAGTAGCATCCATGAGATTTCCTCCTTTCAAAAGAACATTCGAAAAAACTTATATCCAAAGTAGCAGAGAATGACGACCACGAAAAACACACAGCAGCCGGCTATGTAGCCGTTGAGCTCAATAAGCTGCGTCATCTGCGTTACGTTGTCGACAGCCTCTGTTACTGCAGGAACAGTAGATTCCATACAAACCTCCTAAAAACCATCCAAACATTGTTGTGTAACTTCCCAGTATGTATCGACTTCCTGGGCGATCACCGGATCCACATCATCCGCGAAATGCATCGGGCACAGCTGCGCTTGCTGCTCTTCCAGGATATCCAGTAAGGGATCATCACCCGGTTCCCGATGGAACATGACAAAGCCGGTGCTGCAATACTGATAATGATTCACCAAAGACTTGTCCAGATCCGAGCAAGGCCCATATATCGAATCAAAGAATGTTGACCGGTTAAGACCCTGGGAACAGTAATAAAGCTTAAGACCGACACGCCGGGCATCACCCTGGAATGACTTTGAGATGTATTTCACCGCATAAAAAGCTGCAGCATCTCGATTCCGGATTTCACCGAACGAGCAAAAGCCAAATCGATTGCGATACTCTGGCCAATCATGGTAATTCATGCGAATCAGCTTGTGCGGCAGCTTCTTACCATCTGCAGAGCGGTAGCCTTGCTTATCCAAATCCCGGAACGAAGTCAACATCTGATCGATGTCCGAATTGAAAAAACCATGCATATGCCAGCTGCCGTCACCATGCTGCTCCGGTACCAGAAGATATGGGATCTTCACATCGTATTTCTTGCGCTGATACTTCAGCCATTCCGTAAAGTGTTCATAGAATCCGTCCAGACACTTGCGATCATAATTGTTTGGAGCAATGGTGAATGTGGCAAACCATTTCCATTCGTTGCAAAGTGCCAGTTCCAAACACACCTTGCGCGCCCGAGACAGCGCTTGCGGAAGCTTATCAATGTGCTTGAATCCTTCTTCCTTTTCCCGGTGTATATAGCCGCTGCGCGGCGCGGTGGACTTGAATCGGACGACCTTATAGCAATCATGCCGATACCGGTATAGGTTGTAATCCGGGCCTACAAGCTCCGGTGGGGCATGTATGGGTTTCTGTGCGACGGCTGGCATAATTTTTCCCCCTAATTCGTTACGGAGTCAAGTGCCCCTTCTGCTGCCCCGAGGGCAGCAGGGGAGGACTTATTTTCATATATGCCAGCCTATCATCACGACAGTCTAATATATCAGCCGCGCTTGCTGCGCAGCCGGCCTAATGCCTCCATGACCTCATAGATGGTTCTGTGGAGGCCTTCTATTTTGCCTTCCAGCAGCTTGATCTCTTGGCGAATATCCTCATCACGGCGCTCAAGGCGCTCTACATCAGCATGAGAGATCACTTCAACAACGATCCGCTGCGGGATCTGATCAGCCTGCGACATCGGCAGGAGCGGCTTCAGCGACGGCCTTGTCTACATCAGCAACAAAGGATTCCAGATCACGAATGCGCTTCTCACAGCGCTTGGTCTTGCCCATATTGAAGAAGCAGAGGATCACAAGACAAATTAGCGTTATTTCCATGTCAGGCCACCTCGATCTGAATGATATCGCCGTACCGGTTGAAATGCATCTTGATAACATTGCCGGGTTTCGGAGCGACAGCCAGCTTTGCAAGCCGGTCATTGCTGATGAACTGATCATGCCAATTGAATCCGAGGAAACGATCCTCTACATTGCCGGCCGGCTCAGATCCACGGAGCAGCAGGCGGACACCCTGGATCTCTTTACCTTCATTTTTGAATCGCATGACTGCTTTCTTATCAACTGCAATTACTTCCCATTCTTCCATGATTGATTTACCTCCAAAAATGTAATTGATTTACGGCGAGCAATACGCCTGGTGTCCAGGGCAGGAGTTGAACCTGCTACCGTGGGGTGTGGTGTCACGGCATTGAGCCAGTTTTCCCGGACATATTTAAGAGCGACTGCTGCCGGAGCTCCGGCAGCATGCCCAAAAGAGAAAGAGAAGAATAACCGCAAAAGCGGGGATTAACTTACTTGATCAGAGGAAGTTTTCTTTTTGCGCAAATCATGAAAAATACGAAACCAAAGGTCACAAACAGAAGAACCAACGACACCGAAAAAATAAGTCCCAACAAATAGCGTCAAAACTGGACCGGAATTCACAAAATCATAAAAATAGCCAATATAGAACCAAAATCCTATCAAATACGCAATTGTAAAGACAGTAAACAATGCCAGAAATATAATCTTCTTTGAACGATTAGACACAAAAGGCACCTCCAAAAATGTAATTGATTGATGGCGATCAGTACGCCTAAAGAAAAGGTTTAACCTTTTACAAAACCAATATATAAACGTTTTGTAAAAAAGTCAAGCAAAAGATTTAACCTTTTCACATTTACAACAAGAAAAAAAGTATAACAGAAATACAAAATAGGAGGTGGAATCGTGAGAAAAAAGCTATCTGCAACAGCAAAAAGAACTGAAATCATAGGCGTAAAAGTAAAGAAAGAGGTTAAAGATAAAATTCATTATCTGAGCGAACGAGATGCAACTCAAATGAGCACATACATCAACAAAATACTAGAAGCCCACATAGAGCAACACACAAAAATACACAACATCAACTGGGAAGAAATATTCGAAAGGGAAGCAGATAAATGATTAATCTTGGAGAATACCTAAAAGACTTCTTTAATGAAATGACATTAGAATATTGGATTAAAACTGCATTATGCTTTGCTCTAGGATTGTTTTTACTTTTAAAAGGGATCCCATGGATCAGAGACAAAATCGACGAACTCAAGGGACGTTGGCATCCATAAATAGCACATAGAAAAGACCCCCATCAATAGCTTTCGCGGCATAAAACCAGTGTGCGCACTGGATTTATTCCACGGTCTATTGACAGGGGTTTTTCTATGCACTCCAGGATTGACAAGCAAAGCGACGGCGCGCTTTGCCGTTGCAAACTTTACATTTTGGAGGGGTAACGATGGCACAGAAATCCAACATCCGGAGCATGAGATTCTCCGATGAGATCATCCAGATGATAGAATCCCAGGCAGGGGAGACCTTTACCGCAAAATTCGAGGCATTGGTTACACGGTGTATGTGGGAGCTGCCACAAAAGGAGCACGAGCTAGCACGAATCAACGAAGAGATACGGGCACGCCGAGAACAACTCGGCAGAATGACCCAGAGGGTAACAGGCTACATGCAGGCGCTACAGAGAATGGAAAGCAACCTAAAGGAGCTAGATCGGCAAATAGCTAAGGCACAAGAGCTGGAATGGTAACACAATTCTGCAGCTGCAGCAGATCTGATCAGCGTCGCCGGCAACCTTAAGCGTGTTACAAAACAACAGAGTAACACAAACAACGTGCCAGGCGTCCGGGATCGATCGGAGAAATGTGTTACGTCACATGATGTAACACAGATTTAAGATCCTGGCGTCCGGAGCTCCAGGAACTTTGTAATACAAATATCCCAGGGAAGTATATCCCTGGGATTAACCTTTGAAAAGAACGAACGCAACAAAATAAAAATTTTGTTGCGTTTTCAACAGGTTTATGTTATTATTATAGACAGCAAGTGACATAATCGAAAAATATTGCTCTGATTTACTGTTTATGCTAGAATATACTTAATGAATATCCTTAGGGGTGATTTTATGCAACGCTATCACGACTGTCCTCTGGTACTGCGGGAATTTCTTACTTATCATGAAACCATTAAAGGACAATCTCCCAAAACCATCTCGGAATACTATTTGGATTTAAGAATGTTCTTGCGCTTTATAAAACTGATGCGCAATGATATGCCCATCCACACTGCACTGGATGACATCCCCATTAAAGACATTGATATTGCCTTTATTAAAACCATTACAACATCGGATATATTTGATTTTCTTTCTTATTTGGCTGCCGAACGGAAATCAAATCAGGATTCCCATGAGCGTGGAATTTCGGCATCCTCCCGGGCCAGAAAGCTTTCTGCGATTAAATCCTTTTATAAGTATTTGACTGTGCGCACAAAGCAGTTAACAGAAAATCCTGTGGCTGACCTGGAATATCCTAAATTGCGGAAAAGTCTGCCAAAATACCTTACATTGGAGCAGTCCGCGAACCTTTTGAAGGCAGTTTCCGGACCAAACGAAAAGCGAGATTACGCAATTTTGATGATATTTCTAAACTGTGGAATCCGTCGCAGTGAGCTGGTCGGGCTGAATCTCACCGATGTTTATGAGGACCGGCTTCGGGTTGTGGGTAAAGGCAACAAGGAACGCTTTGTGTATTTCGGCTCCACCACCCGGAAAGCCATTGATGCCTATCTTCCGGAACGGAATAAGCGGGTACTTGCTGATAACCGGGCACTATTCGGCTCCAGAGATAATAACCGAATCAGCGTTACTGCCGTACATCGGTTGGTGAAAAAGGCGTTATTGCAGGCAGGCTTGGATGCCACTCAGTTTTCTGCCCACAAGCTCCGCCACACCGCGGCCACCATGATGCTCTCCGGCGGTGTGGACGTTAAAACTGTGCAGGAAGTTTTGGGCCACGAAAACCTAAATACAACCCAAATATATACGCACATTGAGAATACAGAGCTAAAAATTGCGGCAGAGGCCAATCCCCTGTCCAAGCTGGACTTCTCTAAGGAAAATTAGCAGCTCCCCTACTACATGGCAATTTCAATGGCTTCCCGAAGGTTTTTGACTGGATAAACAGTCAAATCTTCGGGAATTTCTAATTTTTCAGAGCCGTTTTTCGGGATAATGCAGCGCTTAAACCCTAATCTTGCAACTTCTGAAAGACGTTGGTTCATATTGCTGACACTCCGAATCTCACCGGTGAGCCCCACTTCCCCAATGGCTACAACATCCTCAGGAATCACACTCTCCCGGTAGGAAGAGGCCACAGCCAATACCACCGGCAAATCTGCTCCGGGCTCGTCCAAACGCAAACCGCCGATGACATTAATATAAGCATCAAACATTCCCATCTTCAGTCCGGCCCTTTTTTCCGCAACTGCAAGCAGCAGTGCCGCTCGATTATAATCAAAGCCGTCTGCCGTCCGTCTGGGCACCTGAAAACTGGTCTTAGACACCAGTGCCTGCACTTCAGCCAAAATCGGCCGTGTTCCTTCCATAACGCAGGCAACGCAAGTACCGGATGCCCCTTTGGGACGTCCTTCCAGCAGCATTTTCGAAGGATTGGGAACCTCTCTCAGCCCGGAATCACCCATTTCAAAGACGCCAATCTCATTGGTAGAACCAAACCGATTTTTTGCCGCCCGTAATAGACGGTAGGAGGAATTGGGGTCTCCCTCAAAATACAGCACACAATCCACCATATGCTCCAGCACCTTTGGGCCTGCAATATTTCCGTCTTTATTGATATGCCCTACCACAAACACCGTAATCCCCTGCTGCTTACTCAGCTGCATCATGGTCATGGTGCACTCCTTTACCTGAGATACAGAGCCGGGAGCAGAGTCGTTTTCATCGCTATAAAGCGTTTGAATAGAGTCCACAATCAAAATCTCCGGCCGGCTTTCCTCCACGGCATCTAAAATATCGGAGAGCCGTGTTTCGGAAAGTATCAAAAGGTCTGCCGGTAAAACCCCCAACCGCTCAGCCCGAAGCTTGAGCTGACGCTCACTTTCTTCGCCGGAAACATACAGCACCCGATGCCGGGCACAAAGCTGATTGCATATCTGTAAAAGCAGTGTGGATTTTCCAATTCCCGGTGCACCGCCTACCAGCACCAAACTGCCCTCCACAGCACCGCCGCCCAGAACACGGTCCAGCTCCCCCATTCCGGTAAAGAAGCGGATTTCATCACCGCTGTCCACCTGTGAAATGGGTTGGGGCTTCCGAATATCGCCTGCCACAGCAGGTCTCGTTCTGCCGGTGGCCGTAGGCTTTTCAATATGCTCCTGCATGGTATTCCACGCACCGCACGCGGCACAACGGCCCTGCCATTTCGGAGATTCATTTCCGCAGCTCGTGCAATAAAATACTGTTTTTGTTTTCGCCATTATGGCACCCTCTTTTGTTTTTTATTCATTATACCAAGCTAGTCACGTTCGGTCAAGAACCCGGAAACCGTGGCTGCGATAACACAGCACATTTTTTTCTGATAATCAGCGCTCCGGAGCATTGCTTCCTCTTTTGGATTGGACAAAAAACCGCATTCCACCAGTACGCCGGTTTGACTGATATGTTGTAAAAGATAAATCCCCTCCCCTTTTTTTGCCGTGCGCCGACTGTCTGGATTCAGAACGGAAACCCACTTTTTTTGTAGTGCAGTTGCTAAAAGCTTGCTGTTTTCATTTTCGGAATAAAATACCTGTGCACCGCCGTATCGGCTGTCTGAAAAGGTATTTTGATGGATGCTGATAAGCACGCCCCCAGGGGCTTCGTTAACAATTCGTACCCTTTCCCGCAAATCTGACACCTTTTGGGCGGCGATGGTGGTTCCGCTTGTATAAACAGAGCGGTCTGTTGTGCGAATCATCACCGTCTTATAACCAAGAAAATGCATCAAGTCATCCAACCGGAGCGCAATCTCCAGATTCACCGCACTTTCCAAAACGCCAGTGCAGGAGGTTGCACCACCGTCAATGCCGCCGTGTCCGGCATCAATAATGACGGTATGTTCTCTTGAAACGCCTGCATTTTCCTTGAGAACCGTTAGGGTTTTTGCACCTCCGTAAGAGATTCCTATGGTTAAAATCACCACCAATAGGTAAAACGGTAGAAATCCGACCCAATTATCTCGTTTCATGAACAACACCTCCCTTTATTTCTATGCACACATTCCCCGGGGATGAACAGATTTTCAGATTCCGGCATAGTATGACGCGGAACGACAGTTCCGAACAAAACGATTGGAGGAATCACATTGGAACCGAGAAAAAACATGAACCATCCCGGTGAGGGACGGCTGCCGGCGGTTGCACCACTGGCAAATCCTTATGTTCCCTTTCAATTGGAAGAGCCACCGAAATACGAACCCCGTAAGGCTTTGGTGAGGGGAACACTGTACCCGGGTCTGGATTTGCCCTTCATGGGTATGGTAAATCAAAAAGAACTGCCCGTTACCCCGAAAAGCGAACTGCAGGTTATGGGTTTTGCCATCCAGGAGCTGGCCCTGTATCTGGATACGCATCCGGAGGATCAGGAAGCATTGGAGCTTTACAGAACCTACCAAAAGCTCTATCACAAGGGCATGATGGAATACAGTGAAGACTGCAGTCCGCTCAATCATCACACACCGGTTTCCAGCAAGCGGTACAATTGGGTCGATGACCCATGGCCCTGGGAATATACAGGGAATAAGGAGGGCTAAGTATGTTTGTTTATAATAAAAAGCTACAGTATCCGGTGAAAATCGACAAGCCCAATCCCAGACTTGCCGCCATCATCATCAGCCAGTACGGCGGCCCGGACGGCGAATTAGGCGCATCCCTTCGTTACCTGTCCCAGCGTTATTCTATGCCCTTTGACGACCAAAAGGCTTTGCTTACAGACATCGGCACGGAAGAATTGGCCCACCTGGAAATGATTGGTGCCATTGTCCACCAATTAACCAGAAAGCTCACTGACAAGCAAATTGAAGACAGCGCCTTTGCCCCCTATTTTGTAGATCACACAGCCGGGGTATATCCCACCTCCGCAGCCGGTACACCCTGGAGTGCGGCAATGATGCAGGTAAAAGGCGACCCCATTGCGGATTTGACTGAAGACCTGGCGGCAGAACAAAAGGCCCGGGTGACCTACGACAATATTCTGCGGCTGTCAGATGACCCGGATGTGAATGACGTTATCAAGTTCCTGCGGGAGCGGGAGGTTGTTCACTTCCAGCGGTTTGGGGAGTCCCTGTATCAACTCCGGGAAAGGCTCAATCAAAAGAATGTTTATGCAATGAATCCGGCTATCGATTTGTAAAGAAAACGGCAGAGTGCATCTAGCACTCTGCCAAAGCTTATTCTTTTGTAATCAAATAGCTGTCCACAATTTCTGCATAATAGGCAATGTGACGGTCACGGTTCTTACCGGGATTGGAGCCGTCCACATCCTGGGGATAATAAGTCTCCAGCAGTTCCTTTGGAAGCAGGGAAAGGTCTTGTTCCTGGCGGTACAGTACCTTACACTCTAATGTCAGCGGAAGCTGACAAATACCGGGTGCGGATATGATATTCGGTTCTTCCAATGTCAAACCCAAAGCACCGATTTTATCAACGTCCGCGCCGGATTTCCTGCCGCAAAAGCCCAAAATACCGGGGTCAAACTCGCCGTAAGGAATATTAACAGTAAATTCACCGCTTTCATCCAACAGCTTTCTGGTATGGCGGCTTTCCCGAACCAACGCAATAAAAATGGGTTTGCCCCATTCAATCCCCAACATTCCCCAGCCGATGGTCATGGTATTTACTTGACCGTTACAACGGGTAGTCAGAAGAATTCCCTTTTTCATTGCACCGCAAATCTCTCCGGCGCACTGCCATAAATCCATCGTTTTCTTCATTGCAAGCCCTCCAAATAAGTAATTTAACTGTATTGTATCACAGGTGTTTTGCTTTTTCCACTATATTTGGAAAGTTCTTTAGAAATGATTGTAAACTTGCTGTGAAACGTGGTATAATAATCAAAAAGTATGAGGAGCTGTCACGATTGAATCCATTACTTGCAGAGGCAAAACAGAAAACTGATGCATTGATAGCCAATCACCGTTGGCTTCACAGCCATGCCGAGGTTGGCTTTGACCTAAAGAACACCGCTGCATTTGTAGAAAACAAGCTGAAAGAAATGGGATATACGCCGGTACGCTGTGGAAAGTCCGGCATCGTTGCCTCCATAGGCAGTGGGAATAAAACCATCCTGCTTCGAGCAGATATGGATGCCCTGCCCATCCGCGAAGAAACCGGTCTTCCCTTTTCCTGTGAAAATGGAAATATGCACGCCTGCGGTCATGATATGCACACTACCATGCTTTTAGGCGCGGCAGAATTGCTGATGAAGCATAAGGAAAACCTAAAAGGCACGGTAAAACTCATGTTCCAGCCGGCAGAGGAAATGTTATCTGGGGCCAACGACATGCTGGATGCCGGGATTCTGGAAAATCCCACAGTAGATGCTGCTGTCATGATTCATGTGACAACGGGAACACCAATGCCCACCGGCACAGTTTATGTCCCGTCCACAGGCGTCAGCTCCCCTGCTGCGGATTATTTCACTATTCAGGTGCAAGGAGTCGGGTGTCACGGTTCCACCCCGGAGAAAGGCGTGGATGCTGTCACAGCCGCCGCTCATATCCTTGTTGCATTACAGGAAATCCGCGCTCGGGAGCTTCCTGCCGGGCAGGAAGCTATCTTCACCGTCGGAAGCTTTCACGGCGGCACTGCGGCCAATGTCATTGCAGACACCGCCACTTTGGAGGGTACCATTCGGGCCTACGATGAGGAGACCCAAGCTTTCCTGAAAATGCGGATCTCTGAAATTGCACAGAGCACTGCCAGTGCATTCCGCGCATCTGCAACGGTAACCTTTGGCTCTGGGTGTCCGCCAATGTTTAACCACAAAGATTTAACGGAAAAAGCCGTGGATATCTTAAAACCTCTATTGGGAGAAAGCGGTGTCATTAGCGGTGCCCAATTTGCTGCCCAGGGCAGGCCTGTCCGCAGCGGTGGATCTGAGGATTTTGCATATATTAGTCAAAAGATCCCCTCCATGATGCTGGCTCTGGCAGCCGGAACTCCGGAGGAGGGTCATACCCATCCCCTGCATCATCCCAAGGTGACCTTTAACGAATCTGTTCTGCCAATCGGCGCGGCAGTGTTTGCCCATTTTGCCCTCACTTGGTTGAGTGAATCCTACGGAGGTAGTCACTGATGTTGTGGTTGTTTTTATTGTTTGCAGCGGCCGTAGGCGTCGTGCTGCTTATTTCCCTATACACCTTCCGCGTTTGTTTTTTTGCGCCTGCGGACAGGCTGGAAGACCCCTATGAGCAAATGCAGGGTCAGCAGTATGCTGACCTAAGTGACAGTATCCTGAGGTGCACAAAAATTATGGACGATGCTCCCTGTGAATGGGTTCGGATTCGTTCCCATGACGGCCTTTCCCTTTCAGGCCGTTATTATCACACCCGAGAGGGTGCGCCCATTCAAATCATGTTTCACGGCTATCGGAGCATGGCACTGAGGGACAGTGCCGGCGGCTATATTCTGGCGAAGAAAATGGGTTTTAACGTGCTGGCAGTGGATCAGCGCGCCCACGGCTGCAGCAAGGGACGGGTCATTTCCTTTGGCATTCAGGAAAGAAAGGACTGTCTTTCCTGGGTGCAGTATGCCGCAAAGCGGTTTGGGGAGAAGACACCCATTGTGCTTTCGGGGCTGTCCATGGGCGCAGCCACTGTGCTGATGGCCTCTTCTCTTAATCTGCCCTCCAACGTCACAGCCATAATTGCAGACTGCCCCTACTCCTCCCCGGCAGGTATTATCCGAAAGGTCAGCGCAGACCGGCACTATCCACAAAAACTGGTATATCCTTTTATCCGCCTGGGCGCGAAAATCTACGGTGGCTTTGACCTGGAGGAAACCTCCGCTGTGGAGGCAGTAAAAAATGCAAAAGTGCCCATTTTACTGATCCATGGCGAGGCAGATCATTTCGTCCCCTGCCATATGAGCCGGGAAATTTATTCTGCCTGCCACTGCCCTGCCCAGCTTCACACCTTTCCGGATGCAGGCCATGGCCTAAGCTATATGGTCGACCCCATTCGCTATGAGGCGATTACTGTGAATTTTCTTTGGTCGATACCGGCACTTCGTCCTTATCTGCAGGAATGTGATTATGCAATGGCCATCCTGAAAGAAAAAAACATAACCGATAATATGCTGCAATGATACCCTTTACAAGTTTTCCGGCAGATGTTATAATACATTTGAGATTAGACACAAGGGGGTAATTTCATGAAAAAGAACATCATTACCATCAGCCGTCAGTTTGGCAGTGGCGGCCGTACCGTAGGTCATCTGGTAGCTGAAAAGCTGGGCATACCCTTCTACGACAAAGAATTGGTGGAGCATATTGCACTGGAGTCCGGCTTTGCACCCAAGTTTGTGGAGGAGCATGGGGAACATTCCCCCGGAAAGAGCCTGCTTTCCTACGCCTTTGCTCCCCAGGGTGTTCCCGGGATTATGAACGGCCTTTCCACTGCGGATTTTTTGTGGAGTATCCAGTGCAATGCCATTTTGCAGCTGGCAGAAAAAGGCCCCTGTGTCATCGTGGGCAGAAATGCAGACTATATTTTGAAGGACCGGAAAGATTGCTTCCATGCCTTCATCCACGCCGATATGGACTTCCGGGCAGACAGAATCGTGCGACTCTATGGCGAATCGGAGAAAAGTCCTCAGGCGCGTTTACAGGAAAAGGACAAGCGCCGCAGTGTGAATTATCAGCACTACACCGGAAAGACCTGGGGTGCATCAGAAAATTACGATATCTGTCTGAACACCGCAACCCTTGGTGTGGAAAATGCGGCAGATATAATTATCGCCGCCATCAAGGCTTGCGAATAAGACTACATAACCTGCCCGATCACTGAAAAATAGACATTATTACGAAAGAATCCGCCCCAAACTCGGGGCGGATTAGTTTTTTCATACCGCGTTGCTGATTTGTGGAACGAATTTATTTAGAAGTTTCCGTTGATTCTATTTTCTCGATTCTTTTCCGTATCAAAAGTGCGGCGTTTTACTTCCTTAAAGCATCTGGTCAAGCAGAACAGGGATGCCAATTGCAGCAATACGGACAATTCTAAAAACAGTCCGTCAATCTTTAGGGTAAATACATTCAGTCCAAACAGCCGAATGATCACCGGAATGGCAAAGAGCACCGAAGAAAGAAGTTTTCCGGGAAGATATCCCCCTGCGGTTGCCAGCAACACCACGCCGGCGGCGATATAAAACACAAAGCACAGAAGAATATACAAAACATTTCCGCTGGGGAAACTCCACAAAAATGTCAAAAGGCAAAATCCAGCCCCAATCAAGGCATATACCCCCGGTGCATTCAACCGAAAGGCACGAATAGAAACCACGTATGCACCGCCCAGAAACAGCGGTAACAAAATCTGGAAAAGCACGTCAAAAAATGTCCAATCCGACAAAAAGCGCAGTCCAAAATAACAGGCAATACGCAGGAAGAAGGACAATCCCATCAATACTGCTGACGGTTGCGCCCATTTCCCCTTAAAATCCATTTGGTACTGTATGTATTGCTTCAGTTGCATTGATTTCACCTCACCTTCTACATTATAGCGCAAAACAATAAAATAGCAAGATTTCGTTATACGCCTGCCTTTTCTCCCTCTCCAATGTGAATATTGACGCCATTGACCTCCACATTATCCTCTGCGCAAATCAGCAAATATTTAACGCCGCCAATGATTCTTGTTTCAATTAAATCAGCCCGGTCCGGGGAAACCTGAATAGAAACATCCGGGGTTTTAATTTCAAACCGGTTGGAATCAATAATATTCTTCGGATGCAATTGGGCTTCAAAGCCAAAGGCTTCATCAAAATCGACGCTGAATTTTGCTATGTTTCCATCAGAAATGCCGCAAGTTTCCAGCACTTGCTTGACATCCTCTTTATCGATTAAAAGCGGTTCAGGCACGCGGCTTTCCTTGTGTAATACAATTCTTTGGCAAAGCTGGTCATGGACAGTTTGCATCACGTCCAAACTGCACTGGCTGTCCAGGCTGTTTCCCAAAAGCGCCGCAAAGCTTTTCTTTTGTTCTGCCGCAGGCTTGGGAATTTGCGTGTGAAAAACAGCATCCACAAAGGCTTCGTGGCTTTCCTTGGGGCTGCGGGTGTAGTAAAGGGCATTGTAAATATTGGTAGCCCGGCGGTCAAAGGCAGGAAACAAAAATCCCAATTCCGGGGCGGCCACCGCATTGGTAATCCCCCCGTCGTGAAATACCTTTTCTTCCGGGATATAGTGAAGCGTTGCTTTGGTCTGCTTCACCGGGCAAATGGCACACAGCAAAAATGTATAGGTCTCCTCTGCCCTGCCGCTGTCTGTTTCTCCGTCCTTGGCGCGGAAAGGAACATCGTAGCTGTCACAGCCCAAAAGTATCAAATAGTTTTCCGATAGGGAAACCGATTCTATCACCTTTTGATAGAACGCGTGGCGAACCTCCCCGTCCTCCAGGGCGGTTTTCCGCAAATCCATCAAAAGCTTATGCTCCGGGCTGTCGGCCACCTGCTGGGTACGGAAATTAATATCAATCAGATTCTTGCCCAACGTGCCGGAGAGTGCGCGTTTCAGCAGGCCGAAATATTTTTCTCCCTCATTTTCAGACATCATACCGGTGCTTTGCCGGAATTCAGAAATGATTTCCTTCTTTTCATTTACGTAACAGCCATAAATGGCCGTCATATTACTGCGGTCCCGGCGGATATGCCGCCGAATTTCCCCAACCTCTCTTTGATTCATAAATACCTCACTTGCATGACACAATAAGGCCTTCGGAATCAACCGAAGGCTTTATTTTTAGTTCCAAAGACATTTCCAATTCTGGATGAAATATTCGATTCCCGAATACACTGTGGTTACAACAATCACACTGGTAATCACCCAACCCAACCATCCAATGCCGGGAAAGGCCATCCAAACACAGAGCCCAACCATAGTAGAAGCGGTTTTTACCTTACCGCTCCAGCCGGCGGCAATGACTGTTCCCTTACCCACGGCCACCAGACGAAGTCCGGTAACGGCAAACTCCCGGGTTAGAATAATCATCAGTGCCCAAGCCGGTAACATTCCCCACTCACAAAACATAGTCATGGCGGCAATCACCAGAAGCTTGTCTGCCAGAGGGTCTAAAAATTTACCGAAATCGCTGATTTGATTCCGCTTTCTGGCAATTTGCCCGTCTACGTAATCCGTAAGGCTTGCCACAATGAAAATCCCCAGGGAAATCCACATCCACACTCCGGCCTGGCCGCCGCTTAGATACATAAAAAGCATATATACAGGAATAAACGCCACTCTCAAAAGCGTTATCTTACTGGCAGTTGTCATCATCATCATTCCTCCAAAACATAGCCGGATAAATCGCCGTCCACCACGCCGTCAATTCGGGCAGTCACAAAAGCGCCCTCGATTAGTGCATCCTCACAGGCAAGCCACACACGGCCGTCAATATCCGGGGAATCTCCGTAAGAACGGCCGTAATACTGGCCAAATTCTTCGTCATAGCCGTCTACTAAAATTTCCAATTCCCTGCCAATCATGCTCTGGCAATAATCGTCCATGATTTGGGACTGAATGGTTTCCACCATCTCCGCTCTTGCCTGTGCCACGGAAGCATCCGGATAATCCATGTCAAAAGCAGGTGTTCCCTCTTCAGGGGAAAACGGAAATGCCCCCACACGTTCCAGCCGTTGCTCCTTAAGGAAATTACAAAGCTCCTCAAATTCAGCCTCTCCCTCACCGGGCAGGCCGGTAATAATGCTGGTACGCAGTACAACACCGGGTATTCTCTCACGAAGCTTGGCAAACAGCGCCTTTAAATAGGCACTGTCACCCCGACGGTTCATCCGCTTCAGAATCTCGCTATTGCAGTGCTGAATGGGGATATCCAAGTATTTTACAATCTTGGGTTCTGTAGCAATGACCTCTATAAGCGCATCGTCAATTTCATCCGGGTAAGTATAGTGAATCCGAATCCAGCGAAAGCCCTCAATTTGACACAGCCGGCGAAGCAGCTCCGGCAAAAGCCGCTGATGGCCCGGAAAATCCGTACCGTAACGGCTGGTATCCTGTGCCACCACAAGCAATTCCTTCACACCGGAGTCAGCAAGCATCCGTGCCTCGTACAAAATATCATCCATGGACCGGCTACGGTATTTTCCCCGAAGGTACGGAATAATGCAGTAGGCACACCGATTGTCACAGCCCTCTGCAATTTTCAGGAAGGCATAATGCTCCGGTGTGGTCAAAATACGGCCGGTTTCCTGCTCCGGTGCATCAATCGAATCAAATTGCCGCACCGCATCACCGGCTAGCAATTTTTCAATCGCCGGCACCACCTCTGTGTAGCTTCCAGTGCCGAGAATGCCGTCCACTTCCGGCATTTGCTCCATAATTTCATTCTGATAACGTTGAGAAAGGCAACCGGTAACTAAAATTTTCCCAACCTGTCCTTCCGCCTTCAGTGCCGCTGTTTGCAGTATAAAATCAATTGCCTCTGACTTTGCAGAGTCGATAAAGCCGCAGGTATTGATGACTACCACATCGCATCCGGCGATTCCGGCGCAGACCTTGTGACCGGCCTCTTGCACCCGGTACATCATCCGCTCGCAATCCACCTGATTTTTTGCACAGCCAAGGCTGATAAATCCAATATTTGCCATATTATTCCTCCGGAAACTCCTGCGTATCCAGTTTTAACTGTTCCATGCCTCGGCGAATTTGACGGTATGTATGTCCTCGGCGAAGCAAAGCATCCATAGCCCGGCGAATTTCCCTTTCATCGGAATTTTCATCCAGCCGGGATGCTAAAAATTCATTAATTGCATCTGACTGGTCTGGGTAATCGGCCAATGCAGTTTCCCAAATCTCCTTGGGGATTCGCTTTTCATACAGAGCCTGCTTTGCCCTCGCCAGTCCGTATCCCTTGGAAACACAACGGCTCACAATCTGCTGGGCCGTCTTTTCATCGTCTAAAAGGGAAAGCTCCGTCATCCACGCAACCGCATTTTGGGCATCCTCAGGGCGCTCCCCTTTTTGAATCAGCCGCTGCTGCAAATCTTTCTTGGAAACACTGGATGCCGATACGATTCGTACCGCCCGCATTTTCGCGGACATCTGCCCGGCGGCAGAAATTAACTGTTCATAGTCCTCCCGGGACAGCTCCATACCGGCATACAGGCCAAAATCCTCCACCGTCTGCCGGTAAAGCCGCAGCACAGATCCGTCCTCAAATTGCACCCGGTATCTACCGGCCCGGTCAGCAACGGAAGAGACAGAATCAATCCTCATCGTCAAAATCGTCGGCACTGACCTTTACAGGCCGCTCTGCGGGTCTGGCGGCCGCCTTGGGCATTGCGGCGTTGGATTTCAGCAGATTCTCACGAACCTTGGCTTCCACTTCCTCCGCAATTTCCGGATTAGCCATAAGATAATCCTTCACTGCCTGGGCACCCTGCCCGATACGCTCGTCTCCCATGGAGAACCAGCTGCCGCTTTTCTGGATAATGTCCATCTGGACAGCCAAATCCACCAGCTCACCCCATTTGGAGATGCCCTGGCCGTACATAATATCAAAAATAGCTTCCCGGAAAGGAGGTGCTACCTTGTTCTTAACCACCTTGACCCTGGTCTTGTTACCAATGACATTTCCGCCCTCTTTCAGGCTTTCCACCCGGCGCACATCCAAGCGGACAGAAGAATAGAACTTCAGTGCATTACCGCCGGTGGTGGTTTCGGGGTTTCCGTACATCACACCGATTTTCATGCGAAGCTGGTTGATAAAAATAACCACACAGTTGGTCTTGGAAATGGTACCGGCCAGCTTTCGCAGAGCCTGGGACATGAGTCTTGCCTGCAAGCCCACAAAGGTGTCGCCCATTTCTCCTTCGATTTCCTGCTTCGGCACCAAAGCCGCAACAGAGTCCACCACAACCGCATCCACCGCGCCGCTGCGAACCAATGCGTCGGTAATCTCCAAGGCCTGCTCACCGGTATCCGGCTGGGAAACCAGCATGCTGTCCGTATCCACCCCCAGAGCAGCCGCATAGACAGGGTCCAGAGCATGCTCTGCATCCACAAAGGCCACCTCGCCGCCCATCTTCTGCGCCTCTGCCAGAATATGCAGCGCCAGAGTGGTTTTACCGGAGGATTCCGGTCCGTAAATCTCAATAATCCGTCCCTTAGGAACCCCGCCGATGCCGAGAGCCGCATCCAGTGCCAAAGAGCCGGTGTGAATGGCATCCACATTCATTTCCGGGCGGTCACCCAGACGCATAACAGCGCCCTTGCCAAAGCTCTTCTCAATCTGAGAAAGGGCCGTCTGCAATGCCTTTTTCTTATCGGATGCCGGAGTGGGTGCTTCATAAGCTGTCTTTTTCGTAGCCATTTTCTTTATTCCTTCCTGCCGTATTGGGCGATAACCGCCCGTTCTCTATCGTTATAATCTCTGGAACGCTCCAGAATGGTATACCCTTTTTGTTGCAGCAGCTGGCACACTGCATCTCCTTGCCCCATGCCAAATTCAAAGCACAAATAGCCGCCGGGCTTCAAAGAATCGGTATAATTTTCAATAATTGCCCGATAAAAGGTAAGGCCGTCTTCTCCCCCATGAAGTGCCAGGTGGGGCTCAAAATCAGCCACGCTTTCCGGAAGCTGCTTCATTTCCTCAGAGGTAATATAGGGAGGATTGGACACAATCAAATCAAATTTCCCTAAAAATGCACTGGGTGCACCCAACGCATCTGCCTGAACACATGACACCCGGCCGGACAAATGATTTCCGGTTACATTCTTCCTTGCAACATTCAGCGCTTCCTTGGAAATATCCGCCAAAGTCACCTTGGCATCCTTCACCCGGCTGGCAATGGCCAGACCGATACAGCCGGAGCCGGTACAGAGGTCGAGAATTCTGGGGGATTCCTTCAGAAAAAGCGCTTGGTGGATGGCAAGTGATGTCACGGCGCAGGTGTCATCTCTGGGAATCAGCACGTGCCTGTCCACAACCAGCCTAAGACCGTAGAATTCCCATTCTCCTAAAATATAGGCAAGGGGTTCCCCCTTCAAAAGCCGCTGTGTGGCGGCTTCCATAGCTTCACAGACAGCCTCCGATGCGTACATTTCCCGTTCAGCCAGAATTTGTTCCTGACTTTTCCCGGATGCGTAACAAAGCAAATTCCTAGCCAAGATACCGGCAGTCTGGGAATCCTCATTCTGCATCAATGCCTTTCGGGCATCTAAATAAAGCTGTGACAGTGTTTTTACCACCGGTCAGCCCCCTCAGTTTCCGGCAGCACCGCTTGCACCGCGGCAATGCCAACCTCAATCATGGAATCATCCGGTTCATTGGTGGTAAAATTCTGCATCCACATACCCGGGGCCGTCAAAACTCTGGTAAAGCCGTTATCATGGCGGCCAGCCCAGCGATTAATTTCATAGGTTATGGACACCACCAGAGGAATTAACAACAGCTTAATTGCCATCATCACAAGCCGGTAAGCAATGCCGTTGGTGGATTGCATCAGCAGCAGCCCAGGAAACAGAGTATGCAATAGTGTAGATGCAACGGAGAACACCAAAATGGATACCACCATCACCACCAGCAAAAAGCTGGTTCCGCACCGGGGATGCAGTCTGGTTTGCCCGCGCACATTTTCAACCGTCAGGGGCAATCCCGCCTCGTAGCACCGAATGGTTTTATGCTCTGCACCGTGATAGGCAAAGACCCGTTTCATTTCCTTCATTCTGGAAATCAAAAACATATAGGCCATGAAAATGATAATGCGGATAACACCCTCCAGCAAATTCTGCACCAACGCATTGTGCACCCAGCGATAGAACAGGCTGCCGATGAACATTGGGAGCAGGAAAAACAGCGCAATGGAGAGCCCCAGGCCCAGAAATACGGAAATGCCGATAATCACCTTCTGAAAAGTCTCATTTCCCAGCTTTTTTTCCAGCCAAAGGTCAAATTTGGAGGGTTCTTCCACGGTTTCGTCCTCCGGTGTTAAATCTGCTGAGCGCAGAAGCGCCTTCACGCCAACCACCTGAGAATCAAAAAAATTCACACAGCCCCGAATCAACGGCCAGGTTGCAAAGGATTTTGGTTTGCGAATCTTCCGGGGATTGATTTCCGTCTCCAATCCATTCGGTGTACGGACCACAATGGCATCCTTTTCCGGTCCGCGCATCATGATTCCCTCAATGAGTGCCTGTCCGCCGATGGTGGTCTTAAATGTCTCACAGCAATTTTTCTTTTGCTTATTTCTCATAATCGGGTCCTTTCTTATTGGGCAATGGGGAGACGAATGGTCACCAATGTACCGCCGCCTTCGGCATTTTCCAGTTCCAGCGTTCCGTTGAGCATGGCAATGATTTCATCACAAACCGCCAAGCCAATACCTGTTCCCTGGGCCTTAGAGCTGCCCTTATAAAACTTCTTTTTCACCAAAGGAAGCTCATCCTCCGGAATACCGGGGCCGAAATCACGAACGCGGATAGTAACAAAAGGTTCTTCCACAGAGATGGAGGCCTCAATCCGTTTCCCTTCCCCGCCGTGCTTGGCCGCATTGTTCAAAATATTCAGAAACACCTGACGAATCCGTTCCGGGTCGCAGGGAATTTCGGGAATGTCCTGCTCGTTATCAAGGTATTCCAGGGTAATTCCCTCCTGGGTAAGACGGCTGGAATACATATAAACCGTATCTTCAAACTCACCCCGAACATCCGTCATTTGGATATTAAGGGTCATGCGCTCATCCTGAATCCGGGTGAAATCCAAAAGGTCCACCACCATCTCGGTCAGGCGTTTGGTCTCCCGGGATATAATCTTCATGCCCCGCCGGGTCTCCCGGTCTAAATTCTCATAGGAAAGCAGGGTTTCACTCCATCCGGTGATGGCAGTCAGCGGCGTTCTCAGCTCATGGGAAAGAGAGGAGATAAAATCCCGCTGTATCATTTCGTTTTGGTTAATCTGGGTGGACATATCGTTAATGGTCTTTACCAGTTCTCCAATTTCATCATCATGCTGGGTTTCAATTTGTATACCGTAGCTGCCCGCCGCAATCCGTTTCGCCTTTTCCGTAATTTCATTCACAGGAATCAAAATAGAACGGACATAATAATTACTGCTGAACACAACCACCAGCATCACAATTGCCAGCATACCCATAGCAAATAAGAACACAACGAAAATCTGCCAATCCACCAGCTTGGTGGATGTAACATACCGAAGTACGCCAATCACCTCACCGTTGCTGTAAATCATGGCGCTGGATACGGCTACGATACGTTCTCCGGTCTGCGGGTCAGGGCCTACATAGGGACGAATCCCCCGGGTTTCCACAGCCTCCTGGATTTCCGGCGTTGTTGGCGCGTCTACAGCCAAATTCCCGTAAGACGATACCACCAGCCGCCCCTTAATATCAATAAATTGCAGCTCCAGCATATTCCGGTCTTCGTAATTATAGGCATAGTGGATACAGGACTGATAAAATTCCTTGTAACTCTGATTCATGTAATCCGTAAAAAAATCCGTAGTGGTTTTTGCGCGGTAGGTCAAATCCGATTCCACACCGGAATAATAATAGGCAGAAAAAGCCACCGTAACCGCCAGCACGCAAATCATGCCCAGCACAAACACGAGGCCGACTGTATTCAAAAGCCACCGTTTTTGCAAGCCGCCGATTTTTTTCATGGACATTTCCTCATTTCCGGAATTTTAGTTTCCCCACTTATAGCCAAAGCCCCAGACAGTAGTAATATAGGTAGGCGTTGTAGCATCGTCTTCTACCTTAATACGCAGTCTGCGAATATTCACATCTACAATTTTCAGCTCGCCCTCATATTCTCTGCCCCAAACAGCTGACAGAATATCCTCCCGGGACAGGGCCCGGCCGGGGTTCTGCATGAACAGCTTCAATATAGCATACTCCACCTGGGTTAAACGGATACGGTTACCATTCTTCTCCAGGGTATGGTTGCGTGTATTCATAACAAAGGGCCCTTGGGTCAGCAGTTCACTGCTGACATTGGCATCGCCGCCCAATCTACGAAACAGCGCATCAATCCGGGCCGTCAGCTCCGCAGGAGAAAAGGGCTTTGTCACATAATCATCCGCACCGGTCATGAGTCCGGTGACCTTATCCATCTCCTGGGTTCTTGCTGTGAGCATAATCACGCCCATCTGCTTTGTTGTGGCGCGAATCCGCCGGCAAACCTCAAAGCCGTCCATATCCGGCAGCATAATATCCAAAATCGCCACACCGATATCCGGATACTGCCGCAGCTTTTCCAAAGCCTCTGCCCCGGTACCGGCCTCGATTACCTGATAACCGGCTCTGCGCAGATTGATAACCACAAAGCTGCGAATATTTTCTTCATCTTCCATAATCAATACTTTTTTCATAAAACCACCCCTTATGTTTCTCCGGTATTCCAATCCTCAAGAATCAGGTGAAAGCTACGAATCAATTCCTCTTTAGAAAAACCGTAAGCCCCAGAGGAAACATCCAAATTTGCCGCATAGACAGTCGATTCCGTTCTGTGAAGAACAAACCGATTATCAATTACTGCCTCTTCCTCCCGTTTTTGACCGGTCAGAACATAAATAGACGCAATTCGCTCTCTATGTCTAAATTCCTCATCCCAAAGGCTGAAGATATAGGTATTCCCCTGCTGTTCTACACAAATCCTGTCGACCAGCTGGCTTCTCAATTCCATATACCAGCCGCCAACATAATTATGATATGTGTATAACTTTTCATGCTCTGTTCCATCGGAACGCAGGGCATACCAACGAATTAAATACTGCCACTGACTCGAGTTGGACTGGGTCGGAAAAACCATGGTTATTAGGTTGGGTAGTTCCAGCACACCGTCATCGTCGATATCATCGGCATAGACATAATAATTACGCAAAGTCTGCACGCTGGTGCCGGACTCACTGGAAAAGGATACATTAGTAAACTCTCCGTTGACCACCGCATAGACATCGGTAATAATGGCGCTTCCATCCACATCGCTGGCAACATAAACTGCATCCAGTCCGTCCTCCAGCTTGCCCACCATAATCCGTTTTATGGATGTGGAGGGTTCTGACATATTTACCTCTTGGGAGCGTTCCATTACCCCATTTTCCATTCCGTACAGCTCAGCAACGCCATTATCAGACTCGGAATGACCGGGCCGGAGCACCAATAACTCTCCAAGTCCGTCACGGTCTAAATCATTGCAAACGAATTTAGAGTACATGGCCGTAACCAATTGCTCAATTTGACCGTTGCGCAGGGTATATACGGAAACACTGCGAATTACCTGGTCGGAAAGCTGACGGCCAACCACAATTTCTACACCCTTGTGCCCGTCCACCTGCACATACTCCACCAATTCAAAGGCAGTCCCGGTGCTTTCAATGGTATCTAACAGCCGATATTCCTCTCCATCCGTAGAGAAGATGTGAATTTGCAACGGTTTTTCTGCACCGCTCTTTGTAAAGAGAAGATACTCAGCAACTCCGTCTCCATCTAAATCTGCAGATTGGACAGCCTGCCGGTTCTCTCCGCTTAAGGGTGCCTGATATTCCCGTCCGCTCATGACCTGATTGATTTGACTGGACAAGCTGTTATAGGCCTCCGGACGTTTGGGAGGGCAGTACATCTCATCCACCGTACGCATATTACAGCCCGACAGAAGCAAAACTGCCAGAAGTCCCACAAGCAGCCGGATATGTTTTTTTACCACGACAGTCTCACTCCCTTCAATCTATAATAATATCACAAAATCTCCGAAAAGCAAAGTCATTTCAGCACAACATTTTCCTCTCCCAGAAGATTTTTCAGTTCTGTCAGCATCCTATTGTCAAAAGAGGCCTGTGCACCCCGAATCTTCCGGGTATCCGCAAAGAAAACCTTCACTGTTCCCTTGCCAGGGAACATATTCACAATAGCCCGAACCTTTCGGTAATTAGGGTCTTCTTCGCTTTTTAGCTGCAAATACAGTGTCTTGCTTACCGCCTCCACAGCAGACTGCCGCTCCTCGGATGCTTGACTGGGTGCTTCTGCATAATCAGAAATCGGCCTTGCCCGATTAATCACAATCTGGGGTTCTTTTTCGTCACGTATCGACAGTCTTCCGGTAACGACCACAGGACTGTTTTCCCGCAAGTATCCGCCAAACTGATTCAGTACATTGGAAAATGCCAACATTTCCACAGAACCGGTGTCATCCTCCACGGTGACATAGGCCATCATGGAATTATTTCGGGTGGTTTTCATCTTCAGACTCTGGACAATGCCGGCCACGCTGACAATGTCATCATCCCGAAAACTACTGTCCTCAGACAAAAGCTGACCAATGGGTACTACATGGGTTCCCTTTAAGTATTTCCGGTAATCGTCCATAGGATGACCGGAAAGATAAATTCCGGTGGTTTCCTTTTCCATGGCCATTAAATCCGTTTTTTTCAGCTCTGCCAGCTTGGGAATGGGAATTTCTGCAGCCTTATCATCCTCCAGCAGGGAAAACAGTCCCATCTGCCCTTCCAGATTCTTCTTTCTGGAGGAAGAAACGCTGTCCATCATGCTGTCATATACCGCCAACAATTCGCTGCGGTGATAGCCAAAACAATCCATTGCACCGCATTTGATAAAGTTTTCCACCGCCCGTTTGTTCAGCTCCCCTTCTCCCATTCTCTGCAAAAAGTCCTCCAGAGAACGGAAAGGGCCATCCTCATTGCGCTTGGAAACCATGGTGCGTATCAGCCCATGCCCCACATTTTTCACCGCACCAAGGCCAAAGCGGATGCTGTCCCCTTCCACCGTAAAGTGATCATCGGAATGGTTAATATCCGGCGGCAAAACCGGAATTCCCAATTCCTTACACTCGGCAATATAGCCGGAGATTTTAGCCGCAGAATCCAAAACAGAGGTCATCAGTGCGGCCATATACTGCTTGGGATAGTGGCATTTTAAGTATGCCGTCTGGTAAGCCACCACCGCATAACACACCGCATGGGCTTTATTGAAGGCGTAGTTGGCAAAATCCACGATTTCATCGTAAATGGATTGGGCAACCGTCTCCGGAACGCCTCTTGCAATACAGCCGGGAATCCCCTGGGCCTCATCGCCGTAAACAAAGGTTTTTCGCTCTGCATCGATAATTTTTTGCTTTTTCTTGGAAATAGCACGGCGAATATTGTCTGCCTGTCCCATGGTATAGCCTGCCAGGGAACGGAAGATTTCAATCACCTGCTCCTGGTAGACAATACAGCCATAGGTCACCTTCAAAATCGGCTCTAAAAGAGGTGTTTTATAGGTCACCTGCTTGGGATTCAGCTTATTGGCAATAAAACGGGGTATGGAATCCATGGGGCCGGGGCGATACAGGGCCACCACGGCGGTAAAGTCTTCAATGGACGAGGACTTCATGCCCACACAGACACCGGTCATGCCGGCAGATTCCAGCTGGAATACGCCCTGGGTTTTTCCCTCAGCCACCATAGCAAAGGTTTCTGCATCGTCATCCGGGATGGTATCCATGGAAAAATCCGGTTGAAAGCGACGGATTTGCTCTTCAGCATCTTTAATCACCGTCAGGTTGCGCAAGCCCAAAAAGTCCATTTTCAGAAGCCCCAGCTCCTCAATGGTGGTCATGGTGTACTGGGTGACAATGGTATCGTCGTTACAGGAAAGGGGCACATAGCTGCACACAGGGTCTGCGGTAATCACAACGCCGGCGGCATGGGTAGAGGTGTTTCTGGGCATTCCCTCCAGCTGCATAGCCGTATCAATCAACAGCTTGACCCGCTCATCGCCATCGTACATTTCCTTTAGCTTGGGGCTGACCTCCAGGGCATCCTGGAGCGTAATGTGCAGAGGCATGGTAGGCACCAGCTTTGCCACCACATCGGTTTCGGCATAGCTGAAATTCAGCGCACGTCCCACATCCCGAATCGCACCTCTGGCGGCCATCGTACCGAAGGTAGCAATTTGCGCCACATGGTCCTTGCCGTATTTTTCCATCACATATTCGATGACCTCGCCCCGGCGCTCCTGGCAGAAGTCCGTATCGAAATCGGGCATACTGACCCGCTCGGGATTGAGAAAACGCTCGAAAATCAAAGCGTATTTCATAGGGTCTACTTCCGTAATATGCAGGCAGTAGGCCGCAATGGAGGCGGCACCCGAACCTCTGCCCGGGCCTACGGGAATCCCCGATTCCTTGGCAAAGCGGATAAAGTCCCAAACAATCAAGTAGTAATTAACGTAGCCCATGCGGCTGATAACGTCAATTTCGTATTCCAGCCGCTCTAAATAGCTTTCTGGGGGATTTTTATACCGCTCCCGAAAACCGTCATAGCAAAGCTTGCGGAAATACTGCTCGTTATTGTAGCCCTCCGGCACAGGAAACGCCGGCAAATGGTACTGATTAAATACAAATTCCACATTGCACATATTGGCAATTTTCGCAGTATTTTCAAAGGCCTCCGGGCAGTTGGGGAATAATGCCCGAAGCTCTTCCTCGCTTTTTAAGTAAAATTCCTCGGTTTGGAATTTCATCCGGTTGGTATCGTCCACCGTCTTTCCGGTCTGGATGCAAAGCAGCACATCCTGCATGGATGCATCCTCCCGGCGAAGATAATGGGCATCATTGGTAACAACCAGTGGCAACCCTGTTTCCCGGGAAATACGCATGACCCCCTGATTGACAGCTCGCTGCTCCTCAATGCCATGGTCCTGCAGTTCCAGATAAAACCGCTCCGGCCCAAAAATTTCCGACAGCCTTAAGGCATAGGCTTTGGCAGAAGCATAATCTTCCTCCATCAAATACTGAGGGATTGCACCTGCCAAACAGGCAGACAGCGCAATCAAGCCCTCATGGTACTGCTCCAAAAGAGCCAAATCCACCCGGGGCTTTCCGTAAAATCCCCGGATAAAGGACTGGGACACCAGATAGCACAAATTCTCATAGCCGGTTCTGTTTTCGCACAGCAGTACCAAATGGTAAGGGTCATTGTCGATGCCGTGAACCCGGTCCTCCATACCCCGCCGGGACACATAGACCTCACAGCCAATGATGGGTTTAACATCTGCGGCCCTGGCGGCCTTATAAAAATCGATACATCCGTACATGACACCATGGTCTGTAATGGCAATGGCATTCTGACCCAGCTCTTTTACCCGGTCCATCATACCGGCAATCCGGGTTGCGCCGTCAAGCAGGCTGTATTCTGTATGAACATGAAGATGCACAAAACTCATTTGACAGCCTCCTTTGCCAATTCTACCAATTTTTTCAGCCGATGGTTCATAGCCGGTTTTGTAATCGGCGGCTCCATCATAGATGCCAGCTCCGTCAAGGATGCCGCGGGATGGGCTTCCCGGGCAATCAGTGCCTGCTTCAGCTTTCCCGGGAGGGATTCTACCATTCCCTTTTCCCGCAAAATACGCAAGGCAGACAGCTGCTCCTGTGCCGCCGCAACCACCTTGGAAATATTGGCATCGTCGCAGTTACAACGGCGATTTACCTTGTTATTTAACTCTTTTTCCAACCGGGCCTCAATAATTCCCATGGCCGCAACCGGCGCTCCTAAATAGGTCAAAAAATCGGAAATCATATCACTTTGCTTAATATAGAGTACCTGCGCACCGCTTCTTTGCGCTGTTTTCGGATAAAAATCCAAAACCTCCCGCATCAGCACATAGCACTCCCCTGCCACCGATTTGTGGGTTGTGGCAAGCTCGATATGATATCCCTTTGCCGGGTCTGTTACACTTCCTCCTGCTAAAAATGCACCCCGGAAAAAGGAGATTTTACAGCAATCGTCTTCCATCACAGCCATATTGACATGCAATGACAGGGTATCCTGCCGGTCAAAGCCATAGGCACTCATAATGGCAGAAATTTTTTCCGGCTGTGTGATTTGAAATACAAGCTTACCCGCCGCCTCAAAATCCGGTAATTGGTCAAAGCTGCAGGAAAACGCCTTCTTAAACAGCTTGGGAAGATGCTGCGCAAATTCCCGGCTTTCTGTAATAATCCGAATCCCGTCAGAGCCAAAGCTGTTACAAAACAAAAGGATACCAAAGCACTCTGCCAACGCACAGCATTGCTTCTGGGGCAAATTTCTGCAAATTTCAGCCTTTGCTGAGGCAGAAAATGAGATTGCCATGGCTTCTCCTCCTTTTGTTTCTAACAAATTACCAAATTCTGATTTCCGACTCTAGACGGATTCCGGTGGTATTGAATACCTTTTCTGAGACCTGACGCAGCAAGCTACGCACATCTTCAGCCGTAGCATCTCCTAAATTGACAGCAAAACCGGCATGCTTTTCTGAAATCCCCGCATTGCCTACCCGGTAGCCCTTTAGGCCGCATTGGTCAATCAATGCCGCCGCATAACCGTTTTTCGGGCGCTTAAAGGCGGAACCTGCCGAGGGCAAATCCAAGGGCTGGGACGCCGACCGGCGAGCCATTAACTCCTTCATGACTTCCTTAATTTCTTCCACAGGCTTTTCCGTCAGGGAAAATACCGCACTGATTACAATTTCCTTTGTTTCCTCCAAAATGCTGTGGCGATAGGAAAATTCCATTTCCTCTGCCGAGCGGATTTTCACATTGCCCTCAAAATCCATTGTAGTAACGCTTTCGCAAACCTGGCAGATTTCACCGCCGTAAGCACCGGCATTCATATACACGCCGCCGCCCACCGTGCCGGGAATTCCATGGGCAAATTCCAGTCCGGAAAGGCCCAAATTGGCTGCAAAAATCGCTCCCCGGGTCATGGTGACACCGGCGCCGATGCGCACTTTTCCGTCACCCAGTGCCTCCATACTGTCCATAGAATCCTTCAAGCAAACTACGATTCCGGAAAGGCCCTCATCCGGGGCCAGCACATTGGTGCCTGCACCAAGTATACGGAGATTGCAGTCCAACAATTTGGACAAATTCAATATTTCCGCCAGTTCCTCATTTGTCTTGGGAAACGCCATAACCTCCGCACCGCCGCCGATGCGAAAGGAGGTATGCTTACACATTGGCTCGTCATATTTTCGCTGACACTTTATTTCATACTGTTCCAGTTTCTGCTGTAAAGAAGTCAGTTCCCTCATACACGCCTCCGGGTATATAGTATCTTCTATACTATATCACACCAAATCCGAATATGCAATTGTCACATTCTCATTTTATTGAAAAGTTAAATTCTATTGGCAGAATTTTGACATATTAACAGAAAAACCAGCCGCTTTTCGCGACTGGCTTTTACAATTACTTTTCTACGATTTCCAGGACTTCCATGGGGCAGGCCTTAACACAAATACCGCAGGCAATACATTTGGATACAGGATTTTCCTCCTTATGTACCATCACCTTCATGGGACAGGCCTCAACACATTTACCGCAACCGACACAGTTCTTCTTGTTAATCATGTAAACACCGGTTTTGGGATTCTGTGTAATGGCATCGTGCTCACATACCTTCATGCACTTACCGCACTGGATACAAACATTGGGCTTTGCGCCGCTTCCCTTTGCAACAATCTGAATACAGGAATAATCCGGGTGGAACTCCTTGTAAAATGCCTGAGAGCAGGCTCTCACACATTCCAGGCAGGCCATACATTCCACATTCTTCTTTACTGCGAGCTTTTTCATAACAAAGGATTCTCCTTTATATTTTGTTTATCTTAATCATTATAATCCAATTGTGCCAAAATATCAATGCCAAAAAATACTTTTTTCCAAAAAAGTCGAAAATACACAGCCATGATTTCCCAGTCTAAATCCATAAGCAAAGGAAATACTACCTACGAAACCGATAAAACAGGAGGAAAACCATGAAAAAATATCTTACAATCGCATCTATCCTTGTCCTTACGCTGTGTATGGTCACCGGTTGCCGCATGAGAGCCAGCGATGAAACCTCTATGCCAACCAATCAGACAACAACCATGCCCACGACCACCACGCAGATGCCCACCACGACTCAGGCACCCATTATGCCCTCCACCGGCGAATCCGGTACCACCCAGAATCCCGGAAGCACAGGTGACATTGCTCCCGACGGTACTACCGGTAACAACGGAACCGACGCAAGCACCCCTGCCCGGAGCGGCCGCGGCCGTTTTCCCTCTGCAAGCCATAATTAATGTCAGGCATTGTCCTGACTTACATAGTCAAGATAAGCAAGATATGAAGCTATCCTCACAAAACGGAAACATACCGGGTCAGATTCTTTTTCATTCTCTCTGCCGCGAGGCAGGCCAGATTTACATAGTCACGACCGTCGGAATCACTTTCCTTCCATGCCGCAGTGACAGACGGACCGGCACAAACAGCAGCGCCGAACCCGAACCGGTCAAAAGCATAGCTGCAATTTTTGGCATTTCCGCCGGGATAGTCCAAACCGTCAACCAAAAGGAACATCCGGTTATGCTTGGTACGCAGGGTGCGAAGCAGCTCGCCGTTTCCGGCAGCGGCCACACCGCATACCCGGGAATATCCGCATTTCCCAAGAATTTTTTCTCCCTGTCGGGCCACCAATTCTGCCGCCGCACCGTGGACATGCCGGGTGCCTGTAAGCAAATCCTGAAGCTCAGATGCAGATTTATTGGGAGAACGGACAATGACGAACAAATCCCGGCTCTCATTCTTGCAGAAATCGAGAAACGGTTTGATTCCGTCACTGCCGATAAAGGAGCTAATCACCAGGCCATCACAGACATACCGATTTTCACCGAAAATCATATCTGCCGCCCGGTCCGCGCACCAGGGAGAGAGAATTTCCGGCGCATCCAGAAGCACATAAAAGCCAAGGTTCTTCGCCTGCAGCAAAAGCCTTTCCAAGGCATCCAAGCCCTGCCCTCCTAAAAGGGAAAATGCGCCCAAGCTGAATCGGACACCGGGCACAGTATCCACAAGGCCCTCCAGCAACTCTCTGCAAAACCGTTCATAGGCACTGCAAAGATTCCCCTCTTCCTCCAATAAGTGCGGAGGAAGTCCGTCTGCCTTCGTCACAAAATCAATCACAGACGGATTCTTCATTTTTCTAATTTTATCATGGAGTAAATCTATGGACATACCACTGCCTCCTTTTTTATCAGTATAACACATGACCCGGGTAAAACACAACCAAAATTCATGAAAAACCTTTCCAGATGTGAAACTTCCCACGAAGGGCATACTAAAACCGAAGGGAGCGTGAAAAATATGAAGCTATCCGGTTTGGCCATTACCATGGGCGTTGGCGCGGCTGTAGGCGCTGTGGCTGTGATGATGCTGCCTAAGCAATCCACCGCCCGCAAGCTGGTGAACAAGGCGGCCTGTAAGGTTGAGGATGCCGCATGGACCCTTGGGGATAAAATGTCCCACAAAATGGATATGTAACAGAAAACGGGAGGCAAAAGCCTCCCATTTTCTTATTTTGCAGTTACGGTTATTTCCTCATTTTCAACACAAACAGTAATGGTAGAGATGGGTTTTTCAAAGGAATCAATGATTTTCTGTGAGATGGGGTCTTCCAGCTCCCGCTGAATGGTACGCCGCAGATTTCGGGCACCGTAAACCGTTGAGTAGGCCTTTTTCACCAACAAATCCTTCACACCATCTTCCCATTCGACCCTAAGACCTCTGGCAGACAGGTTCTCCGACAGCTCAGAGAGCATAATATCGGCAATGCCACGGAAATTTTCCTCCGTCAAATGCCGGAATGTGATAATTTCGTCTACACGGTTGATAAACTCCGGCCGCAAAAACTCCCGCAGAGCGCTCATGGTCTTTTCCTTAACCTGGTCATTTTGGGTTCTTCCAAAGCCAAGGCCAGCTACCCTGCCCTCAGAGCCTGCATTGGAGGTCATGACCACAATGGTGTTCTCAAAATTCACCACTCTGCCCTGGGCATCGGTGATTCTGCCATCATCCAGAACCTGCAAAAGTACATTGAGAACATCCGGGTGGGCCTTTTCGATTTCGTCAAAAAGGACAACGCTGTAAGGTCTGCGGCGAATCTTTTCCGTCAGCTGGCCTGCTTCATCGTAGCCCACGTAGCCCGGAGGTGAGCCAATTAGCTTGGAGACTGTGTGCTTTTCCATATATTCGGACATATCCAGACGAATCAAGCTGTCCACACTGTCAAACAAATCGTCTGCCAGCCGTTTCACCAGCTCCGTTTTACCCACACCGGTAGGGCCTACAAATATAAAAGAGGCAGGCCGTTTCTTAGAGGAAATACCGACTCGGTGGCGGCGAATCGCCCGGGATACTGCATCCACAGCTTCATCCTGACCCACAATATGCTGTTTCAATCTGTCACTTAAGCCGCTGATTTGGGCATACTCCTGGGCCTTGATTTTGGTGGCTGGAATTTTTGTCCAAAGCTCAATAATCCGGGCCAGATTATCCATGGTTACCGCAGGAGGCGGCACCTGTTCCAATTCTTCAATCTTCGCCCCAATTTGACACAGACGGCTGCGGATATGGGCAAGCCGCTCATAATGCTCATTTTCCGTATCCTCGGTCAGCATCTGCAGCTCCAGCTCATAGTCATCCCGTTCCTTGCGCAGCTGGGCAAGCATAGAAATTTCCTTACAGCGCAAATTCACATCCGAACAGGCCTCATCCAACAAATCAATGGCCTTATCCGGCAAAAAACGGTCTGTTATATACCGTTCCGACAGAACCACACACTGTCTGGCAATTTCCGGAGAAATGGTAACCCCGTGGAAGCTGGCATAGCTATGGGCGATACCCTGCATAATTTGGCTGGCTTCCTCAATGGAAGGCTCAGCAACAGACACAGGCTGAAAACGCCGCTCCAAGGCCGCATCCTTTTCAATATATTTCCGGTACTCATTAAAGGTCGTTGCGCCGATGACCTGAATTTCTCCTCTGGAAAGGGCAGGCTTGAGAATGTTGGCCGCATTCATAGACCCTTCCGCATCCCCGGCGCCCACCAGATTGTGAACCTCGTCAATCACAAGGATAATGTTTCCACAGGCCTTAATCTCGCTAATGAGGCTTTTCATGCGGCTTTCAAATTGACCGCGGAACTGTGTTCCTGCCACCAAAGCCGTCAAGTCCAGAAGAAATACTTCCTTATCCTGTAACTTAAACGGCACATCTCCTGCCGCAATCCGCTGAGCAAGCCCCTCTGCAATGGCTGTTTTACCCACGCCCGGCTCACCAATCAAACAGGGATTATTCTTTTGACGGCGATTCAGAATCTGAATCACCCGTTCTGTTTCCACATCCCGGCCAATGACCTTATCCAGCTTTCCTTCTCTGGCTCTGGCGGTTAAATTCATGCAATAGCTGTCCAGGAATTTATGCTTTTTATTGGTTTTCTTTTCCTTGTCTCCGGTGTCCTTTTTGTCCTCCGGCTCTTCCTTTTTCCGGGCAGGCAAATTGCTATTTGCCCCGGGGCCGGCAGAACCGAACAGCTGATTCAGCAGCGGGAACGTGGCAGTCTGGCTTTCGGTTTCATCCTCCTCGGAATCCCCCTGGTCCAACTGGCCGAACATACTGCTCATTTCATCCGACAGGTTGTCCAAATCCTCTTCAGAAAAGCCCATCTGCTTTACGGCCTGGTCAATTTGGGGAATTCCCAAGCTCCGGGCGCATTTCAGGCAGTAACCCTCATTCATGGTCACACCGTTTTCAATTTTCGTAATAAAAACAACCGCGATGTTCTTTTTACACCGTGTACAAAGCTTCGGTTGCATACGCTTCACTCCATTCTATGGGAAATATCATATTGCCCACTAGTTTAGCACAAATTCTACGAGAAAAAGAGAATAATTTATAAACAATTAAAAAGGAGCACATTCAAATTTTTCCACACCGTCATCATACCACAAATGGGTCATATACAATCCACCGGCGGGAACGGTCGGGCCGGCAGCAGTCCGGTTGCCGGCACTTAAAATCTCTCCGATTTCCCTTGGCTGAATCTTCCCCTCTGCAGCATACACCACAGTACCTGCCATGGCACGGGCCATATTATACAAAAAGCCATTGGCACAGACCCGCAGTGCAATCAGATTCTCCTGCCGCTCCACCTCATAATGATATACAGTACGTACTGTGGATTTTACATCCGTGCCCACAGAGCGAACCGCGGCAAAATCATGGGTGCCCACAAATTGCTGAGCGGCCTCCTGCATGATTTTTTCATCCAGATGCTTGGGATAAAACCAGGCCCTGTTCACATAGAAGGGGTCCCGAACCCGGGAATTATAAATCAAATAGGTATATTCCTTCCGGGCACAGGAACCGATGGCATTAAAATTCTCATGAACCTCAAAGGCCTTTGTCACCACAATGTCCACAGGAAGATGGGTATTTAAGGCATAGGGCAAGCGGTCCACCGGAATGGTAGAATCCGTTCTGAAATTCGCTACATAGCATTTTGCATGGACACCGGCATCGGTTCTGCCGCAACCGGTAACATGAACACTGTGCCCCACTACTGTGGCAATGGCCTTTTCCATAGTTTCCTGCACTGTGGGAAGATTTTTCTGCATCTGCCAGCCGTGGTAGGCAGTGCCCAAATAGGTTAAACACAAAGCGATATTTCGCATATTTCTCCTCACAAGCCAAAACGGCCCAATACGAATACGGCAATCAAAAGCAGCACCCCTACACCATAGGCTTCATAATCGATTCGGCCGTAGCGCAAAAGCTTCATCTTCGTCCGTCCGTCGCCGCCCTGATAACAGCGACATTCCATAGCGGTAGCCAATTCATCCGCCCGGCGAAATGCGCTGACAAACAGCGGCACAAGAATCGGCACCAAGGCCTTTACCCGGTCTAAGAGCTTTCCGGTTTCAAAATCCGCACCTCTGGCCTTCTGGGCAGACATGATTTTGTCTGTTTCCTCAATCAGGGTGGGAATAAAGCGCAGAGCAATGCACATCATCATGGAAAGCTCATGAACAGGTACTTTGATGACCCTTAAGGGCTTAAGCAAGGATTCCAAGCCGTCCGTCAATGAAATGGGTGATGTGGTATAGGTCAGCAGGAACGTGCAGGCAATCAGCATTAAAATTCTTGCCAGCATCATAATTGCCCGCAGTAACCCCTCCAGCGTAATGGAAATTCCCCAAAAGGAGACCAAAACACGCTCGCCCTGGGTAAAAAACAAATTCAGCACTGCGGTAAACACAAGAATCACCAGCAGTGGCTTCATGCCCCGGAGAAAGGATTTTACCGGAATCCGGGATATGGCAATACATCCTGCCAAGAATGCCAGGCAAGCGCCGTAAGCAATCCAGCCTGAAGCAGAAAACAGTGCCACAATATAAATAACCAGCACCACAAGCTTTGTGCGTGGGTCTAACCTGTGAATCACAGAATTGCCGGGGAAATACTGGCCGAGGGTAATATCCTTAAGCATGGTTTTCCCCTCCCCTCAGCTTCTGCATAACAGCAAGCGCCTGGTCCATGGTATATACCGGCTCTACATCCAATCCCATCTGCTTCAGATGCATAAAAACATTTGTCAGCTCTGGGATATCCAGCCCAATCCGCTCCAAATCCTCTGCCCGGCGGAAAATATTTCCCGGGGTATCGTCAAATTCCAGTTTCGCGCCATTCATGACAATGAGGCGGTCCGTCAGCCGCGCCACGTCGTTCATAGAATGGCTGACCATCATAATTGTGGCATTTCTGGAGCGGCGGTAGGCTTCAATATTGGAAAGGATCTCTTCTCTGCCGGCAGGGTCCAGACCTGCCGTAGGCTCGTCCAGAATCAAAATCTCCGGTTCCATGGCAACCACACCGGCAATGGCCACCCGGCGTTTCTGTCCGCCGGAAAGATCAAAGGGAGACATATTCAGCTGTTCCTCGGAAATACCCACAAAGCCGGCGGCTTCCCGCACTCTGCGGTCAATCTCCTGTTGGGGCAGCTTCATATTCTTCGGCCCAAAGGCAATATCCTTGTATACCGTTTCCTCAAAGAGCTGATACTCCGGATACTGAAACACCAACCCCACCCGGAATCGGGCCTGCCGGGTCAAAAGCTTGTCCGACCAAATATCCTGTCCATCCAGTAAAATCTGACCGGCACTGGGCTTCAGCAATCCGTTTAGATGTTGTATCAGAGTGGATTTTCCGGAGCCGGTATGGCCAATAATGCCGATAAACTCCCCTCGTTCCACGCAAAAGCTCACGCTGTCCAGAGCCTTATGCTCAAACGGCGTGCCTTCACTGTATATATGTGTTAGATTTTTGACCTGTAAAAAAGGTGCCAATCCAAGTTCCTCCTATGTTTCTTTCCTTACCGCATCATAAAGCAGACGGGCGCAATCTTCACACGCCAAGCGGTTCAAAGGTAAATCAAATCCGTGCTGATTCAGCAAATAGCATAGTTCCACCGTCTCCGGTGCAGCCAACCCGATACTGTGAAGTAAATCCACTTGAGAAAACACCTCATCCGGGGTGCCGTCGGCGGCAATGCTTCCACTGTGCATAACTACGACTCTTTGGGCCTGTGCCGCCTCCTCCATGTGATGGGTAATCAAAATGACGGTAATCCCCTTTTCCTGATTCAGCTTAGAAATGGTTTGGATAACCTCTTTTCTGCCTCTGGGGTCAAGCATGGCGGTGGGCTCATCCAAAACGATGCATTTCGGCTCCATGGCAATGATACCTGCAATAGCAACTCTTTGCTTCTGACCGCCGGAAAGCAAATGGGGTGCGTGCTCCCGGTATTCATACATACCCACCTGTTTGAGGGCCACATCCACCCTTCTGCGGATTTCCGGGCTGGCGATTCCCAGATTTTCCGGGCCAAAAGCCACATCCTCCTCCACCACGTTGGCAACAATCTGATTATCTGGATTCTGGAAAACCATTCCCACTGTACGGCGGATAGCAATGAGCTTATCTGCATTGGAAGAATCCATCCCATACACGTATGCCTTACCGCCGGAAGGAAGCAATATAGAATTAAAATGTTTGGCGAGGGTAGATTTTCCACAGCCGTTGCCGCCAAGAATGGCCACAAAGCTGCCGGCTTCCACCGTCAGATTAAAGTCCTCAAATACGGCGACGCCGGGCGTGTTGTCCACGCCCGGATAAGTATACGCCAAATGTTCCACAGAAATTGCTGTACTCAAAATATTCCTCCAATATCAGGGCATCCAACGACCGGTCGCACCGCAGGGCAGCATAATACCGGTAGAGGTTACCGGCAGTCCCAGCTCTCCAGTTTGGGTCTTTCCCCCATGTCTTTCTCCGAATACCACATCTGCGGCATAGCCAACCGCAGAAGGGGCCAGGCCGGTGGTATAGGAATTGATAATCACAAACAGCGGATTGTCTGTCAATAGTTTGGCCGTTTCCAGCAGGAACGGATAAAAGCTGGTTTCCATCTTCCAAATCTCCCCGCTGGGCCCTCTGCCGTAACTGGGAGGGTCCATAATAATACCGTCATATCTGCGTCCCCGGCGAATTTCCCGCTGGATAAACTTTCCGCAGTCATCCACAATCCAATGGATTGGCCGGTCGGAAAGCCCGGAAGCCGCGGCATTTTCCTTCGCCCAGGCAACCATGCCCTTGGATGCATCCACATGATAAACCTCTGCCCCGCCGGCGGCCGCCGCCAAGGTTGCACCGCCGGAATAGGCAAACAGATTTAGTACCCGAACCGGACGGTTGGCGGAGGCGACCCGCTCCCGAATAAAATCCCAGTTGGCCGCCTGCTCGGGAAACACACCGGTATGCTTAAAATTCATAGGCTTTACATTGAAAGTCAGGTAATCCTTGTATTTTATCTGCCAACGCTCCGGAAGCTGATGGTCAGACCAACGTCCGCCACCGGTATGGGAACGCAGGTAACGGGCATCGTATTTCTTCCATCGGATGTCGGTTTTCTCCGTATTCCAGATTACCTGAGGGTCAGGACGTACCAGGATATACTTACCCCACCTCTCCAAACGTTCTCCGTCAGAGGTGTCCAGGACCTCGTAATCCTTCCATTCATCAGACATCCAAATCATGATTCATCCTCCCCAGTGCCACTTTGCTCAAAGGGAAAGGTAACATCCTCCTCCGTCGGCTGTGTGGGGTCAGTCCCTTCCTCCGGTTCTGTCTCCTGGGGCTCCTCCCCGTGACCCGGATGTGCAGCCAAATAAGCATCCCAATCCTGCTTTGTATGCCTTGTGCAAACTAGATACGGCGCGCTGACACCTACATTCTTGTCACCGTTCAGGCCCTTATAGGCATTGACGGGATTTCCGTTGGCATCCACCAGATAAATAAAGGTATCAATACTGTGGGATGCATACAGTCCGTTTTTGGCTGCCCGGGAGATTTTATTCACATCCAGTTGGGTCATCTGCACCAGTGCCCGTTTTGTGACTTTTGCACGGCCAACCGATGCCAATTTTTTACAGTAATCGTTGGCGGCGCATCCGCATTCCTCGCAGAAATCCACAAACACATGGCTGTCGCAGTCCTCCAGGGGGACATCCTCTTCATACACCCACACATTCGCAGTCCGCGGGGCAGTACGCACATCCATGGAGCAGGCAGAGGTTGCAAGCTTGCCGCTGTCTAAGCATACGGTAATTTCCACCATACCCTCTTTGCTGTATAGAGGAATTCTGGTCTTTCCTTCATGAATCGGCTGCATGACCTTTTTCCACAGACGGCCTGCAGGATTGGAGCGGTCTCCTGTTAAATTGATGACTTCCGGAATATCATATCCGCACCAGGTAGCCGCGGTATAGTAGCCTGTAAAGCCACAGAACCAACGGTCCCGGTAGCTGGAGGTAGAGCCGGTCTTACCGGCCACATCCATGCCGGGAATATCCGCATTCCAGCCCGTACCGCCGTTTACCGCACTGTCCAGGCAGTAGTTCATATAATTGACTGCTTTATCACTGAGAATCTTTTCAGAATCCTGGGTATTATCCAGCACCAGATTTCCGTTGCTGTCCAGCACCTTAACAAAGGTTCTTGCCTCCCGGAATACACCGTTATTTGCAAAGGTGGCATAGGCCTCTGCCATATCCCGAACAGAAATACCGATGGTGGGCGCTCCCATTGCCAAGGGAGAGAAATCCTTGTCGGAAAATACGGTTCCGGCAGAATTTACATAGTTGTCCACCAGAGTGGTAAGACCGAATTTATTCTTTGCGAAATTATAGCTATACTCTGTGCCGATGGTATCCAGGGTATTGACTGCAATCGCGTTAATAGAGGAAATCACGCCCTGTAAGATAGTCTGGGAATAAGAATACTGTCTGTCATCGTTATAGGGGAACGGACGGTCATTGACATAATGGTGGGGCAAATCCTTCATCACCGTTGCGGGCGTAAAGATTCCCAGCTGGAATGCCGGCGCGTACACAGACAGCGGTTTTAAGGAAGAACCGGGCTGCAGCTTGGCACCGTTGGCACGGTTAAATCCGAAATGGGTCGTCTTTTCACCAACGCCGCCTGCCATGGCAACAATATCGCCGGTGCGGTTGTCGATAATAACCATACCGGACTGGAGCTGCTGCAAGCTGAGTGCAGTGGGAATCTCCTTCAAATTCTCGTAAATCTTGTCTACCTGGTCCTGAACCTCTTTGTCCAGGGTGGTGTAAATATGATAACCGCTCTTACTGATGAGCTTTATATAAAGCTTCTTGGTATCTTCATTCCACTCTACGCCGTTTTTCTCTGCCAAAGCCTTGGCCACGTCTTCAATCACAGCATCCACAAAATAGGAATATACCTCCTGAGATGCGTCTTCGCCAATGGCCGTCACGCCACCGCACTGGGGACAGTAATACTTTCCGTCCTCTTTTTTAATAAAAGTGCCTACCTTGCCGTGGTATCCGCAAGCTTCATTGGGGCAGTCTCCCACCCTATCGGCATCATCAATACCGCGCTTGAGTACCAACTCCTGAGAAAGGGCCTCCTGATATTCCTCCTCCGTGATATACCCCTCATTGCGCATGACCCAAAGAACATTGGTACGCCGTTCGGTATTCTGTTCCATGCCCGTCTTACCGGATTTATCCAAGGTCACCCGATAGGGATTATACAAAGAGGGATTATTGGTAATGCTGATGAGCGCAGCACATTCTGCCGTAGTCAGATGCTCCAGCTCCTTACCGAAATAGGTGGCCGCCGCTGCCTTGACACCATCACAGCGTTCACCCAAATAGATAATATTGAGATAATATTCCATGATAAGTGTCTTATCATAGCGCTTTTCCAATTCCGTAGCCCGGAAAATCTCCAGCACCTTACGCTGAACAGTAACATCATCCTCCTGGAAATAGTTCTTAATGAGCTGCTGGGTAATAGATGAACCGCCAAACTCCCGGCCGCCCACAAACATACTGATGCACGCCTTGGCTGTGGTAAACCAGTCCACACCCTGGTGCTCAAAAAACCGCTTATCCTCAATGGCCACTGCCGCATGTATCAAATCCTCGGGAATGTCCTCATAATCCACCCACTCCTGCTTCACGTCAGCATGGAGCTTTTGCAGGACCTGAATATTCCCCGCTTCATCAAAATAATAGGCATAGGAGGTCTGGTCCAGCATAATGGTATCCAGGGTTGCATCCGCATTGGGCAAAATATCATTTTCCAAATAGTCACCCAAAATACCGATAAACACCAGCAAACAAACGCCGGCAATAATAGTCACCGTTGCCAGTGCACCAAACGCAATTTTTATAGCAGAGTAAACCACGGACCACAGACCCCGCAAAAAAGTTAATGCCGGGCCCGGTTTCCAGGACTGTCTGGTCACTCTCCTAATTTGTTCCTGATTCTCATTTGCCATTTGATAACCTCCAAAACACAACAGCAAAGCACTTCGCGGATTCATTTTTCCCTGCTGTCGGCATAATCGCAAAGGACTAGCCATATAATTATAGCATACCCAAGAGAAAAACGAAAGCATTATTTTTAATTTCAGGAAAAGATTTCCACCAAACACCATATTTTTTCCCAATGGCAGAAATTTTCGTTGCACAGAACGCGGAATCGTGCTAGAATATAGGCAGGAAATATTCTTACACATAAGGAGTTTCACCCATGTCCGAACATATTATAAAACGGGTAACCGCCCCTGTTGATTGGAGCATGGTGCCTGCCCTGCCGATTTCCCACCGGCTCTGGTGCCCCGAGGTGCCCATCCGTGCGGAGGCAAAAATTTGCTACGACGAGAACGCCCTGTATCTTCAGCTCTCCGCACAAGAGAAAAATATCCGTGCAGAAAATTTTGGTGTGATGGACTCTCCCTGTGAAGACAGCTGTCTGGAATTCTTTTTCTGCCCCAACCCGGAAAGCCCACGCTATTTTAACATAGAAGTAAATCCCAACGGCTGTATTTTTCTGGGTTTTGGCACCAAAGGAAAGGATTTGACCCGCCTTTTCCCCTTAAAGCCTATCATTGTTCCCGATATAACCCGGTTTGACGGCGGCTGGCAGGTTGCTTATGACATTCCTTTCTCATTTATTCAGCTGTTTGTACCGGAATTTCGGGGTGTCTCCGGCGATACCGTTCGTGCGAATTTCTATAAATGCGGCGACCTTACCCTGCAGGAGCATTATTTTGCCGCTTTCCCCATTGACCTTAGCAAACCGAATTTTCACTGTCCTGAATTTTTTGCCACACTGCGATTTGAATAAACTTTGAGTAAGCAAGACACTTTTTGGCATACTATTGTCAAAAGGAGGTCATTGCCTTGAAACATCATTTTCCTGTCTGTTTGGTTTTATTCTTTGGCTTTTTGCTTGGGATTCACGAGGGCAAAATCGCCCTGTGGAAAAACGAAGACCCCCAACCGGTGAAGGTATTCCCCTTCTATGCTAAGTTTCTGCCTTCTGCAGACCGTCGCGCATTGGAGGAGGGCATCCGCTTCGAATCGGTGGAGGACCTGCAGCGGCTGTTAACGGATTATATGTCATAACGCTCTTCCCTTGCATTTGACAGGCCAACAGAATAAAATAGAACCCGTAAATTATGGAGGCTGTCAGTATGAGCGATTTATACGGTTCCGATTTTATCAGCATTATAGACGAAGACGGCACAGAATATGAGCTGGAGGTTCTGACTACCGTAGAGCACAACGGCTTCAGCTACCTTGCCGTACTTCCTGCGAACGGCCCGGAGGAATGTTCTGACCTGCAGGTCAGCATCCTCAAGTCCGTAGAAGAAGACGGCGAAGACATTCTTTGTGCCGTAGAAGATGAAAATGAACTGGAAGCGGTCCATCAGCTCATTATGGATCAGCTTTATGCTGACAGCGAAGAAGACTAAAATATTTTCTCCTGCTTGGTGCGTGACGTGTCCTTTTGGACCCACATTTATTTATACGGGATGTTTGACTTCCCAATCGTTTTGCAGACCTCCCGGGCAATGCCAGACATTTCCCGGACGTTGGGAGCAGTGAAGATTGAGAGCGGCAACCCACCTGCCATTTGGTGCAGGTCATAATCGGACGCGCACGGCCAAAGCGGGATTCAGGCATGGGGAAACCTGGTTTCCCCATGTTTTTTATTGCCAGAAATCAACACCTTGTTTTGTAAACTTTTTTCTTATTTTTTGGTTTTTAAGCATAAAGGACTTGAAACAAACGGATTTTTGGGTTATAATACCACAGTCTACGCACAAAACAGTCTGTGCGAACCCATCAATAGGACTACGAGAGGAATTGATTACATGAGCGCATCCAGCAAGAAAAAGCTCCGCAAGGAGCAAAATGAGGCTGCATTGACCCAAAAGCAGCAAGCCGAACGCAAGGAAGCCAAACAGCTGAAAAAATACACCGTCACCTTTATTGTTGCCATGGTTCTGGTGGTCGCAATCATGGTTGGCGTTATTGTGTATCCTTCGATTAACGGCATGATCAAACGGGGCACCCATGCCATTACCATCGGTGACCATCAGCTTTCCACTGCCCAACTGAGCTATTTTTACATGGACGAAATCAGCAACTATTACACCGAAACATACAATAACTACTATTCCGCTTACGGAAGTATGTGGCAGCTGTTTTTGATTCTGAATCCTGACGAACCCCTGAATGAGCAGGAATATAACGACAATATGACCTGGGCAGACCATTTTATGGACGAAGCCATCAAGAGTGCCACTACTATGTATGCACTCTATGACGATGCTAAGGCCAATGGCTATACCCTGCCCGACGAGGAGCAGAAGGCTCTGGACGAACACTTTGCTTCCTTTGAAACATTGGCAAACAACTACGGTTACTCCAATTCCGGCGCCTACCTGCGGGATTCCTACGGCCACGGTGCAAACCTAAAGGAGTACAAGGAATATTATACTGCAAATGTATACGCTACCAGCTACCTGGGTCATTACAGCGATACGCTGGAGTATACCGATGCGCAGCTTCGGGATTTTGAAAAGAATAAGTTGCTGGATTACACCAGCTTTGATTATGCCCTTTATACCATCCGTGTGGATAACTATTTGGGCGAAGGCAAGAAGGGCGAAAACGGAAGTGTGACCTATACTGACGAGCAGCGCGCCGCCGCCATTGCTGCTGCACAAAAAGATGCGCAGACCTTGGTTTCCAGCGGTGCCACAACCTTGGAGAAATTGAACGAAGCCATTAAAGCCCTTCCCATCAACAAGGATAACACCAGCGCCGCAGCCACCGAGTATAATAATTCTTTCTACAATACCGTGGGATTGGAAGAGATTCAAAAATGGTTGGCAGACGAAAACCGCAAAGCCGGTGATATCACCTCCATCGACGGCATGGCAGAGATAACCAACGAAGACGGCACAAAAACAGAGAAGGTCAATGCCTGTAACGTGCTTCTGTTCTTTGAGAGAGATGACAACTATACAAAGCTGGTCAGTGTCCGGCACATTCTTTCCAGATATACAAATCCCTATGTAGATTCTGACGGCAATTACCAATACAACGAAAGCACAAAGAAGGCTGCCAAGGAAGAGGCAGAAAAGTACCTGGAAGAATTCAAGAAGGGCGAAACCACAGCTGCCGCCTTTGGTGACCTGGCTAAGAAATACAGCGATGACAGCAGTGCCTCCTACGGCGGACTGTTTGAAGATGTTTATCCCGGCCAAATGGTGGAAGCCTTCGACGACTGGTGCTTCGACAGCAGCCGAAAGGCAGGCGATACCGGTATTGTTGAAACCGAGTATGGCTGCCATGTGATGTATTTTGAGAAAACCCAGGATACTACCTACCGGGATTATCTGATCAAACAGGATTTGGTCACCCGGGATACGGAAGCATGGTGTACCGCTCTCGAAGAAGCGCTCTCCGTGGAAAAGGTTGATCTATCCGGTATGGAGTGGGATTTCACCTATACCCATTAGTCAAAACCTCCGGCTAAGCCGGAGGCTTGATTAAGCCCTAGAAGGGCATTTTACAGACTATTGCCCCTAAAGGGGCTCCGAATGGTTTGCCGACCGCATTTCATTCACGGGCCGCCCCTTAAGGGGCATTTTCTATGCCTACTTGTTCTCGCGACCCGTAAACGGGTCCACATACTCCTTGATGCTCATTTGATCTGCTATTTGATCCTCTTGGAGTTGATTCTTGATGTACTCTTCTATTTGCTTTTTATTTCTGCCTACTGTATCGACGAAATACCCTCTGGCCCAAAAGTGCCTGTTTCCATACTTGTACTTGAGATTGGCGTGTCTGTCGAATATCATTACGCTACTCTTTCCTTTGAGAAATCCCATTATCTGCGATACACTGTACTTCGGCGGAATACTTAAGAGCATATGGATATGATCTGGGCACGCTTCCGCTTCAATAATCTCTACACCCTTTTGCTGGCATAACTGTCGCAGAATTTTTCCTATATCTGCTTTGATTTCTCTGTATATCACCATTCTCCTGTATTTGGGTGCGAACACCACATGGTATTGACATCTCCATGTAGTATGGTCTAAACTATTAATGTCTTTTTCTTTCACGATTAAGACCTCCTCATTATTGTAGTTGTGTGGTCGGCAAACCACTTCTACTATAATGGGGAGCTTTTTTCTTGTCTACTTTACTCCTCGCTAGAAGCTATTTTTTGCCACCGGCAGAGCCGGTGGTTAACTTTGGTCAACCAATAAAAAACGTGGCAGTTCCCGAAGGAACTGCCACTTCTTTTATATGCTCATGCTCTGCCCATCTTTCGGATACATTCCTGACAGACATTTTTTCCCCGATAGGAAACAAGGTCTCTGGAGGAAGCGCAGAAAATGCAGGAAGGCTCAAATTTCTGAAGAACGATTTGGTCGTTATCCATGAAAATTTCAAGTTCGTCCCGCTCTGCAATATCCAACGTACGTCGAATCTCAATGGGCAGGACAATTCTTCCCAATTCGTCAACCTTACGGATAATTCCTGTTGACTTCACGTACAAACCACTCCTTTCCTTTACCCTTCGATAGTTCTTTATCGATTAAACTATTTTATCAAATTATACACCCCAGGTTGGTTTATGTCAATCATTTTTCTTTTTTCTGCATTTTACGCAGTCTTTCCCTGGAATTTTCATGATTTATACCGCATATTGTACAACACAGGAGGGGTTGTACATGGTTATGAGCTGGATTTGGTCCGGAATCTTATTGATATCCTTTTTGTTTTCCATTCTGGAGGGAACCGGAAATGCGGTGGCAACCGCCGTTATGCAGGGGGCTCAAACAGGAGTTAGTCTATGCATTTCCATTGCAGGCGCTCTGTGTCTCTGGTCCGGTGTGGGCAGGCTTATGGACCGGGTGGGCATCACCCAAGGACTTTCAGACCTTCTCCGGCCATTGCTAAAACGGCTGTTTCCCTCCACCCAAAAAGACCCGGAGCTTGGCAGACACATCAGCGCCAATATCTGCGCCAACTTCTTAGGCTTGGGAAATGCCGCTACGCCAATGGGTATCCAGGCTGTCAAGCGAATGATTGACCCAAAAGCCCCAGCTTTTGCCACAGATGAAATGTGCCGTCTGATTGTATTAAATACCGCATCCATTCAGCTCATCCCTGCCAATGTGGCTGCCATACGGGCCTCTCTGGGATGCCCCGCTCCCTTTGACATTTTGCCGGCAGTATGGCTTACCAGCCTTTGCTCCGCAGGGCTGGGCGTCACAGCGGCCTGGATTCTGGGGAAGGTGTGTCGCCATGCTTGATTATATTGTCCCTTTACTGCTGTTGATTCCCTCTCTCATCGCCCTGCGCCGGAAGGAAAATGCATATAACATTCTGCTGTCCGGGGCGGCCGATGGGCTAAAAATACTAATATCCATCGTCCCTGCCTTGATTCTTCTTCTTACGGCTGTGTCCATGCTTCGCGCCTCCGGGGCAGTAGAGGCTATCAGCCATATGCTTTCTCCCCTCTTCCGCTTCTTTGGCATTCCATCGGAAACCGCGTTGTTGGTGCTGATTCGCCCTCTCAGCGGCAGTGCCGCTCTGGCAGTTGGGGCAGATTTAATCCGCGAATATGGCGTAGATTCCCAAATTGGCCGCACAGTTGCCGTTATGCTGGGCTCTACGGAAACTACCTTTTATACCATCAGTGTATACTTTGGGGCTGCAGGAATCCAAAAGACCCGATATGCTGTACCGGCCGCTTTACTGGCAGATATGACAGGCTTTATCATGGCTTCCCTTTCCGTTAGGCTTTTTTTTACATAGCAACCCGCCGCAGCCAAAGCTGCGGCGGATAGTGTGTTGAAAAATTATTCTTCGTCCTCGTCGTCTTCCAAGCTGAATTCCAGGGTTTCACCGCAATTAGGACAAACCATAGAACCCTGCTCCAGAGTCTCTTCATCAAAATCGATGATTTCGCCGCAGGCGCACTCTACTTCGTAAATCGTAGAGTCCTCATCGCCAAAATCAAATCCTTCGTCGTCGAACTCGTCATCCTCATCGGAAAAATCGTAGACATCGTCATCCTCGTCTTCGTCTTCCTCGTCCATAATGAAGTCCTCAATGGCATCCAAATCCTCTTCGATTTCATCCAACTCGTCGGAAATGGCAATGGTGGTATCCTCAATATCGGTGACCTTCTTGGACATATCGCCCAAAAGCTCCACAATGGCAGTAATCATTTTGCCTTCTGCCGTTTCGGTGTCCAGCTTCAGACCGTCCATCAAACCCCGCAGGTAAGCCGCCTTCTCAGAAAGTGTCATAGCGTTTCTCCTTTACACCTTGGAGCGACCCAGATATTCACCGGTACGGGTGTCAATCTGAATCTTATCGCCTTCGTTAATAAACAGGGGCACCTTCACCTCAGCACCTGTTTCCACGGTAGCAGGCTTGGTAACGTTGGTGGCAGTATTGCCGGCAAAGCCGGGCTCGGTTTCGGTAACGACCAGGTCAACAAAGTTAGGCACTTCCACGCCAAACACCTTTCCCTTGTAGCTCATGACGGTGCAAAGGTCGTTTTCTTTAACGAACTTAAAGGAATCGTCCAACACGTCGCCATTCAGGGGCTCCAGCTCATAGGTTTCCTGATCCATGAAATAATACAGCTCGCCGTCATTGTAAGAGTACTCCATCTTCTTTCTCTCAATGAAAGCAGTGGGGAACTTGGCAGAGGGGTTCAAAGAAGTTTCCGTCACGCCGCCGGTGATGACGTTTCTCATCTTAACACGAACAAACGCAGCACCCTTACCGGGCTTCACATGCTGGAATTCAATGACCTGCATTACCTTGCCATCCATTTCAAAGGTAATGCCGTTTCTAATATCGCCTGCAGAAATCATAGTTGTATCCTCCTAGATTATCCCCATAACAGGGACAAAATTTGAACATAGCTTTAACTCGTACATTATATCTTAAAACATCGGATTTTTCAAGGGGAAAAACCGAGTTTTTTATAATATCTCTTAAATTTTTAGAGTTTTCGGCCTCTTGCCCCATAAATAAACGGCAATTCCGCCAAATGTCGAAGCTTTAACCAGACATTATGATTGTCAATGGCTTTGACCAACACTGAAAAAACACCGGCACTGTTCGCCCCTAAAACGTCTGTAAAAATCTGGTCGCCCACCAGTGCCGCATTTCCGGCATCTTCCCCATATTTTTCCAAGCAACGCTGAATCCCCTTGGAAAAAGGTTTTTTTGCATGGGTAATGCAGTCTAGGCCGTATCTTTCGCAGAACAATTTCACCCGGGGGCGTTTGCTATTGGATACTACGCACAGCTGCAGCCCGGATTGCTTCATTTTTTCCAGCCACGCAAGCATCCGCTCCTCAGGAATATCTGTAGTATATGGAACAATGGTGTTGTCAAAATCCAGCATCACCAGTCGAATACCCCGTCTGAAAAACAGCTCGGGCATCAAATCCGGTAATGCTTCTGCCACCAGCTTCGGAAGCAGAGAAACAGACATATAACCACCTGCGCTTTCATAGAATATAAAAAGATTATAGCATGGAAGGAGCCATTTGTCCATGGGGATTCCCTTATATCTGGCCATGACAGCATCTGAGCTCTCCGCTGCAGACAGCCTGCCGGAACGCATTGGCTGGATGGCCTGTCATTTTTCCGCCTACGGCTCCGGACTAAGCAATTTTCCCGCCTCCCTGCCGCCGGATTCTCTACTCATCGTCAACGACAGAATCCCGATTTTCGGCCATGACCCGGCAGTCATTTGCAAGCAAATACAAAAACTTCTTACCCAATTTGACCTTAAAAGAATTCTGCTGGATTTCCAGCGGCCGGGAGAGGCAGAAACGGAGGCCCTTGTGGCCCATCTCACCCAGCAGCTTCCCTGCATTACCGCCGTTTCGGAAGGGTATGCCGGTAAGGGCGATTATCCGGTATTTTTGCCGCCGCCTGCACTGCACTGTCCGTTAAACGAGTATTTGCAGCCCTGGAAGGGCCGGGAAATCTGGCTGGAAGCCGCCACTGCCTGCGCCGGCTACACCGTCACCCAGGAAGGCTGCCGGATTCACCCTGAGCTTTTCGTGGATGACGATACACTTCCCCATGAGGACAACGCGCTTCATTGCCGTTATGGGCTGGAAATCCAAGATACTTCTGCCCATTTTTTACTGCAGCGCGGCAAAAAAGAAGTCGATACGCTTCTTAAGGAGGCACAGACCCTTGGTGTCACCGCCGCCGTGGGACTTTTTCAGGATTTGGGATGAAAAAACCGCTCTGGAAATCCAGAGCGGTTTTGAGCATGAATCAAGAGGGATTATCAATTAGTAGAACTTTCTCTTGTTCTTACGGGCAGCTTCAGACTTCTGCTTACGCTTCAGGCTGGGGCTGACATAATGCTCGCGCTTCTTCACTTCGGCAATGACACCCTCCTTGGCACAGCTCCGCTTAAAACGGCGCAGGGCGTTTTCCAAAGATTCGTTTTCCTTAACGCGAATTTCAGACATGTTTTTCCCTCCCTCCGATGGCATCCGGCTGTTTCCAGGATGCTTTCAGGGCCACTAACTGGCTTTGTCTATTATACGCAGTGTTCTTCCAAATGTCAAGAAAGAATTCAAGGATTTGATGGATTTCTCCAAAAAATTACTTGACAATCAAGTTGACCAGCTTATTCTTTACCACAATGGTCTTGACAATACTGCCACCCAGGTTTTCCAGATATCGGGCAATCTTCTCGTCAGCTACCACATTGGCAACCACCGTATCGTTGTCCAAATCCGCCGCCATCAGCACCGTACCGCGCATTTTGCCGTTGACCTGCACCGCAATGTTCAGTTCGCTGTCCTTGCACTTTTCCTCGCTGTAGGTAGGCCAGCTTTCAAAAGCAATGGTAGTATTGTGTCCCAAAATCTGCCAAATTTCCTCGCCCACATGGGGAATAATGCAGGAAATCATTTTAATAAAGCCCTCTGCGTATTCTCTGGGACAGCTGCCGTTCTTATACACCTCGTTGACAAAAACCATCATCTGGGCAATGGCAGTGTTAAAGCCAAGAACTTCAAAATCAGAAGTGACCTTCTTTACCGTCTGGTGATAGATTTTGGTCAGCTTGTCGTCGTTGGTATCCGTAATATTGGCAGGCTCGGTAAAGAAATTCCACACCCGGTTGATAAACTTCTTCGCGCCGGCCACAGCCGTGGTACTCCAGGGCTTAGAAACCTCCAGAGGACCCATAAACATTTCATACAGCCGCAGGGTATCTGCGCCGTATTCCCGAACGATATCACTGGGATTGACCACAAATTCCGGGAAACGCTTGCCCATCTTAATGCCGTTTTCACCCAGAATCATACCTTGGTGCACCAATTTCTTAAAGGGCTCCTTGGTAGGTACTAAACCCTGGTCATACAGGAAGCGATTCCAGATACGGGAGTAAATCAAATGCCCCACCCCATGCTCCGGGCCGCCGATGTAAAGGTCAACCGGCATCCAATGCTTCAAAAGCTCCGGGTCACAGAAGGTCTTTTCGTTTTTGGGGTCAATGTAACGCAAATAATACCAGGAAGAACCGGCACTGCCGGGCATGGTTGAGGTTTCCCGCAGGCCCTGGATTCCGTTGCTGTCATAGTGCTTCCATTCGGTGGCATTTTCCAAGGGTGCTTGCCCGTTGCGACCCTTATAATCTTCCAGCTCCGGCAGGATTAAGGGAAGCTCCTCGTCGGGCAGGAATACCGTTTCTCCATCCTCCGTATATACACAGGGGACAGGCTCGCCCCAATAACGCTGACGGGCAAAAATCCATTCCCGGAAGTGGTAGTTATTCTTCCTTCTGGCCACACCGGCCTTTTCCAGCTTGCAGGTGATGGCCTCCTTGGCCTCCTCCACTGTCATGCCGGTAAATTCCTCAGAATTTATGAGCTTACAACCCTTGCCCAGATAGTCCTGCTTTTCAAAGGCACATTCGGACACGTCCCGGCCCTCAATAACCTGCAGCATGGGGATATTGTGGGCAATGGCATACTCAAAGTCCCGCTGGTCATGGCTGGGAACGGCCATAACCGCACCGGTGCCGTAGCTTGCCAGCACAAAGTCACCGATGAACACCGGCACTTCCTTGCCGTTAACCGGGTTAATGGCATAGATTCCCTTCAAGGGGCAGCCGGACTTGGTCTTATTCAGCTCAGTGCGGTCCATATCGCTCTTTTTAACAGAAGCTTCAATGTAGGCTTTGACCTCTTCTTTGTTTTCCACCCGGTCCATTAAGCCTTCCACAATCTTTCCATCCGGTGCCAAAACCATAAAGGTAATGCCGTAAATGGTTTCAATACAGGTGGTGTAAATGGAGAAATTACCGCCGCCCACCAGCTGGAAATCCACCTCCACACCGGTGGACTTGCCAATCCAGTTGCGCTGGATTTCCTTGGTGGATTCGGGCCAATCGATTTCCTCCAGACCCTCCAGCAGTTTTTCCGCAAAGGCAGGCTGGTCGATGACCCACTGCATCATGTTTTTCTTAACCACAGGGAAACCGCCCCGCTCGGATTTGCCGTCAATGACTTCGTCGTTTGACAGCACAGTACCCAGTTCCTCGCACCAGTTTACCGGCATCTCAATCCGCTTGGCATAGCCGGCCTCATAGAGCTTCTTGAAAATCCACTGCGTCCATTTATAGAAATCCGGGTCGGAGGTAGCAATCATCTTTGACCAGTCATAGTCAAAGCCCAATTCCTTCAACTGTTTAGAAAACGTCTTGATATTCTCCTGAGTGAAGCCGTTGGGATGATTGCCGGTGGAAACCGCATACTGCTCTGCCGGCAGGCCAAAGGAGTCATAGCCCATGGGGTGCAGGACATTGTAGCCTTGCATCCGCTTCATGCGGGACATAATATCCGTAGCCGTATAGCCCTCAGGATGGCCTGCGTGGAGGCCCACGCCGGAGGGGTAAGGGAACATATCCAAAACGTAATATTTGGGCTTTGAAAAATCCCATACATCCGTATGGAAGGTATGGTTTTCCTCCCAATATTTTTGCCACTTGGCCTCAATTTGACTGTGTTCGTAATTCATAACGAAAAAACACCTCTTTTACATCGATTCATCGATGATAATTTCCTTCAAATCCACAGCTTCTGCATCTGCCCACAAACGCTCAAGAGAGTAAAACTCCCGGGCTTCCTCTGTAAACACATGGACAACCACAGAACCAAAGTCCAGCAATTCCCAGGAATTCCCCCGGTGTCCCTCTCTGCCCAGCATAGGCTCACCCAGCTGCTCCATGGTGTACTCTGCATGGTCACACAAAGTTTTTACATGGGTATTGGAAGTACCGGTACAAATCAAAAAATAATCCGCCAGACTGGAAACCTTATCAATTTTCAGCAGGCTGATATTTAAGCCCTTCTTGGCATCCAATGCCTTGGTCACTTCATAAGCCACTTCTTTTGCCGTCAACATATTCCTTCGTCCTTTCTTTTACCGTTGAGCCAGGAAAGGGTTTCCTCTCCCACAGGGCTCACCCTGCTCCCCTGCTTTTTAAGCATGGAGATAGTCAGCTCCACTCCCTGCCGAACCGCCTCGTCCAAATCCGTAAATGCCAGCTGACGCAGTCGTTCTACCGAGGGGAAATTTCGGTTCGGTTCCATATAATCCGCCACATAAATAATTTTTTCCAGCAAAGACATATAAGGTCTGCCGGTGGTGTGCCAGCGAACTGCCTGGACAACCTGCTCATTTTCTCCAAAAATCCGCTCCGCCACCAGACTTCCGGTAAGCGCATGGAGCACTTTGGGATTTTCTCTGGAAAAATCGTCTAGTATCTTACCATACTCTTCCACCAAAGTCAATTGATGCTGGGGCCCAAGGGCCTTGGTAATATCGTGAAGCAATGCTGCTCTGGCGGCATCGGTTTCCTCTGCCCCCCACTGCTTTGCCAAGGCAACCGCAGTATCCCGGCAGCCCAGAACATGGTTCACCCGATTGGGATTTAACAGGCGTATCACCGTCTGCTCCAACTGCTCCATTGAAAGGCCCTTGTAGGATTCTCCGGTGCTGTATAACCCATGGCGGCGGATATACTCCCCTACGCCCGCCGGCAAATAGGAATCCCCACAGCCAAACACCAACAGCCGCCGCAAATCCGTGGAGGAAAGGGGTAAAACTTCATTTTTTACCAACGCTACCTCCGCGCCGGCGGCCTCCATTTCCTGCTTTTTTACTTCGATGGTCACCTGCTCACTCTTCTCGCCCCGGTACAGCACTCCAAGAGATGCATGTTCCAAAATGATTTCCGGGTGCATCCACCGGTCAAAGCTCAAAAACATATCCGTACCCATCAGCAAAACGAACCGGGCATGGGGATATTGTTCTCTTAAAGCAAGCATTGTCAGATAGGTATAGCTCTTTCCCTCCCGGCGAAGCTCCAAATCCGAAACTTCCAGATTTGGGATGGTGTCTACTGCTATTTTCAGCATTGCGAGCCGTTGTTCCGGGCTTGCAGAATCCTCCGGCAACTGTTTATGGGGCGCAATCCGGTCGGGAATCAGCAACACTCTGTCCAAATTCAACCGTTTTACTGCCTCTGTCGCTGCCAGGATATGTCCCATATGGGGCGGATTAAAGGTCCCGCCGTAGATACCGATTCGTTCCATCCCAACGCCCCATTTCCAATCAAAATTTATTCTGCTTCCCGAAGCTTCTTCTCCCGGCTCTTTTCAATGGATTTTTCAAGCGCCTGTTGCCGGAAATATTCATTGCGCTGTTCTCTCTGGGCCTTTGCCGCCTGCCGTCGGGCCCGGATTCCTTTGCGCACCGGGTCTTTTTTGCTGACCGGTGTGGTCTTGCGTTTGGCCCGACCGCTTTGATTGCGCTCTTGCTGACATTTTTCACTGAAGCGGTAAATAACAAACTTTGTGCCGATAACCGCCACACCGTCTGCACCGGTGGCCTCACAAATGGCATCGCTGACCTCTCTGGGGCTCATAAGCGCCCCCTCCAGCACCTTGCCCTTTACCAATTCTCTGGATGTCAGCAGTGTTTCCGCCTCGGCAATCACAGCCTCCGTCACGCCGCTTTTCCCTACCATCAGGGTGGTATCCAAAGTGTTCGCCTGGGCTCTAAGGTCTGCTCTTTCTTTACTTGTCAGCATATCCTGCCTCCTTGAGTTTTTCGTAAAACACATTTAGTGCATTTGCCCGGTGGGAAACCTTATTTTTCTCTTCCGCGGGCATTTCCGCGGTGGACATTCCCATGGGCGGATAATAAAAAATCGGGTCATAGCCAAAGCCGTTTTTCCCTCTGGGCTCCCGGAGCAGCTCCCCGTGGATTTCTCCCCGGGCTTGAATGGTATTTCCCTCCGGGGTCACCATGGTAATCACGCAGACAAACTTTGCCTGCCGCTGACCGTCCGGCACATGCTCCGTATTTTTCAACAGCAGAAGAAGTCTGCCCCAATCATCCAGAGAATCGTCAAATCCGTAACGGGCAGAATAGATTCCCGGCTCTCCGTTCAGCGCATCCACAGCAATTCCGGAATCGTCTGCCAGGGCCGGCAAGCCGGTGGCTTTCATCACTGCCTCGGCCTTGATAAAGGAATTTTCTTCAAAGGTCAACCCTGTTTCCTCTACCTCCAGGTCAATCCCCAGCTCGGACTGGAGTACCAATTCCATCCCGAATTTCTCAGTAATTTTGCTGATTTCCACCAGCTTATGCTTATTTTTACTTGCCAAAACCACTTTCATACTTACTTCCTCACAAAAGGGCATCCACAAAATCCCGGGCATCAAAGGGCATCAAATCCTCAGCCCCTTCGCCCACGCCGATAAACTTTACCGGAATCTGCAATGCATCGCTGACAGCAATCACAATGCCGCCCTTGGCTGTGCCGTCCAGCTTGGTCAACGCAACTGCCGTCACGCCGGCAATTTCCTTGAACTGCTTGGCTTGAATCAAGCCGTTCTGACCGGTGGTGCCGTCCAAAACCAGCAGCACCTCCCGGGCTGACTCCGGCAATTCCCGCTCCACGATACGGCTGATTTTGTTCAGCTCGTTCATGAGATTTGCCTTGTTGTGCAGCCGTCCGGCAGTATCCACCAGAATCACGTCCACATTTCTTGCCTTGGCTGCCTGGATGCCGTCAAACACCACCGATGCAGGGTCTGCCCCCTCATGCTGACGGACAATATCCGCACCGCTGCGGCCTGCCCAGATTTCCAGTTGGTCAGCGGCGGCGGCCCGGAAGGTATCTCCGGCAATCAAAAGCACCTTTTTCCCCTGTTTTACCAGTTGCGTGGCAATTTTACCGATGGTAGTGGTCTTTCCCACACCGTTGACACCGATAACAAGCACCACAGAGGGCGTAGTGGATAGATTCATCTCGGGAGTGCCCACCTGCAACATATTTACGAGGATTTCCTTTAACGCCAGCCGGGCTTCCTCCGGGGTCTTCAAATGCTGCTGGCGTATTTCCTTTCGCAGGCAATCTGTGACCTTTGTGGCAGTTTCCACGCCCAAATCACCAAGAATCAGACTTTCTTCCAGTTCCTCATAAAAATCCTCATCAATCTGGCTAAAGCCGGAAAACACTCCGCCCAGGGTATTCCCCAGTGCCTCTCTTGTTTTGCTGAGGCCCGTCTTGATTTTATCAAAAAAGCCCATAGATACTCCTTTATTCTTCGATTCCCAGATATTCCTCCATCTGGTTCAAATCCAGCCGCAGAAGCTTACTGATGCCCTGTTCCTGCATGGTAACACCGTACAACACATCGGATGCCTCCATGGTGCCCCGGCGGTGGGTGATGATAATAAACTGGGTTTTTGCACTCAAATTGCGCAGGTAATTTGCAAACCGCTCCACATTCCGGTCATCCAATGCCGCGTCAATCTCGTCGAGCATACAAAACGGCGTGGGGCGCACCTTCAAAATCGCAAAGTACAGAGCAATGGCCACAAAGGCCTTTTCGCCGCCGGATAACAGCGTAATGGTTTTCACCTGCTTTCCGGGGGGCTGTACCCGAATTTCAATGCCGCAGGTCAGAGGCTGCTCCGGGTCCTCCAAAATCAGCTGACCCTTGCCGCCGCCAAACATCTCCTGGAATACGATGCCGAAGTAATGGTCGATTTTTGCAAATTCCTTTACAAAAATGTCGGTCATTTCCTTGGTGATATCCCGAATAATGCTTTCCAGCTCCCGTTTAGAGGTCAACACATCATCCCGCTGGGCAGACAAATAACTGTAACGCTCATTGACACGGGCATATTCCTCAATAGCACCTAAGTTGGGCGTTCCCAGCAGGGTAATCTTCCGCTTCAGCTCCGAAACGGTGCGATTACCGGCGGCCACGGATTCAATATTGCCCCGATACTCTCCGGCTGTGCCCGGTGTCAAACCGTAGGAATCCCACAGCTTATCGATAATCTGCTTTTCTTCCAAATCGGTGGTGACCTTCTTCTGCTCCAAGAGCATACAGGCCCGCTCCATATTCAGAATGTCCTTATTCTTTTCCTGGCTTTCCCGCTCGCTTCGGGTCTTAGAGGCTTCTGCCTCTGCCCGTGCCTTCATGACAGACTGCATATTCTGCTGACGAAGGGCAGTTTCCCCGTCGTTTTCTTCCTGCTGCTGCTTGATTTGCATCATCTGCTCCTCAAGGCGCAGGTTCTCTGCCCGGAAGGTTTCTATCAATGCAAGCTTCTTTTCCTGGTCGCCTTCAATGGCCCCTTGCAGGCCCTTCAAATCCTCAATATGGGACAGGGCAGTCAGCCGCTCAGCATCCATAGCCGCCACTTCAGTGCGCAGCGCTGTCATTTCCTCTGTGATTTGCGCCGTGGCATCTGCAGCCTCTGTCTGGCTTCCCTCCAGGGTTTCCAGTGACAGCCGAATCTGCGCAAGCTGTTGGGTGAAAATCTGAATCTTCGTCCGGCAGGCGATCAGGCGTTCCCTATCCTCCTGCTGGCGCAGCTGAAGGCTATCCAGTTCCTTTTGAGAGGCAGTTTGAGCATCCACAATGGCCTGCAGTAGGATTTCATGCTGTTTTTCTTCTCCCTGCATCCGAAGGACCTGGTCCTCCGCCTCCCGAAGCTGCTCTGCAGCCGTATTCAGCTGATACTCCACCTGGTCGGCAAGGCGCTGGGCCTCCTGTAATTCCGTCTCCACCGTCTGGCACTGGGTCTGCAGCTGTTTTTCTTCCTTGGAAAGGGCTTCCAGCTCATTGGCCCGGGACAAAATGCCCGCCTCTTTGTTCACAGAACCGCCGGTCATGGAACCGCCCGGATTCATAACCTGACCGTCCAAGGTCACAATCTTAAACCGATGAGTGTACCGTTTTGCCATGGCTATGGCGGCATCAATATCCTCTACAACCACGGTTCTTCCCAATAGGTTCTCCACAATAGCTCTATAGGATGTATCACAGCGAACCAGATTGGATGCAATTCCCACAAAGCCCCGGCAATTTTCTACACCGGATTCGTCCAAATGTCTCTCCCGAACGGTAGCGATCGGCAGGAACGTGGCCCGACCGCCGCCGGTGCGCTTTAGGTAAGCAATGGCGGATTTGCCGTCGGCTTCCGTGTCCACCACGATTTGCTGCATGGCAGCACCCAAGGCAATTTCAATTGCTACGGCATTTTCATTCTCTGTCCGAATCAAACGGGACACGGGCCCATGAATTCCCCGCAAAGCGCCCCGCTGGGACTCCTGCATCACCAAACGCACGGATTTTGTATAGCTTTCAAAATCCCTTTCCATGGCACGGAACACCTTTGCCTTTGCAGATACCGCCTCCAGCTTCGCCGTAAGCTCCCGTAGCTGCTGTGCCAAGGTATCCCGCCGGGAAACACGGGTTTCCCTCCGAAGGGTATATCCGGAAATGGTGTTGTTGGCTGCTGTTACATCATTCTGTGCCTGTTTCAGCACACTGCGGCACTGCTCCAAATTCTGACGGGACTGAAGTTCTCTGGTTTCTGCCGCCGCCAGGTCCTCCTGTAATTGAGCCGCACGTTCCCGAACCTGCTCAGCCCCGGTCTGCAATCCCCGGATATCTGCTTCCCATCCGGCAATATCTGCCGAAATGGCGGTTTCCTTGGTTCGCAGTTCCAAATACTGCTTGGTCAAGCCCTGGGCATTGGCTGTCATTTGACTCAAGGTTTCCTGCAGTCCGTCCAGTGTCTGTTTCTTGCCGGAAAGGGTTTCCTCAATTTCTGCAATCCGTTGGTGTGTCTGCTGAATCTGCGCCACAATACCGCCACTGCGATCCTCTGAGCCCTTCAGCTCCTCCTCAATTCTTGCAATATTGGTATCATTGTTTGTAATATTTCCCCGGAGCACCGCCATCTGGCCGTCTAACTGCTGATGGTTGGCCTCCAACATACTGATTTTGACCCGAAGGGTTTCCAATTCCCCATCTTTTTCCCGAAGGGCTTCTCCACAGCTTTCTGCCTGCTGATAAAGCCGCTCCAATTCCTCATGGGCTTGTTGCAGTACAAAGGAGGCAGAGGCATAGTCTTCCTCAGCCTTGCTGGCTGCGGCGGAGAGCTTTTCCAGAGAATCCAGCCAAACTGCCACTTCCACGCCCCGAAGTTCTTCTTTCAGTTCCAGATATTTTACTGCCTTCTGAGATTGCTGTTTCAACGGTTCCAACTGTAGCTCCAGTTCCGAAACCTTGTCGCCAATGCGCAAAAGGTTATCCTCCGTATGGGAAAGCTTGCGCTCCGTTTCTTCCTTACGGTGGCGATATTTGGAAATGCCCGCGGCCTCTTCAAAAATTTCCCGGCGGTCGGCACTTTTCAGGGACAGAATTTCATCAATCCGGCCCTGTCCGATGTTGGAATAGCCCTCTCTGCCCAGGCCGGTATCCATAAACATCTCATGGATATCCCGAAGTCTTGCAGACTGGCGATTGATATAATACTCGCTGTCGCCACTTCGGTAATAACGGCGAGTAACCATCACCTCGTCAGAGTCATAGGCCAATGCCCGGTCAGAATTATCCAGCGTCAGGGTTGCCTCCGCAAAGCCGACGGATGCACGCTTTTGGGTGCCCCCAAAAATCACGTCCTCCATTTTTGCGCCACGGAGTGTCTTGGTGCTCTGTTCGCCCATGACCCACAGAATCGCATCGGAAATATTCGATTTTCCGGAGCCGTTGGGCCCCACGATGGCGGTGATATCATCACCGAACCGGATAAGTGTCTTATCCGGGAAGGACTTAAAGCCCTGCACTTCCAAACTTTTCAGATACACAGCAAAACCTCATTCAAATATGTAAAATGAATTAGCTTATTATACCTAATTTTTCACCAAAAAGCAAGGATTTCTTTCATTCTCTCTGTTTCGGGAAGATTCCGCTTGTTTCTTTGAATTCCCTCTTGAATTTTTGCCTAATCGGGATTAAAATGAGGCAGAAGGAGGAATATAACATGCGCAAAAGAATCGTTTCTATTATGCTGGCGGCCCTTATGCTGCTGCAGATACTGTCCATGACCGGCTGTAGCCAACCGGAGCCTGCAAATCCCGGGAGTTCTGAAACCCATACCAGCGGTACTTCCGGTACAACCGGTACGACCGCTACCACCGGGACTGTTCCAAACAACACAACCGGTACTGTCCCCAACAACACCACAATTACGCAACCCACCCAGTCCACACCTCCGGCGACCTCTGTGCCTCCCGTTACCACCGTTCCTTCCCAGCCCACTGTGCCTACCACCCCCTCCACGCCCCCTGTGGATAATTCGGAGATGATTGGCAGTCTGTACACCCGGGCTGAACTGTTGGCAATGGATGCTACATACAATCCCAACGGTTACGGTGCAGGCGTTGGCTCCAACGGTCAACGGCCCGGCGGTCCTGTTTCTGACCAGAAAAAATACGGCCAATACGGTGGAAACTTCGTCGGTCCGGATGACAAAAACATTTACCTGACCTTCGACTGCGGTTATGAATACACCGCCACCGATGCAAACGGCAAATCCTACAGAGTCACCGAACGGATTTTGGACGTGCTGAAGCAGAAAAATGTAAAAGCCGTGTTCTTTGTTACCATGCACTATGTAAAATCCCAGCCTGATTTGGTGCAGCGCATGGTGGATGAAGGTCATGCAGTGGGCAACCATTCCAATACACACCCGGTTATGCCCGCCCAGACCATCGACAAAATGGTATACGAGGTTATGAGCCTGCATGATTATGTCAAGGAGCATTTCGGCTATAGCATGACCCTGTTCCGTCCCCCTACGGGTGCTTTCTCCATCCAGTCCCTTTCCGTGCTGAAAAGCCTTGGCTATAAGACTGTCCTTTGGAGCTTCCAATATTACGATTATGACACTGCCAAGCAACTCAGCTACAACCAAGCTCTGAAAACAGTGACAGACCGCCACCACAACGGTGCCATCTATCTGCTTCACGCAGTTTCTGTCACCAACGCCGCAATTTTAAGCGATGCCATCGACAGCTTCCAGCAAAACGGCTACCAGCTGGCGCTGTTCCAGTAAACATAAAGTGCCTCCGATATTTCGGAGGCACTCTTTTTTGTTTCTGTAAACAGTTATCTTCTTGTTGCCTTCTGCTTTGCCCGGTTTGCCAAAATATACAAAACACCGGAAACAAAGCTAAGCCCCACCGCAATTCCCAGAGTACCCAGCAACGTCTGAATCCCATAATAGCGGCACTGTTCCCAATTCTGAAAAACTGCCGCATACATTGTACGATAAAGAGAACCGCCGGGAATCAGCGGCACCACACCCGGAATAAAAAATACGGTGGTGGGCGATTTATAAATGCGCGCCATGATCTCCGAATAAATCTGACCAGAAGCCGCAGCAATCACCGTAGAGGAAAACACGCCCAGAGATAAAAGGCTGTCGCATAGCAGGAAAACACCCCAAATCAGCAAGCCGCCCAGGGATGCCGCAATCACGCATTTCTTCTCCACATTGAAAACAAGGGCAAAGCCAACAGAGCCAACCCATGCTGAAACCAGTTGAATCAAAGCATCTTCCATAGCTTACCTCGCAAACATACTGATCACAATCATAATGCCGGCCGCCAAAGCCGCCGCCCATACCAAACAGTCTGCCAGTCGGGTAACACCGGAGATGGTATCTCCAATTAAGGTATCCCGAACTGCCGTGGTAATGGCAATTCCCGGCACCAAGAGCATAATATCTCCAATAATGATTTTATCTACCTGCAATCCGGGAACCATCAGATTCACACAGCATACACCTAGACCCATAAGAAAAGAGGCAACAAACAGAAAAAACACCTTATTGGGACACAACCTGGAAAACTTAAGCTGAAGCCAGCATATCAGCAATGCCGCCAAGCCGGAAATCACGCCATCCAGAATACTGCCTCCGAAAAACACCGAGAATCCGCCTGCCGCCAGAACACTGCCAATATAGCTTCTAACCAGGGAAATTTGCCTGTCTCGAATATGATTTACGGATGCTTTCAAGGTCTCCAGCGGTACCCGTTCCATAGCGCATTTTCTGCTCAAGGCATTTAACTCGCTGAGCTTGCAAAAATCCGTCGCTCCGGCTGCACGCACGCGCCGTGTTCTGGTAAGCGTTTGTCCGTCACCAAAATGCATTGTAAGTTCAATACTGGAGGTAATCACAAAAACATTGGTTTCATCTGCACCATAGGACCTACCCATTCTGGCAAGGCTGTCCTCCACCCGACGGATTTCTGCACCGGAATCCATCATTGTTTCCCCAAAATCCAAAAGGATATCCATCACTTCACTATCTATCAGACTATCCACCAATTGTATCCCCTCCATCCTGCAAATTTCTTAAGGATTTCTATCATTCTAACACCGTTTTACAGGGTCTGTCAATACAAATTCCCATGAAAACACCCCCGGTTATTTTACAAACCGGAGGTGCTTATTAAATATCTAAAACAATCGTCTGCAAAGGGTTATAAAGCATATGGATATTCCCTCTGTTTTCCCCTGCCACAGTCTTTTCCGCCACCTGACGGTATCCGTTTATATCATCGTCTGCAAAGGGCAAATGATATAATACCGCGTGCTTTGGCCGCAGTGTCTGCCAAAGAAAGGCATGTCCCTTCTTCAATGTCAGCCACGGAAAATTCAGCAGTGCCACATCAATAGATGCATCCGCAACTGCCTGAGCCAGTGCATCCGCGGCCACTTGACAGTCTCCCGGAATGAATATCCGTTTCCCCAGAAAAGAGAGGAGTATCCCATAGTGCACGCACCCTGCGTATTGCTGACCCTCATGGGGCAATCGGAGAAAGCGCAGGCTCAGCCCCCCCTCACTGTAGGAAAACGACTTCCCCTCCACCAAAATCTGGTTGGAAAACACAGGCTCCGGCAGACACAAAATTGCATTGGGCCAACGCGCTCTTGCTGCAGCTGTCAATTCCCTGGAGAAATGGTCCGGATGACAGTGGGTGTAGCAAATAAAGTTCGGATTTGAAAACGCATCGCTTTCCATCATCCGCCTCTGTAGTTTGGGACAAACTGCAGAAAAACCCGCTACCTTGTCATTATGCAATGCATCTACCCATACCCGATGCCCACCAAAATCAATAGCGACTCCGGCATTGGCACTTAATGTGACTGAAATCTCCATACTTTCCTCAATTCACAGGAAACGCTTTATTTCTCAATTTCCTTTACAAAAGCACTTTTGTCTGTCTCTTTGAAATATGCAGAACCGGCAACCAACACATCCGCGCCGTTTTCCTTACAGGTAACACCGGTAACCAAATCCACACCGCCGTCCACTTCCAGATGACAGCCGGGATTCACCTCATCCAGCATCCCGCGAAGCTTCTTTAACTTGGGCATCATATCTGCCATGAATTTCTGACCGCCGAAGCCCGGTTCTACCGTCATAACCAAAACCAAATCCACCATGGGCAGATATTCCGCAATGGCCTCCGCCGGGGTTTTGGGCTTGACAACAATACCCGGCTTCACGCCCAGACTGCGAATCAGCGCCAAGGTCTTACGGATATTTTCCGGCGTATCTGCCTCCACATGAATGGTTAAGTAATCTGCACCGGCCTTGCAAAATTCCTCTGCATATTTGATAGGTGTATCAATCATCAAATGCACATCCAGAACCAAATCCGTAACCGGCCGCATTGCCTTCACCAAAGAATATCCGAAGGACAAATTAGGGACAAAATGGCCATCCATAATATCTACGTGAAGCCATTTACAGCCGGCTTCCTTGCACTGGACAAACTCCCGCTGCATATTCATATAATCGCAGGACAGAATTGAGGGTGATAAAATTGCCATATATCCCGCTCCTTTCTTAGCAGTCAAGCATGGTCTTACCCTTGCCGCAAAGGGTTTCAAAATCCTGTGTAAAGATATCCAGTGCAGAAGTGACGCTTGCATTCTTAATCAGATTGTCAATCACATCCGGGGTCAGCGTTGCCGCGCCCACGCCATATTCGCACAGTTCCTGAACCTGCTGTGTGTTTTTGAAGCTGGCCGCCAGAATCTGCGTCTTCATGTCACTGCGGTTATAAATATCCTGAATTTTCTTGGTGACCATTGCACCGTCGGCACCCAGATTGTCAATCCGGTTCAAATAAGGTGCTGCATATTCCGCACCGGCTTTCGCTGCTAAAAACGCCTGCATGGGGGTATAGATGGTAGTGGCCGTTACGTGATAACCCTCAGACGAGAGAATCCGCATCGCCTTTAATCCTGCCGGAACGGTAGGAATCTTCACAAAGGTATTTACACCAAGCACTTCTACAATTTTGTGACCCTCAGCCACCATACCCTCTGTGGTTTCAGAAATGACCTGCACGTGCAGCTGGGCCTTATTCCCAATAAAGGCACGAATCTCACGCAATACTTCATAGGGGTTTCTTCCGCCCTTGGCCAGGATGGAGGGGTTCGTCGTGACACCGTCCATGGGATAAAGGTCATAAATTGCTTTTATTTGGTCGATTCTGGCATCATCAATCAACAATTTCATCCTAACAACTCCTTTTACATTCATTTTTATAGGTTATGTACTGATTACTTCCTATTCAACCGCTCACCCACAGCTCCACCGGGATGAATCAACGCAAACTGCTCTGCCTGATAGCCGGTCTGCTCAATCATGGCCGCCTGCAATGCATGGAAAATCATACACAGCGCGGTAGTACTGGTAGTGCCCTGGGCGTTCCACTTATCTGTTTCCTTATTGACATGCTGCTTCAGCACCACGTCAGCAGCCTTTGCCAGGGGAGATTCCAGATTTTCCGTTACGGTAATGATATACACGCCCTTGGCCTTACAAATATCCACAATGGGCAGCAGCTCCCCGGTCTTTCCGCCCCGGGATGCGAACACCATCACATCTCCCTTTTGCAAAAATCCGGTTGCGCCGTGCACCGCTTCTGCGGGGCTGATAAATCTGGCAGGCTGTTCAATGCAGCACATCAGATGGGCAAAATGCTGGCAGATAATTCCGGAGTGGCCACAGCCGGAAGCACCGATTCGGGGTGCTGCACAAAGCAGCTCCACCGCCTTGGCAAACTGGGCATCGTCAAAATAATCCTTCATTTCCTGAATGCACTGGGCTTCAATGTCATAGGCATTCCGGGCAGCATCCAAAGCTTCTTTTGTAATCATAACACAACAATCCTTTATGTTTATAATTTGTTTTTCTCTCAAAATAGAGCATATTACTTTTTTATCTATAATTCAATTCGCAATTTGAACAATTTTCTTCCTTTCCTTCAAATTTTTTCGTAAATAAGGAATCAAGAACGGGAAACTTCACAAATAGGATTGACGAAACGACAAAGGATTGTTATAATACCTGGAGAAATGTGAGTAATCACCATATACATATTCATCATTTTAGGAGGTTATTTTACAATGGAATTCAAAGTATTTCAGAAAGAACTGGAACTGCAGTCCCGGGGCTGGATCCCCACCTTCCACGATGTTTCCAAGGAAATCATGGAAATCGTCAAGGCTTCCGGTATTCAGAACGGCACCGTATGCATCGCATCTCACCACACCACCTGCTCCGTTATGATTCAGGAGTGCTCCCACGATATCGACTCTTTCGATTTGGAATTCCTGCAGCATGATTTGTTGGACATCATGCGTAAGCTGATCCCCGACTACACCAATGAGGGCGACTACCGTCATCCCGGCCCCATCCACGCACAGTTCGGCCGCTACGTCAACGAGCCCGGCAACTACACCTCCATGAACACCGACGGTCACCTGCGCTCTGTGTTCTTCGGCCGCAGCGAGACCATGACCATTAAGGACGGCGTTCTGGACGGCGGCGAATTTGCCCATATCTATTTCATCGACTGGGACCATGTCCGCGCCCGTCACCGTCAGCTGAACGTCACTGTTATGGGTACTACCGAATCCGTTGGCGACCGCAAGTGGAACGGCGGCGAGACCATCAACACCCTGCGTAAGTTCACCCCCGAGGAGAAGGCTTACGACCTGCACTACGACCTGCAGCAGCAGAGATAATTCCTTACATATTTTTCCGGCAGCCGTTCGGCTGCCGGATTTTTACTGTTGCAATTTGCTTTTTCGGTGCTATAATGACCATGCACTTTTATTTCTTTCTGATTACATAAGGAGCTTATGATATGCTGCAAGCCTTTCAAGCCACCTTGCAACCCATGCTGATGCTGTTTATCTGCATTGCAATTGGCTTTACCCTGCGGAAATGCAATATTCTGCCGGACAGCGCCGCCACCGTCATGGCAAAGCTGGAAACCTGGGTGTTCTGCCCTGCCTTGAACTTTATTACTATGGCGCGCTTCTGCACTGTCCAGTCTCTTAACACCCACATTGTTAATATTATCATTGCTGCCATCAGTCTTGTGATTGCCTTAGTCATTGCCATCCCCCTTTCTCGGGTTTTTGTTCCCAAAAAATGCTACGAGCAGGGTGTTTATCAATACGCCCTGACCTTTGGCAATTTTGGCTATGTAGGTGACCCCTTGGTGCTTGCTTTATTTGGAGACAGCGTGCTTTCTTATTTTAAGTTATTTTCTTTGCCGTTTACCCTTGCGGTTTACAGTTGGGGCATGAGCGTGTTGGTTCCCAGCGGCAACCGGGAAAGCAATCCCCTGAAGAAAATCATAAACCCTCCCACCATAGCCATGCTGGTTGGTGTTGCTGTGGGTTTCAGCGGTTTGGGCGGTGTCAACGGAATTATGGACACAGCGCTCCCCTTTCTATCCAACACATTGGATGCATTAAAAAGCTGTATGGGCCCTGTCGCCATGCTTCTGGCCGGCTGTACCATTGCAAGATACGATTTTCTTTCCATGCTTCAAAATAAGAAAGTATATATTGCCACTTTCCTCCGTCTGATTGTGCTGCCTGCCTTTATTATCGGTTGTCTGTTCGGCATTAAGGAATTGGCAAATCATCTGTTCTCACTTCAAATTACCAACAATGTGCTGTATTTGGCACTGTTTGCCATCGCCGCGCCATTGGGACTCAACACGGTTGTTTTCCCCGAGGCCTATGGGGGAAATCCGAAAACCGGCGCATCCATGGCCATGATTTCCCACACCTTATGTATTCTGACCATTCCGCTGATGTTTGCACTGATGACACTTGTTTTTGGCGCACCGCAATGGTAAACGGAACATAATACGCATTTGCCGCCTCCGAAAGGTTCGGAGGCGGCAATTTTTATTTGGTCATTTTTTCCTGCTTTACCTTGTGGTCAATCACATGACGGGAAGCAAGCTCCCTGTGGATATCCTCCAGCGTAATGCCGGCTTCAATCATCAGCACCATCACATGGTAGGCAAGGTCAGCGATCTCATATATGGTCTCTGCCTTATCCTGTGCTTTGGCGGCAATGATCACTTCGGTAGACTCTTCGCCCACCTTCTTGAGGATCTTATCCAGACCCTTGTTGAACAGATATGTAGTGTAAGAGCCCTCTTTCTGATCGGTCTTTCTGCCCTCGATCAGCTCCATCAAACCGTTCAGGGAGAATTCTCTGCGTTCTTCACTTTCAAATACCACATCGTTGAAGCAGCTTTTGGTTCCCTTATGGCAGGCAGGCCCCTCCGGTTCTACCATCACCACCAGCGCATCCTGATCGCAATCCGCAGTAATGGACACGATGTGCTGATAGTTTCCGCTGGTCTCACCCTTCAGCCACAGTTCCTTTC
>JAZNIX010000007.1:0-44381 GCA_045577715.1 Faecousia sp.
CGCCAAAATTCTTTTCATATCTACATTCCTCCTAAAATGATTGCATAGATTCTATGCATACATATTATAACAAAGATTCCCATTTTCCGTCAATTTGCAATTGCAACAAAATGTACTTCCTATTCCCGTTAATATGACGAAGAAGACCCGGAGCATTCCTCCGAAGTACAGTGTGTCGCAGATAATGGGTTTTCTCAAAGGAAAGAGTAGCCTAATGATATTCGATAGACACGCCAACCTTAAGTACAAGTATGGTAACAGACATTTCTGGGCCAGAGGGTACTTCGTCGATACAGTAGGCAGAAATAAAAAGCAAATAGAAGAGTACATAAAGAACCAACTCCAAGAAGATCAAATAGCCGACCAAATGAGCATCAAGGAGTATGTGGACCCATTTACGGGTCGCGAGAACAAGTAGGCATAGAAAAAGCCCCTTAAGGGGTGGCCCGAGAAAGGAATGCGGTCGGCAAACCATTCGGGGCCCCTTTAGGGGCAATAGTCTGTAAAATGCCCTTCTAGGGCTTAATCAAGCCTCCGGCTTAGCCGGAGGTTTTGACTCCTTGTAAAGTTCGGCAGCATCGTCCTTACGGACAGCTTCCGCCACCTGCAGGACCTCCACAGCAAGGGTTTTCGGTCCTAAGGTGATTTCGATTCGGTCCCCCACCTTTACCTCGTAGCTGGCCTTTACCACCCGGCCGTTGACGCTGATGCGCCCATTGTCACAGGCTTCGTTGGCCACCGTGCGGCGTTTGATAAGACGGGAAACCTTCAGGTACTTGTCCAGCCGCATGAATTATTTGGCGACAGTATCCTTCAGCGCCTTGCTGGCCTTAAAGGCAGGTACCCGGGTAGCGGGGATTTCGATGGTTTGCTTGGTATGGGGGTTGCGGCCAACGCGGGCATCGCGGGCTCTGACTTCAAAGATACCGAAGCCGGAAACCTGCACCTTGTCACCGGCCACCAGAGCGGCGGTAACAGCGTCGATGGCGGCATTCAGCACACGCTCGGTGTCCTTCTTTGTCATGCCGGCCTTTTCTGCGGTGATGGAGATCAGTTCTGTTTTGTTCATAATTTGTTCCTCTTTTCCTCTTTTTTATAAAGCAATACTAAATTACCACATTTCTTCCAAAAAATCAACGGATATTTTTACAAATGTAGTAAATTTGCAATTTTTTCACCTTTTGGAAGCAATAAACAGTCTTCCCGGGTGATAGCGCGCAATTTTACGGCCGCGATGACATAAACAGGGATGGCTACCGCGATGGGAATTCCACAGGCGATGACCCGGCTTAAATTGCCGCCGGACAGATAAAGCAGACCTTGCCAGCTACCGTATGCGGCGGCACCCATGAAGACCGCCGCCAGCAATGCCCGCAGAAGATTTCTGACAATGGCGGGAGGCTGGGGAAATACCCGACCGATAGAAAACAGGTTCAAAACGGTAATGACCAGGTAGCAAAGCAGAGAGCCCATGGGGGTTCCCAGAATGCCGATATGGGGATTTCCGGTGAGCATAAACACGATGAACAGCTTTAAGATGCCGCCGATAAACATATTGATCACCGGCAGGTTTACATGTCCGTGGGCCTGCATGACGGCGTTGGTAAACAAAACTACGGAATTAAATAGCACGCAAAGACCGAGAATTGCCATGAGTTGAGAAGCAAGGGTCAGCTTTTCTCCGGTGTATCCGCCCAACAGCGCAGTAATGGGCTCTGCCAGAACAAAAAGGCCGATGGCGCAAGGCGCGCTGATAAGCCCTGTGACCCGGGCGGCAGACTCCTCGGTGGCTTTTGCCTGGGTGTGCTCCCCGGCGGTTAGCTGGGCAGTAATGGCAGGAAGCACGCTGATGGCAATAGGCGTAATGAAGGCGCAGGGCATATTGAAGATTTTTTGGGTAAAGTTATAGATGCCCTTTTGCACATCTGCTTGGGTTTGGGTCATGGTTTCCAAAAGCTGTCCCATGTAAATGCGGGTTTCCAAAACCGTTAATAGCTGCAAGCCGGCAGAGCCGATGGTGATGGGAATGGCAATGGCCAGCAAGCCCTTTGCAATGTCCTTGCCGGAGGAAACCGGCTCGTGGGTTTGAGGAATGTCTTTATAGGCTTTCCGGAAGCAGAGTTTTAGATACACAGAGGAAATCACGCAGCTTAGGGTAACGCCGAAAATGGCCCCGGCGGCGGGATAGGCGGATTCATCCGTAAAATGTACCAGCAAAATAGCGGCACCCAAGCCCACAATCAGCTTGACCACGGCTTCCAGCACTTGGCTGACCGAGGTGGGCTTCATATTGCTCTGGCCCTGGAAGAAGCCCCGGTAGGTGCTCATCAGACAGATGAACAGACAGCAGGGACCCAAGGTGCCGATGGCGGCCCAGGCGTCGGGCTGTTCCTGGAAGATGGCAAGCTGGCGGCAAAATACCGTCATTAAAAATGTACCGGCAATGCCAAGGGCCAGGAAAATACTGCGGCAGACCGTGTAAATTCTCCGCACCTGCCGATAATGCCCCAGAGAGCTGGCTTGGGAGACCATGCGGCTCATGGCAACCGGCAGTCCGGCGGTGGAAATCATCAACAGCAATGTGTAAATTTCGTAGGCGGTGGAATAGTAGCTGAAGCTTTGGTCGCCGATAATCTGCTTGAGCGGTATGGAGTAAAAAGCACCAATGACCTTTACAATGGCGGTAGACAGCGCCAACAGCATGGTGCCGTGGAGGAAGGTTTGCTTTTTGGGTGTCATAATGGCCTCCTTGGCTTAGTGCCCTGCTTTATCGTCTGAAAACAGACGGGGAATGGCATATTCGGTCAGCTCCTCTACCAGAGCGTTCAGGTCCAGGGTGGTAAAGCGGCCGTTTTGATAAAGAATCTTGCCCCGAACCATGGTCATGGCCACGTCGCCGCCCTTGGCACTGTAAACAAGGCCGTTCAGGACATTGTGGCAGGGAAGTAAATGGGGAGCAGAAAAATCAACCAAAATCAGGTCGGCATCCATTCCTACACAGATTTGACCGGTGGTTTCCTCCCGTCCCTGGGCCCGGGCACCGCAAACGGTGGCCATCATCAGCGCCGCCTCGGCAGGCAGGGCAGAGGCATCTCCGGAGGAAGCCCGGGCGGCCATGGATACACCCCGAAGGACTTCAAACAAGTCCAAATTGCCGCACTCAATGGCGCCGCCGGTGCCCAGTGCCACATTCATCCCGGATTTGACACATTCCATCACAGGCAGGGTAGCCCGGCCGCTTTTCGCCTCCGTCAAGGGGCAGGCTACGGCGGTTACCGTTTTCTTTCCCAAAAGGGCCCGGTCCTCCGGCGTTAGGCCGGCACAGCCGGCGGCAGTCACCGGAACCCGGAACAGACCGTGGCAATTGAAAAGCTCTGCCGGGGTCAAGCCGGTGCGGTCCAAGCAGGAATTTACTTCCTCCTCGGTTTCGGCCAGATGGAGCTGGAAGCCTAGCTTTTCTTCGGCGGCATAGCCTGCCAGTGCTTCCCACAGCTTGTAATTGCTGGTATATTCGCCGTAGATGCCGGCATCGATTTGAATTCTGCCGTTGTCGTAGCCGTTCCATTTTTCCACCACACGCCGCAGTTCCATGCACTGCTCGTCAGTCTCAAAATCAAAATCCTCGCAATGGTCAATGAAGCGGTAGGAAGAAAGGGCCAGATTTGCTTTGATGCCGGATTCCGCCACGGCCTCTGCAGTGGCATCGGGATAGTAGTAAAGGTCTGATACCGAGGTGATGCCAAAGCGCAGACATTCTGCAATGGCAAGTCCTGCGGCGGCCTTGGCGCTGCGGCGATCCATTTTATCTTCCTTGTTTAGTTGGGCCTCCAGGGCCTCACCGGCGGTCAAATCGTCGCAATAACTGCGAAGCACAGAGGTCGCCAGATGGGTGTGGCAGTTAATGAGACCCGGCATCAGCACCATGCCGGTGCCGTCTACGATGGTAGCGGGGGTCTCCTCCGGTGCGGAGGTGCCGATATAGGAAATTTTACCCTCCGTGACGCCCAAATATGCGCCAAACAGCACATCCATCCGTGTGTTCATGGTCACGATGGTGACGTTGGAAATCAAAGTATCCAAATCCGATACCGCCTTTCATGGGGTTGTTTTTGTGTCCATCAGGGAAAAGAGGGCTTCCTTTTCCTGAAGGACCGAGGGAAGCAGTTCGATATACTGCTCCGGGAATTTGGGATTGTGGAATCGCTGCAGAGTACCGTCCGGCAGATTGACCTTATTCATGCCGCCTCCCCCCAGGGATAAAACGGTGTGCAATTCTTCCATCATATAGATATTATACAGGCAGTCCCGGTTATCCCGGCTCCAGCCCACATTTTCAAAAGAGCCGGACATATATTTCTGCCGGTACAGATAGTAAGGCCGATAACCCAGGGTAGGCAGTAAGCCGTTGGCATAGTCCACCATTTGTGTTACCGCATCCACAGGAGATAGGGTCTCCCGGCGGTCAAATAGGTCTGCCCCTTTTTTCAGCGCCAGAGTATGCACGGTGATATTGCTTGGGCGCAAATCTGCCACAGCATCCAGAGAGTGACAAAAACCGGAAAAATCATCGGTGGGCAGACCGGCAATCAAGTCCATGTTGATATCTTGAAAGCCGGCATCCACGGCCCATTGGTAGGCCTCTGTTACCTGGGCGGCAGTATGGGGTCTGCCGCAGGCCCGGAGCACAGAGTCCACCATGGTTTGGGGATTGATGCTCATGCGGTTGGCGCCGTGTTGGCGAATGGTACGCAGTTTTTCGGCATCCAGCGTGTCCGGACGGCCGCCTTCTACGGTAAATTCCAGACATCGGGATAAATCGAAGGTTTCTGTCAGCGCATCCATGAGCTGGGCAATTTGCCGGGAAGACAGGGTGGTAGGTGTACCGCCGCCAATATAAAGGGTGCGAACCTTCCTGCCGGACTGCTGCAAAAGCTTTCCGGTGACGGCAATTTCCTGCAGCAGTGCCTGCAGATAGGGCTCTAACAGCTCGGTTTTTTTGCCCACCGTTCTGCTGACAAAGCTGCAGTAACTGCATCGGGTAGGACAAAAGGGAATTCCCACATACACGGAGATGTCGGAATCATCCAGCAGCTTGGCGGCGCGAACAGTGGAAACGGAGCTTTCCACCGCCAGCTGACTGCGCTGGGGCGTGACGTAATAAATGCGCTGGAGCATTTTATCTGCACTTTCCGGCGTGCCCCCCTCCAGCAAATGCCGGGTAGAAAGCTTGGTGGGGCGGACACCTGCCAGCGCCCCCCAGGCAGGAGGGGCATCTAAAAGCTGACAGGCCGCCAGATAATAGCTTTGCTGTAAAATACGGCGGCGCAGTCGTACCGTTTCCGATGCAGCCTTCAGACGGCGGCGGGCGGTGGCAGTACGGCCCAGATATGTAATCTTCGTGACGGCGGTGAGGTAAGTGTTTCCCCGGTAAAGGGCGGAAACCGCCTCACCGCTGCTGCCGGCAGGAAACAGAGCCATTTGGAGCTGTTCCACAGCGTAGCGGTCATTATGACCTATGAGTGTGAGTGTCATAGCAGCCCTTTCAAATAAGGATTGTAGCGTTTTTCTGCATCCAGACAGGAGATTCCTCCGTGGCCGGGGTAGATTTCATAATTGGGTGTTCGCTCGGACAAATAACGGAGAGATTTTGCCATGGCGGCAGAGTCTCCGCCGGGCAGGTCGGTTCTTCCGCAGGAGCCGGCAAAGAGGGTGTCCCCGGTAAACAGGGCATTTTCACCTTCTAAACAGACAGAGCCCCAGGTATGCCCCGGGGTGCCGTGAACTGTAAAAGAAAGGCCGGCTACGGAAACCGTTTGCCCATGCCCATAGAAATGGACTTGGGAGAAATCCCGGTTTGCCAAGGGGTAAAGCTGCAAGATGAGGGAATCGCTGGGTAGATGCCAATCCTTTTCGTGCACCCAAAGCTGGCAGTGGGTACGGGCGATCAGCGCTTCTACCGCACCTACATGGTCAAAATGGCCATGGGTAAGAAAAATGGCGGCGGGGGTGCGACCCAGCTCTGCCAAAGCATCCAAAACGGTTTCCGGTTCATAGCCCGGGTCAATAATAACGCAGTCGTTCCGGTTTTCACCGTAGACAATATAGCAGTTGGTTTCGTAGCCCCCAAGGGCCAAGGCTTTGATGTTTGGCATAAAGATTACCTCCGGGGCGTGTCCATAAGCTGGTCGGTGTCCAGAATCAAGGTTACCGGGCCGTCGTTGACAGAGGATACTTTCATATCCGCGCCAAACTCACCGTGCTGCGGGGAATAGCCCAATTCCTCACAAACAGACAGGAATTTTTCGTACAGGGCATTGCCCAGTTCCGGCCCGGCGGCATCGGTAAAGCTGGGGCGGCGGCCCTTCCGGCAATTGCCGTAAAGGGTAAACTGGCTGACCACAAGCACCTGTCCGCCCACCTGCTCCAGTCCCATATTCATTTTTCCGTTTTCGTCTTCAAAAATCCGAAGGCCCAAGGCTTTTTCGGCAAGGTAGCGACATTCTCTTTCCGTATCCTGCGGGCCGATGCCCAGCAGAATCAGAAAACCTTTGCCGATAGAGCCGGTCACCTGGCCGTCGATGGTGACGGAGGCGGAGGAAACTCTTGTTAAAATGGCGCGCATACAATGCTCTCCTTTAGTTTTGACCTCTCCGGGAGCCGACAACATCCCGGATGTTCAGCAATTTGTTGCGGATGGCATCCAGCTCCTCTACGTTTTTGACCTCAAATTTCACAGTAAATACACTGTGCCCTCCGGGCAGGTCCTTGCCGAACAGCTCCTTGACCCGGACACGGGCGGTGGTCATGGTGGTGGCCACATCCAACAAAAGGCCGTCCCGGGTGATGCAGTCCAGCTCCAAGGTGGTTTCAAAGGGCTGGTCGTCCTGGGTAGCCCAGCGTACCGGTACCCACCGGGCCGCCTGAATGGGCAAATGCCGGTTGGCGGTGTTGGGACAGTCACTGCGGTGCACGCTGACACCGAAGCCCTTGGTGATAAAGCCTATAATATCGTCGCCGGGGACAGGGGTACAGCATTTGGCAAATTTAATCATGCACGAATCAATGTCTTCTACAATAACGCCGTTAACCGAGTGGCGGTTTTGCTTCACCGCATCACTGTCCGGATTGGTACGCAGAGGAGAAGCCTGGGCTTTTTCGTTGGCCTGCGCCTTCAATGCCCGGTTGATATCGTCCCGAATTCTGCCCACGGCCTTGCTGGCGGTCAGACCGCCGTAGCCGATGGCGGCGTACATATCCTCCCAGTTGTCAAAGGACAGCTTTTTCAGAAGCTGAGGACCTATCTCCGGGTCGATGGTAATGGAAAGAGGCAGACCGACCCGCTTCATTTCCGCTTCAAAGCTGCTACGGCCGTGGAAGACATTTTCTTCCCGCTTTTCTTTCTTAAACCATTGCTTGATTTTCGTTCTGGCTTGGTTGGATTTGCAGATGCTTAGCCAGTCCCGGCTGGGACCCTTGGCGGATTTGGAGGTGAGAATCTCAATAATATCACCGTTTTTTAAGGTGGTGTCGATTCCGGTGATGCGGTTATTTACCTTAGCGCCAATCATGGAATTACCCACGCCGGAGTGGATGGCATAGGCAAAATCGATGGGGGTAGAGCCGGCAGGCAGAGAAACGATGCGGCCCTTGGGGGTAAAGACAAAGACCTCGTCATCAAACATATCGATTTTTAAGGAACGGACGTAGTCCTCTGCATCGGTGTCCTGCTGGCTTTCCAAAAGCCGGCGCACCCATTCAAAGTCCTTTTCATTGCCGCTCTCTCCGCCCTGTTTGTATTTCCAGTGGGCGGCGATACCGTATTCTGCCGTTTCATGCATATCCCATGTCCGAATCTGCACCTCAAAGGGGATGCCCTGAGAGCCGATGACCGTGGTATGCAGGCTTTGATACATATTGGGCTTGGGGGTGGAGATGTAGTCCTTAAACCGCCCGGGTACCAGGTTGAACAAATCGTGGATATGACCCAGTACATTGTAGCAATCGGGAATGGTATCCACGATACAGCGGAAGGCGTACACGTCGAACAGTTCGTCCATGGTTTTGCTTTGGGCGTTCATCTTCCGGTAAATGGAATAAACGTGCTTGATTCGGCCGTAGGTGGTATTCTGAATGCCCATATTGGAAAGCCGTTGGGTAATCTGGTCCTGAATGGTGTGCATAAAGGCCTCATCCTGCTCTTTGTGGGCATTGAGATAGGACATAATCTCGTTGTAATGCTCCGGCTCCAAATACCGCAAAGCAATGTCTTCCAGCTCCCATTTGATTTTTTGCATACCTAGGCGGTGAGCCAGAGGGGCATAGATATCCATGGTTTCCTGGCATTTGCTGATTTGCTTGGCTGGGGTCTGGTATTGCATGGTGCGCATATTGTGAAGACGGTCCGCAATTTTAATCAACACCACCCGAATGTCCTTGCTCATAGCCATGAACATTTTTCTCAGGTTTTCCATCTGGGCCTGCTCGGAGGAGTTGAAATTGGCACGGGTCAGCTTAGTGACACCTTCCACCAGCTCTGCCACAGTTTGGCCGAAGAGAGCCTCGATTTCGTCGTGGGAAGCATCCGTATCTTCAATGCAGTCATGGAGCAGAGCACCCAAAACAGCGTCTACATCCAGACCCATCTCTGCTACAATTTCCGCTACGGCCAGGGGATGAATGATGTAAGGAGAACCGTCTTTGCGCTGTTGGTGCGCATGCTTTCGGGAAGCATAGTCCACCGCTTGCTTCAAAAGTGCCGTATCCGCACCGGGGATGCACTTACAGACGGTATGAAACATGGACTCATAATGGGCTTCAAAGGTTTCCAAAATAATCAGCTCTCTTTCGCACGCAGAAGGGTCTGCAGGGTATGACTCCGGCTTAAATCTGCTTTTTCGTCACCGGGGGTTAGTTCAATCAGAATATATTTATGGACTTTTTGGAGCTTTAGCAGTCCCACATCCCGGAAAATATCCAGGCAGGTCAGCATTTTCCCCAGACTCAGGCTGACACAGGACCAGCGCACGATTTTACGGCACAGGCATACAGGGTCTTCCTTCAGACTGCCTTGCGCGGATAAGTAGCGCCAAACCGTAGAAAGAGTTGCCCGGTCAGGCAGTAAGGCATCTGCATCCTGGGCGCAAAGTCGGCCGGTGTGCAGTTCGGAATAGCCCCGGGTCTCCGGTGGGCAGGGAACGCTGCAGCTGGGACGGATGTCCAGAATGTTCATCTGCACAGACCGCTCGCCCCGGAATTCGTTGATTTGCGGGGTAAAGGCCACATCCACCAAATCGCCGGGGGCGATAGAGGCGGATTCCGGGTTGGCAGAGAAGAAAATTCCGTGAACGGCATGGTGACGGCTGCGTAGCTGTAAACGCATGTGCTGGCCGTTGCCTACCATGTTAATGCGCTCCACCACAAGGCCTTCTACCATCAGCGCAGGCTTGGGACAGCCGTTGCCGCAGGGCTCCAGACAGGACAAAGCCTCCACGCTTTTCAGGGTCAAAAGCTCCGGGGTAACGGCGCAGTCTATTTGTAAAACTGTCCGGGGCGTTGCATCGGAGTAAAAACCGCTGGCCATTTGGCAGATTTCCTGACGGAAGGGGATGATTTGCTTGCGGGAAATGGTAAAGCCTGCCGCCAATTCATGGCCGCCGTAGCTTTCCAGCAAGGGGGAAAGGGCGGTCAGAGAGGAGAAAAGATTGAATCCGCCGTAGCTTCGGGAGCTGGCCTTGCCGCGGTCGCCGTCCAGACAAACCAGAAAGGCAGGACAGCAATATTCCTCTGCCAACCGGCTGGCAACGATACCCACCACACCCTGGTGCCAGCTTTCGTCTGCCAAGACAATGGCCTCCGGGGGAGCGCCTTCGGGAATCATGGCTACGGCCTCTTTGTAAATTTGAGACTCTACGGACTGGCGCTGACGGTTTAACTCGCACAATGCCTTTGCCAGTGCTTCCGCCCGGTGCGGGTCTTCCGTAAGAAACAGCTCCACAGCCAGTTGAATGTTTCCCATTCTGCCGGCGGCGTTGATTCTGGGCGCCAGCATAAAACCGATGGAGGAGGCGTTCAAGGCCTCCGGGCAGCATCCGATTTCCTTCATCAGCGCGGCGATGCCGGGCCGGCGGGTGGCTTTCAGCTGTTCCAGCCCCCGGGTTACAAACACCCGGTTTTCACCTACCAGGGGCATAACATCTGCCACCGTGCCCAAGCAGACCATGTCTGCATATTCTGAAAGGATGTCCTCTTGAGAGCCGCATAAAGCGGCGGCCAGTTTGAAGGCTACCCCTACGCCGGAAAGATGCTTGTGAGGATAGCTGCTGTCGGGACGGTGTGGGTCTACCACAGCAACGGCCTGGGGCAGAACATCCTTACATTCGTGATGGTCAGTGATGACCAGGTCAATGCCCAACTGCCGGCAAAGCTGCGCTTCCTCCACCGCGGTGATGCCGCAGTCAACGGTGACAATCAGCGTTACACCTTCGCCGTGGAGCTGACGGATGGCAATGGGATTTAAACCATACCCTTCCTCCAGCCGTCCGGGGATGTAGCTGATGCAGTCTGCACCTTGCCGGCGCAGAAAATGGGTCAGCAGGCAGGTGGCGGTGATGCCGTCCACATCGTAATCGCCGAATACGGCGATTTTTTCTCCCTGCGCCATCGCTTGCCGAACCCGACCGGCGGCCAAGGCCATATCGGTCAACAAAAACGGGTCCGGCATGGGGGCATTACAATTCAGATATTCCCGGGCTTGATTGGGGTGATTCCGTCCCCGGGCGGAAAGAATCATAGCGGTCAGAGGGGCATAGCCCGCGGCGACCAAAGCGTTCACGGCATTTCTTTCGGGATTCGATACGTTCCAAACTCCATACTTCAAGGCAATACACATCCAATTTAACTTTTTCTGAATATTATAACAAAATAAAGCCGGATGCACAATAGGGAGAATGGAATTTTATCTGAAATGTTACGGAGAATTCTTAAAATCTCCCGACAGAGGGAGCGCAGCCAGTTGGGTCAGGGTAATGGCAATCAGCGGCGAAAACAGCATACCGGCAATGCCCCAGAGCCGGTAGCCGGCATACATGGAAAGTAAAGTTACCAAAGGGTCTAACCCCAACTGCTTTCCAATCAGCTTTGGCTCCAGCACAGAGCGCAGCAGTGCTGCGGCGGCGTAGGTGCCCAAAAGCCCAAGGGCCTGCACATGGTTTCCCTGAAGAAAACACACCAGACTCCAGGGCACAAGCACAGTACCCGTTCCCAAAACAGGCAATGCATCTACCAATGAAATTAAAAAGCTCCACAGCAGGGTATGGGGAATTCGCAGCAGCCAAAAGCCGCCGCTCAGAACAATAAATGTAATGCTCATCAGCTTCAGCTGTGCCAAAGCCCAGCCCCATAGATTCTTTTTCAGCCGGGCGCCTGCCGGGAAATATTGCTGCCGCCAGAGCGCGGGAATTTTCTGACCGGCCCATTGCCGGATTTGCGGCAGTTTGGCAGAAATCATAAAGGAAGCCAGTATCCATGTGCCAAAGCCCAGGGCACTGTCGGGAATCCGGGCAAGCAGACCGGAGGCCAGAGACAATAGCTTTGCGACCAATTGATCCAGCACCATGGTGCCGTCGGAAAAAAGACCCTCTACACTGTGAGTCAAAATGGGACTGACGGATTTGGGCGCTCTGTCTGCCAAGTTCAGAAGAAAGCCCTCCAGGGCTTCCATGCCGGAGATAGCGGTGCTTTCCAAATCCGGAAGCACACCCGATAGATTGCTTAGCTGCCGTAACAGCAGGGCACATAGGGTCAGCACCAGCAGCACCGCCAGTGTCAGGCAAAGCAGGACACCGATACCGGAGGCAACACCGCTGGGAATATGGAGCTTGCGGTGGAGGACTTTTACCAAGGGCTCAGCCGCCAACGCCAACACCGCCGCCAGTAAAAACGGCAGCACAATGGGCAGCAGATAGCGAAGCGCCACCCAAAGAAAGAGGAAAAAGAAAAATACAATGCCAAGCTTTTGTAAAGGGGAACGGTTCATAGTGGCTCCTTTCACCCCGGAGATGAGATGGGGGGTTGCTTTTTAGAAAATATATGTTACAATATTCGTGATAATAGACAGCATCTTTGAAGCGAGGTATAAAAACCGGTATTTGGGAGGGGTGTTCATGGTTAAAAAACCGAAATACTATCTCATTGAGGCATCCGCGTTGCCGGAGGTGTTTTTGAAGGTGGCGGAGGCCAAGCGGCTTCTTTCTACCGGTGAGGCATCTACAGTCAATGAGGCTACCCGTATGACGGGAATCAGCCGCAGTGCTTTTTATAAGTACCGGGATGCCATCTTGCCCTTTCAAAATATGACGGCAGGGCGTATTATAACCTTCCAGTTCATGGTGCATGATGAACCCGGGGTGCTGTCTGCTGTGCTGTCGGATATTGCCAAATATCAGGCCAATATCCTGACCATTAATTCGATTATTCCCACCAACGGCTGTGCGTTGGTGACCATCAGTGCGGAAACCACGCAGGTTCCGCTATCGCTGGAAGAACTCCTTGGCTTGCTGGGCGCAATTCCCGGCGTGATTAAGGCAGAGATTCTTGCCGGTTAAATTCCTGTTACCAAAGTCACCCTGTTGCGTGCAGGGTGACTTTTTGCACAAATTGTTGCTATTTGGCGTAGAATGGTGCGGAGGTGACAAGAATGTTGCTGGTACAAAAATTTGGCGGCACATCCCTCATGAATACCCAACGGCTTTTCGCCGCAGCCCAACGGGCGGTTACGGCGGCCCGGGAGGGAAACCGGGTGGTTGCGGTGGTATCCGCACAGGGAGATACCACAGATCAGCTTGTCGCCGTTGCGCAGACGGTAACGCCTCATCCGGAGCTTAGAGAATTGGATGCTTACCTTGCATCGGGAGAACAGATGTCTGCGGCACTGATGGCAATGGCCATTACCCAGCTGGGAGGCAAGGCTATCAGTTTCACTGGCTGGCAGGCGGGATTGCTGACGGACCGGGTTCACGGAAATGCCCGGGTCAAGGGACTGGCAAATGACCGAATATCCCGGGCTTTGGACGAGGGAAATATCGTTGTGGTGGCAGGCTTTCAGGGAGTGGACGATGAAGGAAATATCACCACCCTGGGCCGTGGCGGCTCGGATACCACGGCAGTGGCATTGGCGGCCTTCTTAAATGCGGATTTGTGCCGAATTTATACGGATGTGGACGGTGTGTACGACCGGGACCCCCGGAAGGACCCGGGAGCAGTGAAATATTCTCAAATCAGCTATGGCGAGATGCTGACCCTGGCCCGGCAGGGGGCGCAGGTGCTCCATGACCGCTGTGTGGAGCTGGCCCAGGAATATGGGGTGAAAATACAGGTACTGTCCTCCTTTCGGCCCGGAGAGGGCACGTTGGTGGCAGATTAGGGAAATTCTCCCCAAAAGCAGAGGAGAATATTCTACGTTTCCAAAATGCGGCGTGTTTCAGAAGGATTTTGAAAAATCTCATAAAAAGCCTCTTGACATAGAAAGCATCCTGTGATAGAATACCCGGGTAATAAAGAAGGCTGAACATCCGCCTCACCGTTCGCGAAAAGCAAAGCGGTTCATATTCCACTTTCCCGGATGGGCAAGTTGCGAGGATATGCGGATGCTTCGGCATCCGCTTTTTTGTTGTTTATTGGAGGTGCTTATCATCGCTAAATTAGATCATCAGCTGAATGAAGAGATCTGTGACAAGGAGATTCGTTTGATCGGTGCTGACGGTGCCCAGTTGGGTATCGTATCTGCTGCGGAGGCCAATGCCATGGCAGACGAACAGGGCCTCGATTTGGTGAAGATCTCTCCCAATGCTGTCCCGCCCGTCTGTAAGATTATGGATTATTCCAAATTCTGTTTCGACCAGAAGAAACGGGAAAAGGAAGCCAAGAAAAATCAGAAGGTCGTGGAGATCAAGGAAATCCGCATGAGCCCCAGCATAGACACCAATGACCTGAATACCAAGGTCAAAGCCGCTGTGAAATTCTTGAACGACGGCAACCGGGTAAAGGTCAGTGTCCGTTTCCGCGGCCGCGAAATGGCCCACACCAATCTGGGTGAGAAACTGCTGATGGACTTTGCCGATGCCTGCACAGAAGTGGCCACCATGGAAAAAAATCCCAAGCTGGAAGGCCGTTTCATGGCGATGTTCCTTACCCCCAAAAATAGCAAATAAGTAATTATAACGAAAGATACGGAAGGAGAACCACCTATGCCCAAGCTGAAAACCCATAGCGGTGCCAAGAAGAGATTCAACCTGACCAAAACCGGTAAGGTTAAGAGAGCTCACGCTTACAAGAGCCACATCCTCACTAAGAAGACAACCAAGCGTACCCGTCATCTGCGTGCAACCGCTTATGCCGACGTGACCAACACCGAGGCAATCAAGAAGATGATTCCGTACAAGTAAGGCACAAGAGGAGGATTGAACAATGGCTAGAGTAAAAGGCGCGATGATGACGCGCAAAAGAAGAAATGCTACCCTGAAGCTGGCAAAGGGCTACTGGGGTTCCAAGTCCAAGCACTTTAAGATGGCCAAGCAGGCTGTCATGAAGTCCGGCAACTACGCTTTTGAAGGCCGTAAGCAGAAGAAGCGTGCATACCGTACTTTGTGGATCGCCCGTCTGAGTGCCGCTGTAGCACCCTACGGTCTGAACTACTCCAAGTTCATGAACGGTGTAAAGAAGGCTGGCATCGAGCTGAACCGCAAGAGCCTGTCCGAAATGGCCATCCAGGATGCCGCTGCATTCGCAGCCATCGTTGAGAAGGCTAAGGCTGCCCTTAACTAATGGAAAGACCCTGCTTACTTGGCAGGGTCTTTTTTACATCACGGATAAGGTGGCAAAACCACCGCTTGCCGAAAAAATTGGCGGAGGAGGAAAAACATGGAGCTAAAATGGACTGCCACCCGGCAGGGACAATTGTCATCGTTTCTAAAGGGCGAAATGGACATGTCCTCCGGGCTGATGAATAAGCTTAAATGGGGGCAGGCCCTCCGGGTCAACGGCGTGCCCCAGCGGACAAATTATTCGGTGGAAATTGGGGATGTGATTACCGTTTCGCTGGAGGAACAGACCCCCCAATACCCGGCAGAATCGGGAGATTTGGCGGTTTTATATGAAGATGCATATCTTTTGGCGGTGGATAAGCCGGCAGGAATGCTGATTCACCCTTCTCGAAGCTGTATTTCCGGCACTCTTGCCAATCTTGTGGCGGGATATTTCCAGCGAACAGGGCAGAAAAGTGCCTTTCATCCCATGACCCGGTTGGACCGGGATACCTTTGGCATTGTGCTTTTGGCAAAAAATGCCCATGTGCATCGCTTGCTTCAGAATACGCAGATTCAAAAAACCTATCATGCGCTGACCCTTGGCGGCCCTGTGGCGGATACCGGCAGAATTGATGCGCCCATTGCAAGGAGGCCTCTGCCTAGCCTGCTTCGGGAGGTCCGGGAGGATGGAAAGCCCTCGGTGACGGAATATACGGTACTGAAACGGGGAGAGCAAATTTGCAAGATGGCCCTGCGGCCGGTTACCGGACGCACCCATCAGCTTCGGGTGCATTGCGATTATGCCGGCTGGCCGATTTTGGGCGACCCCCAATACGGCGCGGAAAAGACGGCAGAGCTGTCGAAGGCCCTTGGGTTGAAAAGTCAGCTTTTGTGCGCCAAGGAACTGAAATTTGCCCACCCCATTACCGGTCAGCAGCTGGTGCTGGAATCTGCGTTGGATGTGGAATCATGATTGACTGAAAAACATTTTGGTGCCTTGTTTTTTGTGGGAAGCTATTGACAAATAGAGGAAGCAGGTGTATTCTATAAATAAACGAATGAGCAAATGTTCATATAATAAAATGAGGTGCGTTTATGGAGAAGAAGGTTTATACCGTAGAGCATTTGGATTGCGCCAACTGCGCGGCGAAAATAGAAGCGAAATTTAATGCGCTGCCCCAGGTTCAGGAAGCGGTGATTATTTTTCCCACCCGGCAGCTGCATTTGACCGCAGAAGACCCGGATAGCCTGCTGCCCCGATTGCAGGAGATTGCAAGAACGGTGGAGTCCCAGGTGGTAATTACCTCGGAGGATGCCTGCCATCATCACCATGACAGTCACGGATGCTGTCACGACCATGCACATAACCCGGGACATTCTCACAGGCACGGTGCCCATAAGGAGCACAGTGAGCTTGTGGGGATTCTGATTGGCGCAGGACTGTTTCTTTTCGGCTTGGCAGTCACGGCTTTCAAAATACCTTACATAGGGCGACTGCTGTTTTTGGGCGGCTATTTGGTGTTGGGATACAAGGTGATTCTTACTGCCGGAAAAAATCTTTTCAAGGGGAATATGTTTGACGAGCATTTTCTGATGAGTCTGGCCACCATCGGTGCAATCGCCATTGGAGAATATCCTGAGGCTGTGGGCGTGATGCTGTTTTACCGGGTGGGGGAATATTTTGAGCATCGGGCTACACAGCAAAGCCGCAGTCAGATTATGGAAATGGTGGATATGCGGCCGGAGGTGGTGCATCGCATACAAGATGGCGTTGTCACAGAGATTCCTGCGGCCCAGGCCGCCGTTGGAGATTTACTGCTGGTGCGTCCCGGCGACCGGATTCCTTTGGATGCAACGGTGATATCTGGAAAAAGCCGCTTGGATACGGCGCCCATTACCGGCGAGCCTGTGCCGTTGGCAGTATATCCGGGCCAGCCGGTGATTTCCGGTTGCATCAATCTCAGCGGTCAGCTGACGTTGCAGGTGGAAAAAGTGCTGGAAGAATCCATGGTCAGCCGAATTTTGAACAGTGTAGAAAACGCGGCGGCCAGAAAACCGAAAATCCACCGGTTTATTACCCGATTCGCCAGGATATATACCCCTGTGGTGGTGGCATTGGCGGCAGGAACGGCGGTGATTCCCAGTTTGCTGGACGGAAACTGGAATTACTGGGTGTATACGGCACTGTCCTTTTTGGTGATGAGCTGTCCCTGTGCCTTGGTATTGAGTGTGCCATTGACGTTTTTCTCCGGCATCGGTGTAGGCAGTCGAAAGGGTATTTTGTTCAAAGGCGGGCTGTCCATGGAAGCCTTAGCCGACATCAGGGCCGTGGCGATGGATAAGACCGGGACCCTCACCGATGGCAAATTTTGCGTAAGGCAGGTAGAAGGCCGGGAGGATGTGTTGGCGCTGTGCGCCGCTTTGGAGCAATTTTCTACCCATCCCATTGCCGCCAGCATTACGCTGGAAGCCCAACAGCGGGGGGCTTCCTGTTTCCCGGCAACGCAAATTGAGGAAATTCCCGGCTGTGGCATCCGGGGCGTGGTGGATGGAAAGCAAATCGCCTGCGGAAACGATAAGCTGATGAAAAAATTAGGCATCACGATGCCCGAAACCAAGGCGCATCCGGTGGGTGCGCTGGTTTGGGTGGCGGAAAATAACCGGATGATCGGGAAAATTCTGGTCAGTGACGGCATGAAAGAGGATGCCCCATATGCCGTGGCCCAATTACATTCCATGGAAAAAACAACAGCCATCCTGACAGGGGATAAGGAATCCGCTGCCCGGAAAATCGCGGAAGAAACCGGGATAAAGGAAGTATATGCCGGACTGCTTCCGGAGGAGAAACTCCAAATCCTGCAAACACTTCGGGAGAAATACGGACCAATTATGTTCGTCGGTGACGGCATTAACGATGCCCCGGTTCTGGCTGGGGCGGATGTGGGAGCCGCCATGGGTACTGGTGCGGATGCGGCTATGGAAGCGGCAGATGTGGTGTTTATGACGTCACAGGTGTACGCTGTTGCAGAGGCCCTGAAGATTGCCCGCATGACCCGAAAAACCGCTTGGCAGAATGTAATATTTGCCCTTGCTGTGAAGGCCGGCGTGATGCTTTTGGGATTGCTGGGATACGCTTCTATGTGGGCGGCGGTATTTGCTGACAGCGGCGTAGCTATGCTGTGTGTACTGAATGCTGTGGGGATGCTGTACCGAAAAGAAAACCGCAGCAGGACAGCAAGGAAAGGGAAAATCTGACAGGAATCCCTTGCCAACAGAAAAATGCATGGTATAATAGGGTTAAACAGGAGCTACAGGAGTTGGTTTTCTTGAAAAAGATGCTGTTTGTTATGAATCCTTATGCCGGTTTGCGTAAGGCCAACCGCTATCTGGCGGATATACTGGGTATGTTTAATCGGGCCGATTATGAGATAACAGTGCACATTACAGCTGGGCCTGGGGACGGCGCGAAGGTGGTTCAGGAAAGAGCACCGCAGATGGATATGGTGGTCTGTGCCGGCGGCGACGGAACTTTTAACGAAACGGTCAATGGCCTGATGCGTAGCGGAGCGGATGTCCCGGTTGGCTATATTCCCTGTGGCTCGACCAACGATTTTGCTGCCAGCTTAAAGCTGTCTACCAACCCGCTGGAGGCAGCCAAGGCCATTGTAGAGGGTACGCCCACACGGTATGATGTGGGGAAATTTGCAGACCGGTATTTTACTTATGTGGCTTCCTTTGGCGTTTTCACAAGGGCCTCCTATGCCACGCCCCAAAGCGTAAAAAATGCGCTGGGACATACAGCCTATATTCTGGAGGGGATTCAGGAGCTGTCCCAAATCCGTAAGGAGCATCTTCGGTTTGAGATTGACTCCGGGGTGATTGAGGGCGATTTTCTTTTTGGAGCCATTAGTAACTCCACCTCGGTGGGTGGGATTTTAACCCTGGACCCCAAACAGGTGGATATGTCAGACGGTATGTTTGAACTGCTGTTGGTTCGTGCTCCCAAAGATTTGATGGAGGTTCGGGAATGTATTGTGGCTCTGCAAAAGCAGAAATATAACTGCGCCATGATGACCTTTGTCAGCACGAAGCAGCTGAAAATCACGGCAGAACCAAAAATGAACTGGACCTTGGACGGAGAACGGGAGGCAGGCCGGCGGGAAATTTTTGTAGAAAATTTGCACCACGGAATCCAATTGGTTAAGAGGTAAGGAATGAAAAATACGACGCTGTGCTATATTACCCAGGGAGAGGAAGTGCTGATGCTCCACCGGGTGAAGAAAAAAGAGGACATTAATAAGGATAAATGGATTGGCATCGGCGGCAAGTTTGAAGAAGGGGAAAGCCCGGAGGAATGTTTGCTCCGGGAGGCACGGGAGGAAACCGGGCTGACGTTGACCCAATGGCGCTGTCGGGGCGTGGTGACTTTTTTAAGTGACTGCTGTGAGGGAGAATATATGTACCTGTTCACCGCCGACGGCTTTGAGGGGGAGCTAAAGGAATGCGATGAGGGAGACCTGCAGTGGGTCAGCCGGGAATTTTTGCAACAGCTCCCGAAATGGGAGGGAGACGAAATCTTTCTAAACCTCTTGTGGCAGGATGCACCCTTTTTCCTGCTGAAGCTGCGCTACCAAGGGGACTGTCTTGTGGAAGCGGTGCTGAACGGGGAAACCTTTCGGTAAAATAAAAAGCACAGCCAACAGGCTGTGCTTTTTCTATGGGAATATTAGCTGCGGGCCATGCCGTCCACACTGAGGACCACGCCGGTGATATAGGAAGCATCCTCCGAAGCCAGGAAGGCAAAGGCGTTGGCAATATCCTCCGGCTGACCCAGCCGCCGCAAAGGAATCTGCTGAATCATGGGATCAATGATCTCCTTGGGTACGGCTTTCATCATATCGGTTTCGGTAATGCCGGGGGCGACCGCGTTGACCCGGATGCCCTTGGGGCCCAGCTCCCGGGCCAGAGATACCGTCAAACCATTGACAGCAAACTTGGAGGTGGGATAGGCCACACCGCTGCTCTGGCCGTAGATGCTGACCATGGAGGAGGTGGAAAGAATCACGCCTCCGCCTTGCTGCTGCATATAGTCCACTGCGGTTCTTGTGGCATTGAATACGCCCTTTACGTTCAAGTCCATCACCCGGTCAAAGGTTTCCTGGGTATATTCTGTGAAAGGAGTCCGCTCGGATACACCGGCGTTGTTCACCAGAATATCGATCCTGCCATAGGTATCCGCTACCTGCCGGAAGGCGCTGCGAACCGATTCCAAATCCGCCAGATTCGGGCTGATGCCGTCTACGGTGGCGGAAGGATATTTTTCCCGCAATTTCGCAACGGCCTGCTGCGCGGAGGTAGGCGTACTGGCGGTAAGGACAACAACAGCGCCCTCTTGAATAAACTTTTCCGCAGTAGCATAGCCGATGCCCCGGCTGCCGCCGGTAATAATGGCAACTTTATTTTTTAATTTCATAGAGATTGATCTCCTTTCATCTTTGTTATGATTTTAGTATATACAGCGTAAGGAAAGGATTCCGTGACAAAATCACGGTAGGAGGGCGTGACCCTCGGGATGCTCTGGAAAAGATGGAAGAAGAGGGAAAAACATAGGTAAGATTTCGAAAAAAACTTAAAAAATCAGAGAATTTTGGGTAAAAATATTGGTGGAGTATACAATTTTTCTTAGGGCACCTTAAAACATAGAAAAAAATATTGAAAAAATGAAAAAATTGCGGTATAACATTAGTGTTGTTTTATTCTAGCCGGGTATTGTCTTTCGACGCTATTCGGAGAAAGAGGTTACTGTATGGAAAGAAAAGTGGGAACTACCTCCAGAGGCATCCGCGGCCCGATTATTCGGGAAGGAGACGATTTGGCAAAAATCGTTGTGGACAGTGTGCTGGAAGCAGCGGAAAGTGAAGGCTTCGGGCTCAACGACCGGGATGTGGTCGCAGTGACAGAATCTGTTGTGGCACGGGCCCAGGGCAACTATGCCGGGGTGGATGCCATTGCCAAGGATGTGCGGCGCAAGCTGGGAGGGGAGACCATCGGTGTGATTTTCCCCATTTTGTCCCGGAATCGCTTCGCCATTTGTCTGCGGGGCATTGCGCAGGGAGCAAAAAAGGTGGTGCTGATGCTTAGCTATCCCTCCGATGAGGTGGGCAATGAGCTGGTTTCTTTGGATAAGTTGGATGAGGCCGGCGTGAACCCTTACTCCGATGTGCTGACCGAGGAAACCTACCGGAAGCTGTTTGGCGAAAACCTGCATCCGTTTACCTTGGTGGACTATGTAAAGTATTACGGCGATTTGATTCGCAGTGCCGGTGCGGAGGCGGAGATTATTTTCGCCAACAATCCCCGGGTGATTTTGAATTACACCAAGCGGGTGCTGACCTGCGATATCCATACCCGTGCCCGCACAAAACGGATTTTGAAGGCAGCCGGGGCAGAAGTGGTCTGCGGTCTGGACGATATCCTCAATGAGAGCGTGGACGGAAGTGGCTATAATGAGAAGTTCGGTCTGCTGGGATCTAATAAATCCACGGAGGACAAAATTAAGCTCTTCCCCAAGGATTGTACCGATTTGGTGCTGGACATCCAGAAACGCCTGCTGGAGCAAACCGGCAAGCACATGGAAGTCATGGTTTACGGTGACGGCGCATTCAAAGACCCGGTGGGGAAAATTTGGGAATTGGCAGACCCCAGCGTTTCTGTGGCCAACACCCCCGGCCTGGAGGGTACGCCCAATGAGCTGAAGCTGAAGTATCTGGCGGATAATGACTTTGCCGACCTTAGCGGTGAAGCGCTGAAGCAGGCCATTGAAAAGCGGATTCGGGAAAAGGGTAATCTGGCAGGGGATATGGCCTCCCAGGGTACCACACCCCGTCGGCTGACGGACCTGATTGGCTCTCTGTGCGACCTGACCAGCGGTTCCGGCGACAAGGGAACGCCCATTATCCTTGTGCAGGGATATTTTGACAACTATACAATGTAATAAGCGGCGGCCGGACATTCTCACAGGTGTCCGGCCGCTTTGCATTTTAGAAAGATAAAGATGGGAAATGCTGGACAAAAGGACGGAAATAGGATATAATACTGGCGGCCAGTTTTCATACCTTGGGCAGAACGCGGAAAAGGCCCATCAGGAATAGATTTTGAGAAAAGAGGGGTTCGGAATGCCAATTACCTTTGACAGTAAAACAAAAACCTTCCATTTGCAAACGCCCAATACCTCCTATGTGTTTCGGATGCGTGGAGATTATATTTTAGAGCATCTTTATTACGGAAAGCGGCTGGAAAGTCTGGAAGGAATGGATACCTACGATTACAGCCCCTTTGTCAGCGGCGTAGCGGTAGACTGCGAGTTTGAAGGAAGCGGCGTGGTAGCCTCGGAAGCCAACGATGCCATGAGAAAGGATGTCCAAGATGCCAAGCCTGTGGGCTTCGTGTCCAGTGGCGTTGTGCTTCACGAATATTCCTATCTGGGAAGCTGTGATATGCGTTATCCGGCCTTCCATGCCACCTATGCCAACGGTAGCAGAATTACGAAAATGAAGTACATATCTCACCGAATCCTGGCAGGAAAGCCCAAGCTTGCAGGTCTGCCTGCCACCTATACAGAAAGCGACGATGAGGCACAGACGCTGGAGCTGACCTTAAAGGATGAGTTGACCGGTCTGGAGATGCTTTACCGCTATACGGCCTTTAGCCGGATGGATGTGATTACCAGAAATGTGGAGGTCACCAACCGCGGCACAGAGGCGGTGGAGCTGGAACGGATTATGAGTATGAGCCTGGATTTCCAGGACCATGATTTTGATTTCCTCCATCTGCACGGCGCTTGGGGCAGAGAATGCTATATTGCCCGGGATGCGCTGATGTATGGCTGTGTCACGGTGGAAAACCGGGGCGTATGCCGCAGCCATGGACAAAGTCCTTTCTTTGCCCTTGTGCGCAAGGATGCCACGGAAAACCGCGGCGATGTCTACGGCTTCAGCTTAGTTTACAGCGGCAATTTTGAGCTTGGTGCCGAAGTGGAGCGCTACGGTGCGACTCGGGCCTTTATGGGAATCGGCTCCACAGATTTTGGCTGGCATTTAACCCCGGGGGAAACCTTTGTAGCCCCGGAGGCGGTGATGGTGTACTCCTCGGAGGGTATCGGCCAGATGTCCAGAACCTATCACAGCCTGTATCGGACACGGCTGGCCCGCGGCCCGTGGCGGGACAAAGAGCGGCCTGTGCTTATTAACAACTGGGAAGCGACCTATCTTGATTTCAATGAAGAAAAAATCGTGGAGATTGCCAAGCAGGCAGAAAAAGCAGGCATTGAGATGCTGGTGCTGGATGATGGCTGGTTTGGTAAGCGGGACACGGACACCTGCTCCTTGGGAGACTGGTATGCCAACCCCAGAAAATTGCCAAATGGCATCAAGGGCCTTGCAGATAAGGTCAATGCCGAGGGCTTGCGGTTTGGTATCTGGGTAGAGCCGGAGATGATTTCCCCTGACAGTGACCTGTATCGGGCCCACCCCGATTGGTGCTTGCATGCACCGGGCAGAGGAAGAAGCATGGCCAGAAAACAGCTTGTGCTGGACCTGTCCCGGAAAGAGGTTCGGGAATATGTGCTTTCCTGCCTGTTTGATATTCTGGAAAATGCCCCGGTGGAATACATCAAGTGGGATGTGAACCGGGATGTTACCGAAATCGGCTCTGCGGATTTACCCCCGGAGCGGCAGGCAGAGGCGGCGCACCGGTATATGCTGGGCCTGTATGAGATTCTGGAGCGGCTGATGAACGCTTTCCCGGAGGTCTTGCTGGAAGGCTGTGCCGGCGGCGGCGGTCGGTTCGACCCGGGTATGATGCACTATTTCCACCAGTACTGGACCAGCGACGATTCCGATGCCGGTGAAAGAATGCTCATTCAGCATGGCACCAGCACGGTGATGCCCAGCAGCTTTATGACGGCCCATGTGTCCGTAGTGCCCAACCATCAGGTGGGCCGGGTCACATCCATGCTGGTCAGAGGCTTGGTGGCTATGGGCGGCCAGTTGGGCTACGAGCTGGATATTACTAAGCTGAGCGATGCAGAATTGGAAGAAATTGCCCAGCAAATTGCCGTCTACAAGGAAATTCGGGAAGTGGTGCACCGCGGACAGATGTACCGGCTGAAATCTCCCTTTGAGGGCAATCATACCGTTTGGCAATATGTTTCAGAGGACGAAAAAACCGTGGTGGTGCTCTATTTCAAGACCCGGGCCATCCCCGGCTTCCACCGGAATATGCTCTGCCTGGAGGGACTCTCCAAGGATGCCATCTATCAGCTGAGAACTACGGAAAAGACCTATAGTGGCAATGTGCTGATGAATTACGGCGTCTGCGCTGAAAAGCTGCTTTCCCCCGACGGGAAAGCCATGCAGGACTTCTCCGGCAGACTGCTGATTTTTGACAGAAAGTAATAGAAAAGTCCAACACCTCTCGGTGTTGGACTTTTTGTATGGAGAAATGGCTTTTAATAATATAGAGAGCGAATGACCTGCTCGCATTGCTGCTTGTTCATCCCGGGCTGGATGTCTGGATGGTACAGCAGACGCAGAATCAGCTCATCGATAGCAGTGAGTTGCTGCGGCTCAGAAAATTCCTGATAGATAATGCTGTCCGGGCGAAGAGAAGTATCCTGTATAGGCCCGAGAACGTTGTAAATTTCTTCAAGGATAACGGAATTCCGCAGGTATTGGTTCAGATCCGTGCGGTAGCAGATGATGGCATCGTAGATGATGTTGTCTGCATACCAAAAGGTCACGGCTCCGTCCATGCCTTCAAAGTTGCGCCCCATCAGCGAAAGGAGTGTCTGCTCGTCGCAAAAATGGATTCTTAAGTTCCGTTTGAGAGGGTCTTCCGTTTGTGAGATGCCCGGGAAACCATCAATGCTGTTGAGCCAATCCGTGAAAGAGGTCAACGTAGCAAGGTCTACATCGGTATAGTCGCCCTCCAGGGAATAGTAGATTGGGGCGATCCATTTCTGTACATAGCTGGGGTCTCCGCTGTTAATGATTTCGCCATCTAGGCAAACCTCGTTAAAGTAGAGGATCACATCCTCTACGGAAACCCCCGGGATATACAGTTGGGAATGTGTCGGTTGTGAAACAACCGATTCGGGCACGGTTGTTGTGGAGGTTTCCGGCTGGGAGGACACAGACGGTTCTTCCCAAGGGGTAGATTCAGCTGGCGGTTTATTTTGATGGCAGGCGGCCAGGGAGATCATCGTGATTGCAGCCAACGCCGCAAGGAAGCGGTGTTTCATGTTCGTTCACCTCATGGTAATGATATCACAAGGATTGCTCTTTTTCAATAACAGAGCAAAATATTCACACTCAATCCGGCATGTCGCTAAGAGCCGCCTTTCGAATCCGTCCTTCAAATACCCATACCAAACCATTTAGATGCCAGGTTAAAGTGGGTAACTTTTATCTATCGTTTGATGTTTTTTTGATCTTCTCAAAATAATTAATCCAATAACTAATATGATTGGAAACAGTGTAGCAACAAGCAAACCTGTTTTCAGATTACCGCCTGCCATTTCGGAAAGGCTTCCCACCATAGCAGGACTTGCTGTAGCTCCCAAGTCTCCGGCTAATGCCAAGAATGCAAACATTGCAGTTCCACCCCTTGGACAAGTTTGTGAGGATATGCTGATAGAGCCCGGCCACATAATCCCCACCGCCAAACCGCAAAAAGCGCAGCCTGCAAGTCCGAGGAGCGGCAGTGTGGACAGCGAAGCCAACAAATAGCAACCGGCACACATAATACCGCAAACAAGCATAACCTTGGTCAGGTCGAGCTTTTCGCTAAATTTACCGTACAGCATACGTGCTATGCCCATAAACATTGCAAACAAACACGGTCCTGCTAAATCACCAATCGTTTTGGATACACCGACAGCGGATTCGGTAAAGGCAGATGCCCATTGAGCCATAGTTGCCTCAGATGCACCTGTACATACCATAAGGATTATCATCAACCAGAATATCGGTGTTTTCAGCAGTTTGCGAATTCCCATACTTTTGCCGTCTTCCACCAATCGCTCTATAGGACAATGAATAAAATTAAATGTATTATATAGCGGAATTAAGGCCCAAATAAAAGTGAGTATCTTCCAGTTTTCCACACCGAATACAGCGAAAAATAGCGTAGAGCCTAAAATAACACCCATTGCGCCCCAACAGTAGAAGGAGTGCAAAAGGCTCATTACGCCATCTTTATTTTCAAAAGGACAGGCTTCAACAATGGGACTTACCAAAACCTCAATAAGACCGCTGCCTATGGCATAAAGTACTACCGAAATTAAAATACCAACAAATGGTGCGGGAAGTATCTCTGGCAAAATTGCCATCAAAACAAGACCGACAGCCGATAATACTTGAGATGCGATAACGCAGGTGCGATAACCTATTTTATCAGCAAATTTGGTAGCGGCAAGGTCAACGAGCAATTGTGTTAAATAGAACATTAACGGAATCATTGCAATTTTATCAAGTGTAATTCCGTAGGTGCTTTTGAATGTTAAAAACAATAGTGGTGCGAAATTAGCGGATATAGCTTGTGTAACAAACCCAAGATAACAAGCTACAAGTGTCTTTTTGTAATTCTTTTGATTTGTCATGATGATTTCCCTCAAGTTTAATCAATATTTTTCAGCCTGATTATATCACCACAATAGGCAATAATAAAGACACAAAAAAACCAAAGTTAAGCACTATTTACCCAAATCAGTGCCTTGGCGGGGAGCGTATCCATATCTTTTTTTGAACTGGCGACGGAAATAATTCACTGAATTAAAACCACAGGCGAAACTGATTTGTTGGAGCGTTTGCGTTCTTTCACTCAATAATTGATGTGCTATTTGCAGTCTGTATTGAATTAACGCATCAACAGGAGAACATCCCATATGTGAATGAAAGCATCGCCCTGCCTCACTTCGGCTGATATCTGCAGCCTTGGCAATATCTTCAAGTGTTAAACACTTGGCGTAGTTTTCATAAATGTAGCTGAGCATCTTTTGAAGGCGAATTTGATTATTTATCTGTATGCGTGTCGCTTCAGTTTTTGGTAGGTCATTAAATTTGCAAGACAAAAATTCAAATATACGGTTGATGTTGCGCTGAACAGTCAATTCATAACACGGCGTTTTCTCATTCATTTGCCTGTAAATATCTTTGATTAAATAGTTTATCTCACCGTGAGCGCAGTCGCTATGTCGAAATACAATGAAAGGCAGAGAATCACACTGGGCAATGGGTAGTATGTATTTTTGGTAAATAGTACTTATTTCCGGAGCGATTAACGTACCGGAAAATACAATATTCGGCATTGGGTCGGGAACATCACCTGACAACTGTTTTATTCCGTGCAGCATATTTCCGTTGACAAATATACTGTCTCCTGCTTCCAGTATGATGTGTTGTCCACCAACTTGGTAATCCAAAACACCCCTTTCAGCAGTTGCTATTTCAAAGTCGGGATGCCAATGCAAAGGCCCTGACCAGTTTGGTAATGTTGCCAACTCATCGTGATAATAGGTGATAGGAAAAGCTGTTGTCTTGTGCGGAATTTGTTCTCGCATTTGATGATCGAGTATTATAGCCATGTTTTTGCACTTCCTCATAACAATTAGTTCTATTATAGCACTAAAAAGTCTAATACCAAAAGGTGTTAGACTTTTTGTGGCTGTTACGAACCATTATGATGCCATTTTGTTTTTTGAAAAAACAGCTAAGATTAGCGAATTTTTATTATCTTTTTCAAAAAATTTCAGTTTGATAAATTGAAATTGGGCGATTGTGATGTTTTTACTGATTGTTATTTGAGAATACATCTGCAACTTCGCTAATTGTTATATATGCACTGTGGTCAATTTCGTGGACAAGTTCTTTCAGTCTAACAACTTGATAACGATTTACCACAAAATATATCATTGATTTATCTTTGTTTGAATAACCGCCTTTTGCTTCCAAACGTGTTACTCCACTTCCAAATACTTCACAAAGTTTATTGCATACCTCATTCGGATGTTCGGTAATGATAATAGCACATTTTGCTCTATCAAGACCATCAACAATGAAGTCTATAGTTTTTAATGCTGCCGTATAAGCAACAATGGAATAGAGCGGTAGAATCCAACTGTTAAGAACAAAACCACACACGATATAAAGCAATACATTGTATATCATTACAAAAGTGCCAACGGTAATGCCAAGTCGCTTTGCAAAGATTACTGCCATAACTTCAATACCGTCCATAGCCCCTCCGTAGCGAATTGCTATGCCACTTCCAATACCGGAAATTACACCGCCAAAGAGGGCACAAAGAAGCAGATCCGTACCCGCTAACGGCGAGGCAATACTCACATCAATCGGAAATACATCTGTAATTAACCAAGCAAATAATGAGTAGATACAAACCGAGTATATGGCATATACGGTAAATACCCACCCTTGCTTTTTGAGTCCGAAAAGAAATAGCGGAATATTCAATATAACAAGGAAAATGGAAAGTGTTAAATATTCTGGTGTTATTTGATGTAAAAGTATAGACGTTCCAGAGATGCCACTATCATATAAATTTACAGGCATTAAGAAAACAGTAATACCAAATGCATTAACAATGCCTGCGATAGTAAGCATTAAAAAATTCGTGCATTTCAATTTATTCATAATAGAACCCACTTTCATAATAAATCTTATTTACCAAACAAATTATATCACAATATCTTGAAGATTTATATAGTAAAATAAAAATGGGCGGATTTAACGATAACAAATCACTAAATCCGCCCATTATTTTCACTTCGGTGGTTCGAATCCGTCCTCCAAATGCCCATTACGCAGAAAAGAGACACACCGAATGGTGTGTCTCTTTTCTGGTGGGGGAGGACGGATTCGAACCATCGAAGCGATACGCAGCAGATTTACAGTCTGTCCCCTTTGGCCACTCGGGAACTCCCCCATATATAATTGTGTTTGGGCACTGCCTGTCTGGAGCCGGTAGACGGACTCGATCAATCAAGGTACGGCTCGCAAGATGCTCGCCGGCAACGCTCACTCGCGTTGCATTTAATTGTTCAAGTCAGTATTGTGCCTACGCTCTGATGGAGCCGGTAGACGGACTCGAACCCCCGACCTGCTGATTACAAATCAGCTGCTCTACCAACTGAGCTATACCGGCGGCTCAAACAGAACATGCTTATTATAGCGATGTGCATGGTGTTTGTCAAGAACTTTTTGCGTTTTTAGGAAAATAACCAATGATGATATTTTAGCGGGAAAGGCTGCCTTCCTACTAAGCTAACAGATGCTTGTCAAAGGCCATCCGTTCTCCGTTTCCCTGGATAACTGTGCCGCAGTAAGAAAACCCGGCTTTCTCCAAAACGTGCTGCATCCGTTTGTTCTGGGCATCGGTATCGATACGGAGAATTTGGTATCCCTTCCGGAGGCAATATTCGCCTGCCAGACGGAAAATGGCATCCGCCAGACCCATACCCCGAAAGGGGCTTGCGATGGCAATTCGGTGAATTACGGCATAGGGGCCGTCATGATGCCAAGCGCCTTGGATGGCCGGGTATGCCGGGTCGCCGTCAAAGCCTAAGTAGAGATAGGCCGCAATCACGCCATCCACTTTGAAAACGTATCCGTTGGATTGCCGGATGTCATTTCGGATGCTTTCCTCATCCGGATAGCCGTCCGGCCACTGCACGAAGCCCTGCTGCCGCTGAAATGCTCTGCCGGAATTTAGAATATCCATACATACCGGAAAATCTTCCCACCGGGCCAATTCAAGTGTATTCATCCTGCATCCTCCTGTGCTGCTGCATGTTCTTTCTGCCTATTTTACCCCCGGCAAGAAAAAATTGCAAGGCAGAAAAAAGCATTGTAAAAATCCGACAGGATGTGGTATAGTAAAAGAAAAAATTTTACCAACGTATAGGAGGTACTTATGAACGCTGAATTTTATGCAGGCAACCGAAAGAGATTCTTAGAAAAATTGGAAATCAATTCGGTGGCATTTTTTCATTCTGGCTTTGCCCCGGTAAAGAGCAATGACCAGGATATGCATCCGTTCCCGGTGAACCGGAATTTCTACTACCTTACCGGCATTGACGAGCAGAATGTATGGCTGGTGATGGTAAAGACGGCAAACGGCATTACAGAAACCCTGTTCATTGCCCAGCCGGACGATTTTTTGATTAAGTGGAACGGCCACATGATTACGGTGGAGGAGGCCTCCCAATACAGCGGCATTGCTCAGAATGACATCCATTATATGCAGGACATGGATCGGTTGGTGGCAGGCATGATTTACAACGGCCGGGCCCTCTCCGGCCCTGCCATGAAGGCCTATTTCTCCTTCGACCGGCTGTCCATGAATGCCGCGGCAACCCCTTCGGAGGAGCTGGCGCGGAAGCTGAAGGAAAAGTATCCGTCCTTGGAGATTTGTAACGGCGCACCTTTAGTTTACAATCTGCGGGCCATTAAATCCCCCGAGGAGGTCAATATGATTCGCCGGGCCGGGGATGTGACGGTAGATGCCATCATGAAAATGATGCAAAGCGCAAAGCCCGGGGAATATGAATATCAGTGGCAGGCAGATTATGAGCACGCCGTTGCCCGTTGCGGTATGAAAAATGCGTTCACTACCATTGCCGCCTCCGGTGCCAACGCAACCATGCTTCACTATCACGACAATAATTGCATTGCCCAAAGGGGAGATTTGCTGCTTCTGGATTTGGGCGCTGAGTGCCAGTATTACTCTGCTGACGTGACCCGTACCATTCCCGTGGGAGGAAAATTCTCTGCCCGGCAAAAGGAACTGTGGAGCATTGTTCGGGAGGCCATGGAGATTTCCAAGGAGAAAATGCGGCCCGGCATCTCTATCCGGGAACCCCAGCAGGCGGTAATTGACTTCTATAAGAAGGCTCTGCGCTCTGCCAAGCTCATTACTGAGGACAGTCAAATCGAAAAATATTATTACCATGGGGTGTCCCACTCATTGGGGTTGGACACGCATGACCCCTGTGACCGGGTTATCTACGAGCCCGGCATGGTGATTACCAATGAGCCCGGCTTGTATGTAGCCCAGGAGGGAATTGGTATCCGGCTGGAAAACGATATTCTGATTACCGATGGAGCGCCGGAGGACTTGATTGGCAACCGTTTGCTGGATGCAGATGAAATTGAAACGCTGATGGCGTAAAAATAGGATGCCCCGGAATCGGCAAAAATGCCGATTCCGGGTCTTTTTTTATGCAAAAAAACAGCAAAATGAGGAAAATGGCGAATAACATGAATAAAATATTTACGGAATATACTTTTTATGGTACAGTTAGAAACTAATTGCGCATATTGTATCAAAAATCATAAGAAAAGAATAAAAAAGTCGAAAAAATGGCACTCAGAAATGAGTGCCATAAATATTGTGCTATTCGCAGAGTTCTTTACTCTGTGGTGTGCATTTTAACACAAAATATGGGGAATTGCAAGAGGTTTTTATATTTTTTATGACTCATTTTTTCTCTCCAATTATAAATTTTTTGAGCAAAATAACAAAATTTTGAGTTTTCGCATGGAAATAACGGGAAATCCCCGTCAAAAATCCCGTCAGAATTACTGAAAGAATACTTTTAGTGAAATAAATAAAAATATAAAAAAGGAGATTATCGTAATGGCAAGAAAAGGCGAGAACATCTATAAACGGAAGGACAATCGCTGGGAAGGTCGGTATATCAAAGGATATCAGCCAACGGGGGAGGCCCAATATGGGTATTGTTATGCAAAAACCTATACCGAGGTAAAGAAGAAACTAACCGAAGCAAAATCAGACCTGCTGAAAAACCGGCTTTCTACTGCTGCAAAAATGCAGGTATTTTCTTATTACTGTGACCAGTGGCTGCTTATGAACCGAACCCGCGTAAAAGAATCTACCTATGTAAAATACAGCGCAACTATGGAAAAGTATATTAAAGCAAAATTAGGCGCTTATCCAGTTCACACACTTACGTCAGCGGGCATTGAGCAATTTGGCTATGAATTGCTCTTTACAGAAGCGCTGGCTCCAAAAACGGTGAAGGATGTTCTGACAATCTTACACGCAGTTCTGAAATTCACGGAAAAACAGCTTCCCGGGCAGATGGGGCATATTGAAATTATCTATCCCAAGGAGGTAAAGAAAGAAATGCGCGTGCTTACCAGAGAGGAACAGACACAGTTTGTTTCTTATCTGACAGAGAATATGGATTCTTTTAAGTTCGGCGTTCTGCTTGCCCTGTTTACCGGTATGCGGATTGGAGAGGTGTGCGCCCTGCGCTGGGGAGATATATCCTTAAAAGAAAGAACAATTAAGGTGTCCGCAACTATGCAGAGGCTGCGGGATTTTTCAGAAAACCGGGATGCCCAGACAAAGGTGGTCATCAGTACACCCAAGAGTGTGAATTCTGCGAGAGTCATTCCGCTGACACAGACGGCCCTTTCTCTCTGCCGAAACCGGTATTCCAATCAGCCGGAGGCCTTTGTGCTTACCGGAGAGGCAGAGAGTTATATTGAGCCCAGGGTGCTGCAATATCGGTTAAGCAAGTTTACAGGGGACTGTGGACTGGAGGGGGTGCATTTTCACACATTGCGTCATACCTTCGCTACCCGTTGCGTGGAAGTGGATTTTGAACTAAAATCCCTGAGCGAAATTCTGGGGCATGCCAGTCCGCGCATCACCATAGAACGTTACGTCCATTCTTCCATGGAGCTGAAAAGACATAATATGAATAAGCTGGCGGCAGTTGGATTATAGTTTATCGCCGTCAAAAAGCTTGTCAAAAGTTGCAAGAAAGCGGTGTTTACACCGCTTTTTCTTTGTTTTGCACAGAGTAAAGAACTCTGCGAAAATTTTAGACAGTTGCTTTCCGGGGCTGGGTTCCAGCTCGTGTTTTTACGGCAGGCTGTAGCAATTGCTATAAAGAAACCCATTGCAAAGCAACACGATAAAAAACGGGAGGTAAGCCGTAATGGACGGTACGGAAAAGAGAACCGCATTATTGAAGGCAGCGGTACATAGCGTGGCAAACAACGGTCTGGAGAATACGACGACACGCACCATCGGCACGGAAGCCGGGATTCATGATGCTTACATATACCGTTACTTTGATGACAAGGACCAGCTCTTGGCCCAGGCCTATTTGACAGAAAACGGGAAAATCATGAATGTGCTTGTAAAGGCCATTGATTACGAAAATCAGTTTTTGGCAACACAGCCCTTAGAGCAGAGGAGCGCATACGTCATCCGCGCCGCATGGAAGTACCTGACAGACAACCCCGATATTTGTAAATTTTTAGTCTACTATTATAATTCTCCGGGTTTTTCAAAATATGCATTGGAGGACCACCGGAAATGGGTGAGCAGACTGACACAGATGCTTTATCCCACGTTCCATACAAAGGAAGAGCCGGCGACAATGCTTTATATGATTTTTAATTCGCTGTATGAATTTGCCATGCAGGTGGCCAACGGCATCCTTCCAAACACGGAGGAAACAGCGCAGCGGGTTTTTAGAAATGTTTACACCGCAATTTCTGCCTGCTGTGAGAATAAACACCGGCACGGAGCATAAGATTCTGGTCAAAATGCCAAGGGATTTTGACAGGGCATAGGCATAGGATATAGGGTTCTGAAGATTTGTATCCGGTGAAAAAGCTGCATGAAAGGAGGTTTGTCTTATGGATAAAAAGAGTGGAAAAGGAATCAAAGTGATAATTGTTATCCTGGCAGTTTTGCTGGGGCTGAGTCTTTTAAGCCTCGCAGGGGTGCTGATATATCATCTTTCTGTCCGAACCGAACCGACGTCTGTAGTGATTCCGGAAAATATCATTCAGTCTGAGGGTGAAAGCCAAGGGGCTTCCGAGCCACCTGCCGTTTCCGGCGATGCCACAGTGCCTACCCAGACGGAAAGCGAGCCCACAGAAACAACACCTACTCAAGCCGAAAGCAAGCCGGTAGAAACTGGGCCCACCCAGGGACAGAAGGTAGCAACGGTTCTACGGCTACATAGCAAAAATGCACAAGACAATACCCCTTTCTACATGGGGAATATGTTCCCCGGAGATAAGGAAACCAAGTATTACTGCGTGGAAGTTTCCCATAAGGACACTGTGACCGTCCGGTTTCGGACGGATATCAGACCGGGCTATGAAACATTAGCCCAGGTGCTGAAAGTAAGGGTGGTACTGAAAAACACCGGAAAGACCCTTTATGACGGGCTTATGCGGGATATGCCGGAGCGTATTGACCACACCCTGCAGACGGATAAAAGCACCGTCAGTTCCCTTTTCTATGAAATCAGCGTCTATCTGGAAACCAGTGTAGGCAATGCGTACATGGAAAAGGAATTAAAGGCAGATTTTCGATGGTGGGTAGAGGAAACAGGAAATTTAGACCCTCCCGAAACGGGAGATTCTGCCAATCTCATGCTTTGGCTTGGTGTGATGTCCGTTTCTCTTATTGCGGTCATTTTGCTGACTGTGGGGCGCAGACAGAGGGAGGCGCGAAATGCAGACCGATAAAACTGCAAAAAAACTCACTGCAGGCCTGGCGGCAATCATCATCCTTGCCCTGTGCCTGTGTATCACCACCTTTGCGTTGGTTTGGGCGACGGTCAGTGTGGAAAATCACTTTTTCCGCACCGGTAAGGTGGAAATCAATCTCAACGACGGCAAGCCGGTGATTCAGGAAAATGAATTCCTGTTTGAGCCGGGTATGACGGTGGTAAAAGAGTTTTTCATTGAAAACAACAGCACCTACGATGTTTACTACCGGCTCTATTTTGACAATGTCACCGGCGGCCTTGCGGATGTGTTGCAGATTCAGATAAAAGACGGTCAAAATGTGCTATTTGAGGGCACACCCAATGAACTGCTGCAGCAGAATGTCTCCGCGGCAGAGGATGTTTTGAAGTTGAAGGAGCGAAAACAGTTGCAAATCGTCTTCCATTTTCCCGAGGAAAGGGGAAATGAGGCGCAAAACTTGAGCCTGTCCTTTGATTTCTGCGCCGAGGCAGTGCAAACGAAAAACAACCCCGATAAATCCTTCCATTAACCCCTGGGTAAGGGCAACAGGAACGTTTAAGGAGAGTGTCTATGCAGAAGATTTGGCGCATTATGAAAACCGCAGTTACCTGGATATTGCTGGTGGCGGCGGTGGCAATGATGGTTTTTACAGTGGTATCTGTGGCTACCTTTGACCGGACGGACCGGGATTTCTTCGGATACAAGGCCTTTGTCGCTTTGTCGGATTCCATGAAGGCAACGGATTTCGATGCCGGTGACTTGGTGCTGGTTCGGGAGGTAGACCCAACCACCCTGGCGGTAGGGGACATCATCTCCTACATCTCCACGAACGAGCACAATTACGGAGAAACCGTTACCCATAAGATTCGGACACTCACGAAAGACGCGGAGGGCAATCCCGGGTTTATCACTTACGGTACTTCCACCGACACTGATGACGAAAAGGTGGTGACGTATCCCTATATTCTGGGAAAATATCAGTTTGCCATTCCCAATGTGGGACATTTCTTCCAGTTTTTGAAAACCACACCGGGCTATATTGTGTGTATTCTTTTGCCTTTTTTGGGATTGATTTTGATACAGGGCATCCAAACCGTCCGGGTTTTCCGCCAGTATCAGGCGGAGCAACGATCGGAATTGGCGGCTGAGCGAGCAGCACTGGCGGCAGAACGGGAGGAGTCTAAGCGGATGATGGAGGCGCTCCTTGCCATGCAAGCGGTCCAGGGAAAGCCTGCCGAGCCCCAGCCTGCAGCGCCTGACCCTGACGACCCCACAGACCCCGAACATTACGACCCCAGTGCGGAAATGCAACGGATGATGGAGGAGTTGGAGCAGCTGAAAGCCAGGCTGGCAGAAAAAGAGGCATCTGGGGAATAGATTCGTTATGTTATGTTCGAACGGCGTTGCGCACCGAGAGGACTGCATATATATCCGTCTATCCACCAACCTGACGTCCCGACCGGTTTTTGGCGACTTTACCCCGGGATGTACCGTGGAAGCTCAGGCAGTTCGTGTTCCACCTGAGTTCCATTTATAAAGCCGACTATATTTGCAAGGAGATTATTATAATGAAGAAGAACACAACCAAAAAAGCATTGCTGATGAGCTGCTTAAGTCTTCTGCTTTGCTGCTCCATGCTGGTGGGCACCACTTTTGCATGGTTTACTGACACGGCCAGTACCGGCAGAAACCAAATCATTGCCGGCAACCTGGATGTTGAACTGAATGATGTAGATGGCAATTCTATTGAGGGCGATGACGATATTTTTGTTACCCCCGATGGATCTGTAAAGGGTCTGTGGGAGCCCGGTCATGTAGAAGTGGCTTACCTGCAGGTTAAAAACGCAGGTACGCTGGCACTTACTTACGAGCTGGCAATGAATATCCTCTCTGAAACCACTGCTGTCAACATGGCTGGGGACACCTTCAAGCTGTCCGAGCATCTGCAACTGGCTGTTGTGGACTACACGGATAAGTACGCAAGCCGTGAAGAGGCTCTGGCTGCAGCTACCAACGCCACCAAGTTCTCTGCCCTGTTTACATCTAACAGCGCAAAGCTGGAGCCCAATCAGAGCAAGAATATTGCTATGATCGTGTGGATGCCCGAGACTGTGGGCAACGAAGCGAACTACCGCGGCGATGTCATTCCTACCATCGACTTTGGTATCAGCGTTTTTGCTACTCAGGTGGGTCATGAGAATGACTCCTTCGGCCCGGATTATGATGAGAATCTGATTGTTCGCTATACCTATGATGCTACCAAGACTCCTGAGGCCAACGGTACTGCACTGTGGAACACCATCATGAATGCAGAGGATGGCGCTGCTATCTTTGCCTCTGCCGGCCTCTATAAGCTGAACGATGGTCAGACATCCCGTTTCAACGGCAAGTCCTTCACCCTGATAGGCGAGGGGGATGTTGTAATTGAAGGCGCTAAGTATGGCATTGTTCTTCAGGACAGCACCACTCCTGACTCCGATGTGGTAATCAATCTGAAGAATATTACTGTAAAGACAAGTCATGATTGGGCTGCTGCTATTTATGCAAAGTACAACATTACCGTAAATCTTTATGATGTGAAAACCCAGACTGCCGGCGGTACTGCAATTTTGCTGGATAACTGCAACAAATATGACGACGATCAGTTCCATCCCATGGCAGATAAACGCGGCACAGTTGTGAACGCTTACAATGTGACTGTGGATGAAAATGACAAGGTTGAGTTGAATGCAAATCCCTGCGATGCTTATCCCAGTGAGGAAGATACCTACGCATACTTTAATTTCTGGGGCGGCAACATCAAGTATGCCAACTGCAAGGCACAGGATGTCTGCAAGAAGCCTGAAAATGTGTTCATCAACGGCTTAAACCCCATTGCCTATGATGCTGCAACAAAGACTTATACCATTGACACCGCAGAGGGCATGATGGCAATCAATGATATCATTGCTACGGCCGGGCCCAGCGAGTCCAATATCATTCATTTCAAACTGGCTGCCGATGTAGATATGTCTGACTACACTTGGACTCCCATTACAATGCACTGGGCGAACTTTGACGGCCAGGGGCATACCGTCTCCAACCTAAACTGTGGCATGGATGCCACTGCAAAGAGCGGCTTTGCCGGTTATCTGGGTGCTGCCACCTTGAAGAACGTAACCCTGAACAATGTTACGGTTGCCGGTGAGCAGGCCGGTATCATCGCCGGTAATGCGGAAGAAGGCACCATTGAGAATGTTACTATTACCGGTAACAACTCCGTATCCTACATGAATTCTGCTGTTTATGACGAAGCCTATGCTGGTGCAGGTGCTATTTTCGGCGTAAATACTGCCGGTGAACGTACTGTCGGTGTGACTGTTGCAGCAGGTGCAACCATTGCTGTGGATTACAACGATATGCCGACAAAGGCTTCCTACGGCAATGAAAACGCTTTCATCGGCAAGGTAAATGCCACTGTAAACGGCACTGTAAGCACTAACGGCGTCTACGGCATGGCAGTTTACGATGCTGCAGACCTGAGAAACGCATTGGCGGCTTACGCCAATGCAACAGAAGACATGACCGTTTTTGTGCTTGACAACGTCTTTACCAATGAGTCCTTTACCCTTGTTCAAAACACGCAGGCCGCACTGACTCTGAAGGCTGTCAACACCGGCAATGTTAAGTTTGTGAAGAACGATGCAGGCAATATTTTCCTCATTGACGGCAACAGCACATATGAAAATAAGGCAGTCGTGATTGACGGTTTTGTCTTTGAGGTGAATACCGGCGCCACCTATGCGATTGCATTGGGTAACCAAGGTGGCGCTGCAGCTACCCGCTATGCTTGCAACGTGACGGTGCAAAACTGTGATTTCACCGGTGTGGGTTATGGCATTCAGTCCGGCAGCGGTTCCAGTGCGAAAAACTTCAAGGTCATTCACTGCAATTCCAATGGTAACGGAGGCTTTATTAGTGCATATATCACTGACCTGACTGTTGAGGACTGTGTCATCAACGCTGGTGGCGGCATTAATAACCAGTCTGCAGGAACTACGGTGAAGGGCTGCACCATTAACGCTAGCGAGTACTGTATCCGCGGTAACGGCGGTCCCTTGGTCATTTCCGGCTGCACTTTGGTTAACACCAATACAAAAGATGACAGCGGTGCTATCATCCTCCGCTATGACTTTACTGCGGAAAAGGGTGTTACTCTAAGCAACACCACTATTGCTTCTGACAGCTACACCTTCTACTGCGCCCGTGGCACCATCAGCAAGAGTGTCATCACCGGCGCACCTGCTGGTGCAACCTTCGGTGGTTTCCAGAATTAATATAGAATCAACGATATAAGATGATTTCCCCACCCGGTTCGCCGGGTGGGGGATACCCAGAAAATCGTTACTTTTTCGCACCATGGGCGCAGATGGTGCGGCAAGCAAAGGGCATAAGCATCGTTTTGTACCTTTTGCTTGCCCATGGCAAATATTTTCCACCTGCAACAAAAAACGTTTGTTTTTTGTTTTCCTTTTCTTCATTTCCTTAAAGTCCTCTCGCCAATCGGGCGAGGGGCAACCAAAGGGCATATCATACGAATGTGCCTTTTGGTTGCCGACTCATTTTTCAGAAAGGAGAATGGCACCGTGCGTCTTTTTTACAAACCCAAATATCTAAAAACCCCACCGCCGGAAGAAATTGCTGCCAAAGAAACGAAAACAGACCCCATCGTGCAGCTGCTGCTGCCTTCCTTTCTGGGGATTATTTTGAGTGCCATCTGTCTTGCAGGCACGACTTACGCCTGGTTTACCGCTTCGGTTTCCACCCCCGCAGTGAAAATGGAAGCGGCGAATTTTCAAATCCAGGTGGAAGTGAAAGACGGAGAAACACCGGTGTTATCGGTGGACGGCGGTTATTTTCTTGAACAGGGAAAGGGGTATACGGTTACTGTGCAGGCAATTGGCACCGCCAGCAAGGGATATTTCAAAATCAACGACAGCGTTTATCCGGAGCTTCTTGCGCCGGGGCAGTCACTGACCTTTACATTTTACCCCGAAAGTGCAGAAAAGTACAGTTTTTTTGCATTTTGGGGGAATTATGAGAAAAATCAGCCGAAAATTATTGTAAATAACGGAATTGTCGGCACACCACCGCCAACGGAAAACACCACCCCTTCTGAGACAACACAGCCCACAAACGGCGCTTAAAACCAACACCTCTCGGGTTCCCGGGAGGTGTTTTACTATGTATTTTGGAATTGATTGCTTGCTGTGATATAGATGCAAACCAAAAGGAAGGATTCATATGAAAATGGTGGTTCTGTTTTTGTGGATTTTTGTTTCAGTTTCCTGTATAATAGAAGAACACTGCAGCGATAAATACTTGCCGGACATAACGGCTGGAAAAATAAAGGAGAAATAATCATGCTGACACTGGAAAAAGCAAAGGAATTATTGGCCGCGACAACCACCGAGGAGCATCTTTACCTTCACGCAAAAAATGTGATGGTTGCTATGGGCGGCCTTGCCAAACATTTTGGGGAGGACACAGAGCGTTGGATGGCCATTGGGTATCTCCACGATTATGATTATCAGCAGCATCCCGAGGAACATTTGAAGCACACGGAAGCACCTTTGAAAGAAGCGGGCCTTACGGATGAGGAGGTTCGCGCCATTCTTGCCCACGGCTACGGCCACTGCAATGATGTAGAGCCGATTACGCTCCTGGAAAAATCCTTATTTACCGTGGACGAGCTTACCGGCATTATCCAGGCGGCGGCTAGAATGCGCCCTGCCGGCATTACGGATATGGAAGTTTCCAGCTTTATGAAGAAGTTTAAGGATAAAAAGTTCGCGGCCAAATGCGACCGGGAGGTCATCAGGCAGGGCTGCGAAATGCTGGGTATGGAGGTCCGGGATGTGGCATCCATTTGCATTGAAGCCATGAAGGAATATGCAGAGGAATTACACCTGGGCAGAAGGGAGTAATCCTAAACGGAGAAATATTGAGACTGTGAGGCGATTTTTATGACCGGGAAGTTGTTTGTTGGGGCGATTGCCAAGTTTCTGTTGGGCGTTGTTTTGGTAGGCGCGCTTTTGTTCCTGCCTGCAGGCACATTTTTCTTTTTCAATGGCTGGCTGCTGATGGGCATTTTATTTGTGCCTATGTTTGGGGCAGGCATTGTGATGATGTTCAAAAATCCGGGCCTGTTAAAGAGCAGACTGGATGCAAAAGAAAAACAAAAAGAGCAGAGCCTTGTTGTAAAGCTTAGCGGACTGATGTTCTTGGCAGGCTTCATGGTTGCAGGGCTGGGGGTTCGTTTTGGTTGGTATAGGCTCCCCGTGGGTGTTTCTATCGGCGGTGCGGCGGTTTTTCTAATTGCGTACATGCTTTATGCTGAGGTGTTGAGAGAGAATACATACCTTAGCCGCACCATCGAGGTGCAAGAAAACCAAAGGGTCGTTGACACGGGGTTGTACGGCATCGTCAGACACCCTATGTATAGTGTAACGCTTCTGCTGTTTTTGTCCATGCCTATTGTGCTGGGCTCTGTGTATGCGCTTTTGATTTTTGCAGTCTACCCTTTTATCATCGCAAAGCGAATCAAACACGAGGAAGCATTTCTGGAAAAAGAACTGCCCGGCTACCGGGAATATAAGCAGAAAGTTAAGTATCGCTTGATACCGTTTGTTTGGTAATGTGAAATGAAGCAGATGATGGTGTGCAAGAAAAGATGCAAATGGTGCAATTTAAAAAATGCCCTTTGTGGGTTCTGCCATCGTCTATTCCTGCCTGCAGACTATCGGCATCATCTTCTCCCACGACGAGGGCTGTTATTTGCATAGGCCAAAAGAATCATAAGCCCATCTTAACCGACCTTATCTTTCTGTACGCCGGTGGTGGCAGTATGACGGAAAACATCGACAAAGTCGGCGGCGAGGGCACAGGTGCTCTCGCCAAGCAGGTCATTTATATCTATCTCGCCCATCTATAATAGGCAACAGCGGATGCTTCGGCATCCGCTTTTTGTTGCGATTCCCGGAAAAATGCGATATAATGTTTTCAAGACAAGGGAGGGATACATATGTTCAAAAAGCTATATGAGAAAAGCGAGATTTGGTTTGCGGTGGCGTGGATCGTTGCCTATGTTGTTCTTGCATCCACAGGCGATAATATTTCGGCAGATTTTGGCATCGAAAAGCTTGTGACCTTGCCGATTCTGATCGCAATGTCCGCAGGTTTGTATTTCTTTGTCCGAAAGAACGGTCTGACGGAAAAATACGGCCTTTGCAAGCCCAAGCTGCCTGCCGCAAAAATGCTGTATTATGCGCCGTTGTTTCTTCTACTGACGGCGAATTTGTGGTACGGCACGGCCATGAATCTGTCGCCGCTGGAAACGGTGCTGTATGTCCTGTCCATGTTCTGCGTGGGCTTTTTGGAGGAAATGATCTTCCGGGGTTTGTTGTTCAAGGCCATGGCCAAGAACGGCGTGAAAACTGCCATCATTGTTTCCAGTGTAACCTTTGGCATCGGACATATCGTGAACCTCTTTAATGGCTCCGGGGCGGAGTGGCTTCCGAATCTTTTGCAGGTGGTGTATGCCATCGCCATCGGCTTTGCCTTCGTGATGATCTATTGCAGGACCAAGAGCCTGATACCCTGTATCCTCACCCACAGCGTTTTCAACGGACTCAGTGCCTTTGCCAATGAAGCAGCTATGACAGCCCAAAGAGAAATTACCTCCGGCATTTTGCTTGCGGTGATCGGTGGTGGCTATGCCCTGTATCTCGGGCTGGCGGTGAAAGAAGAGACGGTAAAAGAATGACCAGAGAAGAATTGGCCGTCTATCTGACGGACACTTACGGTTCGGAGGGCGAGCAGCTCTTTGCCAAGCATCCCAGTTTTCTTGTGTTCCGGCACAATAGGAACAGAAAGTGGTTCGCCGTGATCATGGACATCTCCGAAAAAAATCTGGGGCTTGAGGGAGAAAATGAAATCAGTGTTGTGAATCTGAAATGCGATACCAGACTAATCGGCTCCTTCCGCATGGAGTCGGGCATCTACCCTGGCTGGCATATGAATAAGACCCATTGGCTCACGGTGGCATTGGACGGCACAGTGGAGGATGAAAAGATTAAGTTCCTGGTGGATATGAGTTACGAATTGACAAAGAAATAAAGAAATACGCATTTGCTGAAGAACTGCCCGCACCGAAAAGGGGAAGAAAATGAAAAGGAAGGAGAAACGATATGGTATATGGAGCTATAAACGAAAAAGGGGAAAAGTATTATACTTATCTTCCAAAGCTTTTTGATGCTATCGACAACGCCCAGAAGAATTATAATTGGCTGATTACAGCGTGTGACTGCAATCGCCCAAACCGAGTTGAAGACGAATTCTTAAAGCAGGGGTATTGTTGGATCAGCGGAGATGCGTTAACTGAAATCGTACAGGAGCAGCATATTCAATGGATTTGGGCTGTTCTTTCCGGTTTTGAAAAGGATATTCCGTTGGAAAAAGTGTTGGAATATCCTTTTCCTGAAGCAGATGAATATCCGGGATTCTGGCACAACCCCATATCTATGCAGCATCCACTGGCAACAATAGAGATTGTCCCTTGGGATTCTTCCTTGACGCTGTTCTTCAGCAAGAAAAAAGAACTGGTTGATAAATTCAGAGCAGGTTATCCGCAGAGTGAAGATTTATCCGTTTATAATGAAAGATAGGAAGCGAGAAAAGCAGGAATCGATTATAAAGCACATAGATAAATTCCAATATGTCGAACAGTTCGATAAACAGGAATTTCTCTAACAGATCGCAACTTGAATTTGAAAGGAGAGTATGCGGGATGATAAGAATGAACCATGCAACTTTACTGAAAAATGCTCTTCAAGGAACAGGGTTTGTGCGACGTGGCGCTGCTTTCTTCAGGGTATGGGGTGACGGTGTCTTACAGGTGCTAAAATTTGAACGTCAACGTGGTCACAGAGTGCATGATTTGAGTGTTGGCGTTTTCTCGATGTACGGAAGGCTATACCCAGAATGGTTTACTTCCGGTGGGTGCATTCCAAGAGCAAGTATCGCCAGTTTTATTGACCTTCGTTTTGTGGACTATTATCTTTCTCCAAATCGTTTCACAAAGACGGATAATGGGCAATTTCTCTATGATGGATTTCCTGTTATGGTTGAACCAAAACAGTGGTTACGGGACGAAAATGGAGAGCATTGGAAATACTTTTTCACTCCTGAACAGCAAGTGCATATCTTAACAGAGAAAGTGCTACCGTGGCTGAATGATATGACAAGCCAATCCTTGGCTGCTAAGGCAATGTATAAAATCTGGCCTGTTCCTAACGACGATTTGCGATTCGATGCACATTTAGCTGCTGGCGAATGGATAGAAGCAGAGCAGACCATGTCTGCAATCTTGAAGCAACATGCTGATGCGCAAGCAAGTTGGAAACGAACCTTTTCCGAGGATAAGTATGCAGAGATGGTGGCTAGGCAAGAGGTTAGAGATGTACCACTCAAAGCGGCTTATAAAATGGTACAGGAAAAGGACGAAAATTCCGTTTCTAGTTATTTGACCGACAACTACAAAAGAAATTGTGAGTTGGCACAATTCTGCATGAAGTAAGGCATAGTTGCTCGCCAAATTGGAATATGTCGCACTGGTAGTAACAGCGGGTTGCTTGTGAAGCGACGCGCCCAATGATACAATAGGGGTATCACATATATCCTCATCTGCACCTACGAACAGGACGGCGCAAACCCCGCGCTTGTGATCTATAAAAAGCGATAAAATTTGCCGCTGAGGAATCCCAAATTCCTTAAGCGGGATCGAACCGCGGACCTCTTAAATGCCATGGCCTCAGGAGGTGGACAGAATGAATACATATGGATAAAGTGGACTAAATAGCACCAAAATCACGAATAAAAATACATTATGTGTCAGTTGGTATACAGTGTTTCGTCGTAATTCAAGATTTATTCAAGATGA
>JAZNIX010000008.1:0-10003 GCA_045577715.1 Faecousia sp.
ACCAAAGCCTCCCTCTGACGAGGGAGGTGGCTTCGCCAAAGGCGAAGACGGAGGGAGAGAAACTACCCCTCAGTCACGCTGTTCGCGTGACAGCTCCCCTGACAAGGGGAGCCTTGGCGATAAGCTAAACGATCATTTATCACACCAATGTTCACATCCTCGCCACAATTCCTCCCTTTACTTTTTTTGCATTTAATGGTACAATACATTGGTTGAAAGGAGGCGATTGCTTGCGGGAATTGATTCATAAAATCCAAGGCTTTTGGAAAAATTTCTTCCGCACCGGTGATATGGTGCTTCTCGTTTTATGTCTGGCAATCTCCGCCTTTAGCTGTCTGGTGCTCTCCAGCGTTACCGGCGCAGAAAAATTTGGCAGCTCCACCAGATATATTGTGGTCCAGATGGGCGCTACGGTTCTGGGCGTTCTGCTTTATGCCATCGTTTCCTCCATCGATTTGGAATTTTTCTCAGAACATCGAATTTGGTTAGTCGGGATTAATATCTTTCTTCTTTTATTGCTGATTCCTTTCGGCACGGACAATAATACCGGTAACCGAAGCTGGCTGAACTTCTCCTTTTTGCCCTTTTTTATTCAGCCTGCAGAAATTTGCAAAATATTTCTTATACTGATTATGGCATCCGTTATGAATTCCCATCAGAATCATCTGTCCTCACCCCGGTCCGTGCTTCACATGGCCTTCCATTTGGGTCTGTTGGCCGCTTTGAATCTAGTCATTTCCCGGGACTTGGGTGTTACCCTGATTTTCGTATTCGTATTCATCGGCATGGCCTTTGCCGGCGGCGTCAAGCTGATTTGGTTTCTGTTCGGAGCCGGTGTGCTTGCCCTTGGCGGACCCTTTTATTGGAATCATTTTATGAACAACCGTCAAAAGCAGAGAATTCTTATGCTTTTCGACCCCAGTATTGACCCTCAGGGCATTGATGTCCGCTACCATACAAAGCACAGTCTGCAATCTCTCACCGGCGGCGGCATGATGGGGCAGGGCCTGTTTGAAGGAAACCGCACCCAAGCCGGTATACTGCCGGCCCAGCACACGGACTTTATCTTCTCCTCCATTGGCGAGGAGCTGGGGTACGTGGGCTGCGCCCTGGTGATTCTTGCCCTCCTGGCACTGGTGGCCCGGTGTATTTGGGTAGGTGTCCACAGCAACGATTTTATGCGCCGTTTGGTTTGCTTTGGCGCGGCATCTGCCTTGATTTTCCAGATTTGTATTAATATCGGTATGTGCATCGGCGTGGTGCCGGTTATCGGCCTAACCCTGCCTCTTATCAGCTACGGCGGCAGCTCCATCGTCACCATTTACGCCATGCTGGGTTTGGTTTCCGGTGTCCATGCCCGACCGTCTCCCCGTAGCCATGAGCGCTATATCCAACCGCCGAGATAATATCCGTAACGCAATGTTATAGCATTTAATATAAAGGAGCAACCGATTTATGAAAACTTTTATGGACAAGGATTTCCTTCTGGAAACCGAAACTGCAAAGCACCTGTTCCACGACTATGCTTGCAAAATGCCTCTGGTGGACTATCACTGCCACCTAAATCCCAAGGAGATTTACGAAGACCGCCGTTTTAACAATCTGGTAGAGGTCTGGCTGGGCGGTCTGCAGGAAGGCGGCAACTACGCCGGCGACCATTATAAATGGCGCTTGATGCGCTCCAACGGCGTGGAGGAAGACTATGTTTCCGGCACCCAAGACCCCTATGCCCGGTTCTTGAAATTTGTCGAAACTCTGGAAATGGCCATCGGCAACCCCATGTATCACTGGTGCCATCTGGAGCTGCAGCAGTTCTTCGGTGTATATGAAACCCTGACTCTGGAGAGTGCAGAACGAATTTGGAATCATTGCAACAAAATGCTTCGGGAAAATCCGGACATGACCGCCCGGGGTCTGATTCGCAAATCCAATGTTGCCTTCATCGGCACCACCGACGACCCCATTGACGACCTGCAATGGCATGAAAAAATCGCTGCTGACCCCAGCTTCTCTGTCATTGTTGCCCCCTCCTATCGCCCGGATAAGGCCATCAATATCCAAAAGGCCGGGTATCTTGCCTATATGCAGCAGCTGGCCAAGAGCGTAGGCAAAGCCCAGCTTTCCAACATTCAGGAGATTCTGGATGCTCTGACACAGCGCCTAGAATTCTTCCACGCCCACGGCTGTAAAGCCAGCGACCACGGCTTGGACTATATCCCCTACCAGCCCTGCACCTTGGAAGAAGCGGATGCTGTCTATCAGAAGGCGCTCCGAGGCGAAGCATTGACTGTTCAGGAAATTGACGGCTACCAAACCACCCTTCTGGTGCATTTGGGCAAGGCCTACCACCGTCTGGACATTGCCATGCAGCTTCACTATTCCTGCCTGCGTAACAATAACACCCGCATTTTCCAGAAGATGGGCCCGGACACCGGTGTGGATTCTATCGCCCAGAACACCTGTGGCGGCAACATTGCCCAACTGCTGAACGAACTGGATATGGAAGGCAAATGTCCCAAGACCATTCTCTATTCTCTGAACCCTGCGGACAACGAGCAGCTGGGCACCATTTTGGGCTGCTTCCAGGATAGCTCCATCCCCGGGAAAATTCAGCACGGCTCTGCCTGGTGGTTCAACGATACCAAGTCCGGCATGGAAGAGCAGATGTGCTCTCTGGCGAACCTAAGCCTGCTAGGCAATTTCATCGGTATGCTCACCGACTCCCGCTCCTTCCTGAGCTATGCCCGGCACGATTATTTCCGCCGTATCCTCTGCAATCTCATTGGCAACTGGGTTGAAAACGGCGAATATCCCAACCACGATGCGTCCTTGAAGAAGATTGTAGAAAACATCTGTGCCAATAACGCTTTGCGTTATTTCGGACTGCAATAATACCAAACGGGACACTGCTTATGCGGTGTCCCAGTCTTTTTATAAATCGCAAAAAAAGTTATTGCAAAACAGAAAAAGCTGTGTTATAATACCTAGCGTGTCCGATGCTGGGCACCCAGCATATTGGGATGTCGCCAAGCGGTAAGGCACCAGACTTTGACTCTGGCATTCGTAGGTTCAAATCCTGCCATCCCAGCCAACGATCCGCTAGCTCAGTTGGCAGAGCAATTGCCTTTTAAGCAATGGGTCCGGAGTTCGAATCTCCGGCGGATCACCAAAAAAGCAGATGCCCTTTCGGGCATCTGCTTTTTTGCGCCGGAGATTCGAATAGTAAGTTGCAACAGCCTTGCAGAGGGTCACAAACAACGAATATCTGCCATCAGTATTCTTAAAATGGCCGTATTTAGTATTGTTTTTTTGTTCCGCTTATGTTATAATTTGGAAGAGAGTATGCGCCTTTTTGAGAGGGCTCCTGCATTGGAGACATTCTCCGCCTCTAAATACAGAATGCTGCCCTTTCAATCTGCTCAAATACCGTCGGCTCTTACCCTATTTTACTTAAGGAGTGTATATCATGAACCAAGATAACGTAAAATTTCAAGGCGTTATGTCCGCATTGGTCTCCTGCATTGATGAAAATGAAAATGTAAAAGAAGATTCCATGCGGCGCTTAATGAACTGGCACCTGAAGGAAGGCTTCAGCGGCTTTTACCTGACCGGTGGCACCGGCGAAGGTCCTCTGCTGCAGAAGGAAACCCGTAAGCGGATTGTGGAAATCGCTAAGGACGAAGCCGGCGACCGTTGCCATCTGATTGCCCATGTTGGCGCCATCGACCTGAAGACCGCAGTAGAACTGGCTAAGCACGCCGGCGAAGTCGGTATGGATGCCATTTCCTCCGTTCCCCCCTTCTTTGTCCACTACGGCGAGGCACAAATCGCAGATTACTACAAGGCCCTGTCCGATGCCTCCGGCCTGCCCATTTTGATGTATGCCTCCCCCTTGGCCGGTGTTAACATCACTTGGGACATGGTGGACCGGCTGATGGAGATTCCCAACATGATCGGTCTGAAATGGACCAATTATGATTACTTCACCATGCATCGCATCAAGGCTCTGCGGGGCGGAAATATCAACGTGATCAACGGACCCGACGAATGCCTGCTGTGCGGCCTGAGCATGGGCGCAGACGGTGGTATCGGTGCAACCTACAACCTGATGCCTAAGCTCTTTACCAGGATTTATAACAGCTTCAAGTCCGGCAACCTGGCTGATGCGCAGGAAGCGCAGTTCAAGGCAAACCGGCTCATTGAAATCCTGATTAAATTCGGTGTTGTGGTGGGCATCAAGGATGCTCTGGAAATGCTTGGCTTCGACTGTGGCTACCAGGTTTATCCCCAGAAGCGCTTCACCGCAGAAGAGCAGGCTGCTTTCCGCCAGGCTCTGAAGGATATCAACTACGAGGAAGAATATATTTAATTTTTTACATATTACATCGGGGTCAGGCAAATGCCTGACCCCGATGCTTACTTTATTCTACCATTATGCAACGGCCCAAATCAGCCGAATTGCCCAGCGAAGCACAAAGGGTTTCTCCGCCAGCGCAATTCTGGCCTTTTCCAGAAACACAGAAAACTGCCTTCGCTCCTCTGCCGTTAAAATATGCTGGCTGAATTTTGCCTTCTCTGCCAACTCCAACAGGTGCTTCGGCGGTGTCCAGCGCAAAATTGTGCACATTCGCATCACTTCCCGCCACCGTTCCAGCACTTGCCGATTGCTGTCACCGGCAGTCATCCGGTTATGGCGAAGGCGTAGCCGCAGTAAATACTGTCCGGCCACCAAGCCCAATCCCAGCAGAATTCCTCCGATGATTTTCAGCACCCGCCAGAACGCCTCAAGGTTCACCTTTTCCCCCGGTTTTTCAGCAGGGGCATTGGGTGTAGTATCCTTAGGATAGGTATTTTCCTCCGTGGGCCTCGGTCCCGGCTGGGTCGCAGGTACGGTTTGCTCCTGTTGTGTCGTTTCCGGAACGGTGGGCTCCGTCACGGATACTTCCTCACCGGGGGTCGCCTCCAGAATTCGCCAGCCCCACATCGGGTCAAAGTATTCCACCCATGCGTGGGCTTGCTCTGCCGTCACCGTCACCGCATTCCCTGCACTTGCCGTCAACACATAACCGCTGACATACCGGGCCGGAATACCTGCCGCCCGCATCAATACCGTAGCCGCGCTGGCAAAATGTACGCAGTATCCGGTATCCGAGGACTCCAAAAACCACATGGCAAAGTCACTTGTCCCCGTTGGCATTTTCGGAGTATTTAGGTTGTAGTCTGCGGTGCTTTTCACATAGGCCGCCACAGCCTCTGCCACTGTTTCTGCCGAAGCTGTCAGTAAATTAACCGGCAGTGCCTCCAAATGTCTTTGTGCCCCCTGAAGACTGCTGGCAGGTAGCTGCAGGCACTGTTCTCGCAGCGACTCTGACAGCACCACCTGGTTGTAGTAATTTGGCTCTAGTTGCTGAAAGGTATAGGTTTTTTCCCGGTTCGAATTGTACAGACGTCCCTGGGTAAGACCCGGATTCTCTGTCCAAAGCTGACCGCCGGGATAATAGGGAAAATAAAACAATTCCTGGCCGCCTCTTGTATTCACGGTTACCGCGCCCACATCTTTCAGCAATCCCGTAGGCCAGCCATCCTTTCCTCCGTTGTCTACGGACTGCCAGGATATGCCGTTGTAGGCTTCCATGGACTGACCCCGTAAATACAGTGTGCCGCCTTTGGAAGCTTTCACCGTCATCACCGGGTAGGTCAGCACCCCTCGCGGGCCAATAGCGGACAAATCCACTGCATTGGAAACGGAATCGCCCACCTGTATTCCTAAATTTCCGTCCGCGCCCATCTGCACAAAGGGAAGCGTCTGAAACCAGCTAAGAATCCTTTGCTGAAATTGATTCATCCGCACCTCGTAATGGGCCCGGGGAATGGCCCAAAACAGAAAGCACTGAAACAAAAGAATCGGAATCAACAGCAATACCGTTAACCGGTTGGCGGAAACCGCATCTCTTTTTCCTGTGCCGGCAGTGAAAACCAACAGCAGCAGGCCAGTCAAAATTGCCATTAAGCACCAGCTATCCGGCACTGTATCCGTAACCACCAAGCAGGCAACCAAAGGCAGGCTTCCTATAAGCACTGCCGCCAATTTGTTTTTTCCGTAACGGACTGTCCCGGCAGTCAGCACTCCTGGAATTGCCGTCAGTAAGCACAGCCCCAAATCCGGCGATACTGTACCAGGGTCCTCCCCCGTCCATCCAATTACGCCCCAATGATAGCCAAGATTGTAAACGCCGGTTATCCGGTATAGTACTGCCTCCACGGCATCACTGACGATTTCCCTGTGCCATAAGTATCCTGCCAATACCAGTAACAACACAAGCGGCAAGTATCTCCAGCGTTTCGGCAGGCAAAAATATCCACCCGCCGCCAAAGATACCAGAGCGCATAACAGCGCAACCGTTCCCAAATTTGCCGGCACCATAATATCCAGCCCCGGAAAACCCCCGCTATTCATAGAAAAGCCGGTGGCTAAGCAGGCCGCGCCCCCAAAGCTCACAAGAAACGCCATTGCCGCCGACACAAGGAAGGAAAACCATTTTTTATACATCTGCTTCCCCTCCCCCGACTCGGTAGCTCCAGGAGGCTGATATAGAAGACAGTACCGACCCTTCCGTCGCCTGAGGTTCTCCCAACAAAATGTCGATGCTGTGCTCCAGCTCTGTTTGACTGGCTACCGGAAAACACAGGATCCCCCGGCCGGTCAACACTCGTAAATTATGAGAAAATCCCAGCTCCAGCAGATGATTGCTCACCCACAGCAACTGGCCAAACTTCTGATCCAGTACCTGCGGCGTGCCCTTCAACTCCATTTCCAAAAAAATCCGGCCTTTCAGCAGTTCCATAGGTTCCCGCACAATCATTTTTCCTGTCTTTGCCGATAATTTCCAATGGATTTGGTTCAGCTTGTCTCCCGGACGGTACAGCCGCAGTTCATGGTTCTCCGAGTAACCGCCTCCGGCCTTGGGCCGCCAAGCAGCAGATATATCCCGCTCCAGCGCTGGCATCCGGGATACCCTCACCGGCACAGGCCGCACCGTAACAACGGTGGCCGCCTTTCCCTGTATTTTCAGCCGGAACAATCCTAAATAATCATAAACGCCTGTCCGTTCCGGACGGCACACCAGTTTTCCGCAGTGCTCCGTAGGAAGAAACTGTCCTCTTTTCAGATACCAGCTTTCTCCTGTGGTTGCTCTGGCGACCCGAATTCGGTACTTGCACTGGGGCTTCGGGAGTCCACATTCTTCAGTAAACACCGCTGTCCGTTGCTCCCCTAAGGAAACTGTAACGTTTTCTCCTCCCTTCAGCCGAAACCGAAGCATTGCCGGCAGGCTGACCAACAGACTAACCGCCGGCAGGCAGAGGACACCCACAAAAGCAAACCAGGAAAACCACTGCTGATAGGCAATAAAAAATATCAAGCCCCCGGCAACCGAGCCCAGATACAGCAGCCAATGCCAAATCATGACAGCACCTTCGGCACAGGGACATTGGATAAAATTGTTTCCAGTACCTGCTCTGCTTCGGAATCCGGGGCTTCTGTCTGACTGCGCAGTAATATCCGATGGGCAACTGTCCGCAAAAAAACCTCCTGCACATCCCGGGGAAGCACATAATCTCTGCCCCGAAGCTGTGCTACTGCCTTAGAAACAGCAATAACAGATAAGGTTGCCCGGGGGCTTGCCCCTCTCTCAATTGCCTTATGATGACGTGTTGCATCTATCAGTGACACCGCATACCGGGCCACCGTTTCATCCACATGGGTCTGCTCCACCACTTTTTGCAATGCCAGTACATCCTGTTGGGACAGAAGCGGCGTTAACTCCGCCATAGGCTCTCCCTTTTGTCGCTGCAGTACCATAGCGGTTTCATCCTCTACACTGGGATATCCCAAGCGCATCCGAATGGTGAACCGGTCCATCTGGCTGTCGGGAAGTAGCTGTGTGCCGGCTGCGCCGGTGGGATTTTGCGTTGCAATCACCACAAAAGGCTGGGGCAAACTGTGACGTACGCCGTCCACCGTTACCTGACCTTCTTCCATGGCTTCCAGCAATGCCGACTGTGTCCGGGATGTGGCGCGGTTCAGCTCATCCGCCAGAAACAGGTTGCACAGCACAGCCCCCGGCTGATATACCATTTTTCCTGTAGCCTGATCCAGAACAGAATAGCCTGTTACATCGGAAGGAAGCACGTCCGGTGTGAACTGCACGCGCTGATAGGACAACCCCAAAACCTTAGAAAATGCCACTGCCATGGTGGTTTTTCCCACACCGGGGATATCCTCCAAAAGGATGTGTCCTCCGGATAAAATAGTTGCCAGCACCCACAGTAAAGATTGGTCCTTTCCTACAATCACGCTGCGCACTTGTGCTAAAATTTTCTGCGCGCAATCGGTTACTGCATTCGTTTTGGTTCTCATTGTCATCACTCCTAACAACATAACATTATTGTAAGGTATCCAAATCCATAAATCAAGTCTAAATACTCTGTCTAAAACGATTCCGGTTAGCGCTGTAAGGAATTCCCCAAAAACAGCAAAATTCTTCTTGACATTTTTTATTTTCATGCTATAATACAAAAGCTGTCTGACAGCGAATTAAACATGGGGGTATAGCTCAGCTGGGAGAGCGCTTGAATGGCATTCAAGAGGTCAGCGGTTCGATCCCGCTTATCTCCACCACAAAACACCGACTTTTCGCCGAAAAGTCGGTGTTTTTCTAACTTTTTGACTCATTTTCAATTCAAGTTTTCGTTTGGGTCAACACTAGGGTCAACAAAGCCAGTCAGCATTCTCCCTTTTTGCCGTCGAAAGGACGGTCAAAATGGCATACATCCAAGAGAAGATCAAAGGAAAGAAAATCGTATCTTTCAAGTTCAAGGCTTGCGTGGGACGGGACGCAGACGGCAAGCAAGTTTTCAAGTGTACGACTTGGTATCCGCCCGACGAACTCACCCCCGCAAAGGCTCGGAAAGAAGCCCAAAAGGTGGCGGTGCTGTGGGAGGATGAAGCAAGGCAAGCCTACGCCAAAGAACAGGAAGAAAAGGTTGTGGCGGGGTTCTCCCCCTCCCGCCCGTATACCTTTGATGGGTTTGTCAATGAAGTGTGGCTCCCCCTGTGTGTGCGGGACGGCTCGCACCGCCCCTCCACAATCGCTATGTATACGAACATCCTCAAAGTGATACTTCCGCAGTTTGAAGGTATCCCGCTGTCGGACATTTCAGGCGTTCACATCTCCCAATACCTCCGATGGCTCCGCAACGACTACCGCAAGCCTGACGGCAAACCCTTGGCGGAAAAGTCCATCAAACACCACTACAACATCCTCGGCTTGATCTTCGCTTATGCGGAGAAGCAAGACATCATCGACAAAAACCCGATGAAGAAAGTAGACCCGCCAAAAGTGACGAAAAAGGATGTGGATGCCCTGACGGAGGATGAAGCAGTCCGCTTTTTCAACGCTCTCCTTGCCTGTGATTTTGAGTTCCGCTGTGTCTTACAAGTGCTTCTTACTACTGGACTTCGGCGGGGTGAATGTTTGGGGCTACAATGGGCGGACATCGACTTTCAAAACGGCACCCTGACTGTCAACCGCTCCACCACCTACACCCCCGAAAGTGGTATCACCGTAGCACAACCCAAAACCGCACACTCTGTCCGCACCATCCCTGTTGTTCCAAGTACGCTGTCCCTGCTGAAACAACTCCAAAAACAACAGGAACAGGAGCATCCCGCCACCCTGCTGTCAGGAGCCTTTGTTTTCAGCCGTCCTGATGCCCCCTTTGAGCCTCGTGATCCCAGTGCTATCACTCGTCGGATGAAACGGTTTGTCCGCTCTGCGGGGCTTCCTGATGTGTCCCCGCACGATCTGCGACATTCCTGTGCCAGTCTGCTCCTGAGTAGCGGGGCGGACATCAAAAGCGTTCAGGAGATTTTAGGACACGCTGATGCCTCCACGACCCTGAATTTTTATGTCAAAACCGACTTGAAGCAGATGCGGAACGC
>JAZNIX010000009.1:0-19203 GCA_045577715.1 Faecousia sp.
TCGAACCGTCGACCTCCAGCGTGACAGGCTGGCGTGCTAACCGACTGCACCACCGGGCCAGATGGTGGTGGGAACAACAGGGCTCGAACCTGTGACCCCATGCTTGTAAGGCATGTGCTCTCCCAGCTGAGCTATGCTCCCTTACCGGTTCCGCGAGATAATTACCTCAGCGACGGGTATTATTATACACAGCGTTGGCTATTTTGTCAAGCATTTTTTACCCATTTTTTTCATCAATTTTTAGCCCTAAAAACAGCCTAATTTCCCTTAAAAAGGAAGGCCATATTATATTTTTTTCAGCAACTCACTGATATCCTCCGGAGTAAAGGCATACTCCGCATCACAGAACTGACATTCCACCGGAAAGGCTTTCCCCTCCTGCATAATTTCCTCCAGCTCTTTGCGACCTAAGCTAATAAGCGCACGACTGACCCGCTCTCTGGAACAATAGCATTTATAGCTAACCTCCGTGGTCTCCATAAACACCACACCCAAGCTGCCGCAAACCTGTCCGAGAATATCCTCCGGTGTCATACCCTGCTCCAGCATGGCCGTTACCGCCCCCGCTCTGCGGATTCCTTCCTCCAAAGCCTCTATGGTTTCCTCAGGCGCACCGGGGAGCAACTGAAGCAAATATCCGCCTGCTACCTTAACGCTCTGGTCCCGGTCCACCAAAACCCCCAGGGCGCAGGCAGTGGGAGTCTGCTCACTGTTGGCAAAATAGGCGGTAATATCATCCCCAATTTCGCCGGATACCAGCTGGGTAGAACCGATATATGGCTCTTTCATCTGCAAATCCCGTATCACAGTCAATGTGCCGTCAGTTCCCACAGTGGCACCTACATCCAGCTTCCCAGGATATTTTTCCACCAAGGGCACCTTGGCCTCCGTCACACAGCCCCGGACATTTCCGGTAGGGTCAGATACCACAGTGATGGTACCAATGGGGCCGCCGCCGCGAATCTGCAGTGTCATAGACCCGTTATCCACCTTTTGCATATTGCCCATCATGGATGCGGCCGTCAAAGCCCGTCCAAAGGCCGCTGTGGCGTTGGGTGTTGTTTTTTGAATCTGGGCACCTCTGCGCACAATTTCCGTGGAGCGGATGGCTACCACCTTGACAAAGCCATCCATGCTCATGCCCCGTACAAGATAATCTTTCATTTTACTTTTCCCTTTCTGGCTTTGAAATAAATTCTCTGCTCCCCCGCCCCGGGCCCATCCATGACACAATCGCCATAGATGCGGATTCCTGTGAATCCCGCCCTGCGAAGATACGCTGTCAACTGCTCCGGGGAATAAGCGTATTCCCGATGCTCCTCAAAGCTCCGCTCCCACAACCTGCCCTTTCTCTGGAACAAGTCCATCCCATAGGCGCAAATATTGGTTTCCTCGTCAAATTCCCCCCGCCAGACGCAGTAAACATCCTCGTCCTCATCCAAAAACACCTGACCGTCCATGGCCCGGAGTTTTTCCGGTGTATTCACGTCGAAGATGAAAATGCCGCCGGGATTCAACGCCCGATAGATTCTCTCCATAGCCTTCGCGCAATCAGAAGGCTCTGTGATGTAATTCAAGCTATCCAGCGCGCATACTGCCAAATCCACCCCTCTGGGCAGACGCAATTGCTGCAGCTTTTGCTTGACAAACACCGGCGGATGCGGTAAATCGTTGGACTTTGACACAGCAACCGTCAGCATTTCCTCAGACATATCCACACCGGTCACCTGAAGGCCCTTTTGGGCAAGCAAAATTGTCACAGAGCCTGTTCCACAGGCAAGGTCAACCGCCGTTCTGGGATGCAAGCCCTCCTGCAGGAGAATCTGTTCATAAAACGCCACCACCCGTCGGTACTGGACATCGTTGGTCAAGCGGTCATAACTGCGTGCCAATGCACGGTAAGCATCCATAGCTTCCTCCTAAAAAACATCCCGGGCAAATGCCCGGGATGTACCATTGCTTTTCTTAGCGGCTGAACACCTTAAAGATTTCGTCAATATCCGCAATATCGTTAGACTTCACACCGGGTTCTGCAGAAGTCGCAGCTGCATCGGTCTTTGCCCCAGCGGACTCACGCTTATTTTCAAAGCCGGTGGCAATAACCGTAACCCGCATTTCATCCTCAAATTCATCGGAGTAGGTTGCGCCGAAGATGATATTCGCTTCGGGGTTTGCATTCTCCTGCACAATACCGGCAGCAGTTTCCACATCATCCAAGGTCAGCTCGGTAGAACCGGTCACATTCACCAGAACGCCGGTAGCACCGTTGATAGAGGTTTCCAGCAGGGGGCTGTTGATAGCGGACAGAGCGGCCTGCTCTGCCTTTTCCCGGCCGGCAGCCGTGCCAACACCCATGTGAGCCCGACCGGCATCCTTCATAACAGCGGAAACGTCAGCAAAGTCCAGGTTGATGATAACCCGGTCAGAGTAACCCACCAATTCGGAAATAGAGGTAACTGCCTGCTTCAGCACATCGTCAGCAATGCCAAACGCGTTGGCAAAGGTAATCTTCTGGTCAGTCACATACTTCAAACGGTCATTGGGGATGATAATCAGAGAGTCCACTCTGCCATCCAGCTCCGCAATGCCGGCCTCAGCCTGGCGCATACGGTTTGCACCCTCAAACTTGAAGGGCTTGGTCACAACGCCAACTGTCAGAATACCGGCCTCATGTGCCAAATCCGCAACAATGGGAGCTGCGCCGGTACCGGTACCGCCGCCCATGCCGGCGGTGATGAACACCATGTCGGTGCCTTCCAGAATTTTAGCAATCTGTGCACGGCTTTCCTCGGCAGACTTCTTGCCGATATCCGGCTTGGAGCCTGCGCCCATACCGCCGGTAAGCTTTTCGCCAATCTGCACCTTATTCTTGCAACGGGAATTATTCAAATCCTGCTTATCGGTATTTACAACAACAAACTCAACGCCATCCACGCCGGCATCAATCATCCGATTGATGACATTGTTGCCGGCCCCGCCGACGCCGATTACCTTAATTTTAACTACGCGCTCCTGAAACATCTCAGACATTTGTTCTTCCTCCTATGTATCGTTTCGCGGCAAGCACACCGCTTCAATTTACACTTGTACCCCTATATTCTATCCTGAAAATCTCATTTGGTCAATATCATTTTTTGATATTTTCATATTTTTCGTCAATTATTTGGTAAAATTGTGGTCTCACCGGAGGAAAATGGGGTATATCCTACCTTATCCGGCCAAATTGTAAAGCTAATATCCAATACACCGCTTTGATAGCTGTCCAGCTCAGCAACCACAGAATCCATACAGCTGATTTTATACAGCAGCTGGGTATCTCCCCCCAGCTTCACCTGATACTGCTGTCCGTACCAAAGCTGAATGTCTGCCAGGTCATTCACATCCAGGCTGGAAACCATCCCGAGAATCCGTTTCTTCTCCAAACAATCAATAATATCCAGCGCGGTCTGGAGCCGCTGTGCTTGTGTTACAGTAATCGGAACGGTATTGCCCTCGGCATCTGTTTGCGTATGGGCCGTCTCCAGAGCCACCGCCTGTTCCCCGATTTGCGGAGATTTCAGATGTACGCCCAGAATTCGGGTATGTCCCATCTCAGCGCCCTCCGGCGCTTTCTCAATCACCTTACCTGCGGCACTGATGAACCACCAGCTTTCATCCTGGGCCTTTACCGCATAGGGAACTTTTACCTCAACAATTTCAATATTTACCGTATCCGGTAATTTTATTCCAATTCGTACACTGTCCACATAAGGCAGTGCAGAAATAATCTTCCCAGCCACTTGAGCCCGGCTAAAGGTCAGCAGATGGTCTCCATCCCGGATTCCGGAAGCCTTAAGAATATCTGCAGCAGTATATTTTTCACAGCCGGAAACGGTTGTTTTTTCCGCATCCACCTTAAAGAACACAGAAAAGCCCAATATGAACGCCAGAACCACCGCCGTAATAATCGCCAGCTGAAGAACCAGCCGTTTCCTTTGAAAGGGCTTTGGGGGCAGATATACCACATCCGGCGATACCTGTGCCGGCTCCTGCTTTTTCCTCTGTCTTGGGGCAGGTGTTCTTACAGCAGTCGCTTCTGTGGACTTACCGCCTGCCCTTGGCGCTCTGTTGGCCGACGGACGTCTAGCCCCAGGCTGTTTCCTTTCTTTCTCTTTTGTTGTCATGGTTACCTCCCGCCTGGGTCAATTCCCGGCACTTACTCTTTTGTGGATAGCTGCTCCATAATATCGCAAATACGGTCTGCAGAATCCAGTACCACCAGCGCGTGCAACGCATTGGTCATTTTCTCTCTTTTCTGCGCATCTGAAAGCAACTGTGTTATTGTGTCATATAGCCCTTGGGCAGTACAATCCTTCTCCAGAATCAAAACCGCACCGCCCCGGTCTGCAAGAACTCTCGCGTTCTTTTCCTGATGGTTGGCGGCCACATTGGGAGAGGGAATCAAGATACAGGGAGTTCCGGAAGCTGCAAGCTCGTTGCAGCTGGAAGCCCCTGCCCGGCTGATTACCACATCCGCCGCCGCCATCACCGTAGGCATATTGTAAATGTACTCCCGCATATCAATGCGGCCTGTCTTCTCCAATTCTACACCGAGGGATGCCACCTTCTCCGGCATCCACTCCCAGCCGAACTTCCCTGTGGCATGAATATGCCGGAAAGGAAAGCCCTGTTGCTTTTCCATTTGAAACAGTTCGGCAACGGCCTCATTCATAGCCTTTGCGCCCAAACTGCCAAAAGCAGAAACCACCAAGGGCTCATCTCCGATGCCAAGCTCAGCCCGGGCTGTCTGCTTATCCAGATAAATAAACTCCCGCCGCACTGGCATACCCACTGCCACCATCTTTTCCGGATGCTTGTAGTGGCGTGCGCTGTCGGCAAAGGCAATCATGGCTTTATCCACCCGGTTTGCCAGCAGCTTGGTGGTCAGCCCCGGAATGGCGTTGCTTTCATGAATACAGGTGGGAATCCCCAGCATTGTGCCTGCCATTAATGCAGGAAAGCAGGCATAGCCTCCGGTACCCAAAATCACGTCAGGCTGGAATTCGCGAATGATTTTTTTGCATCGGGATACCGCCTTTGCCGTAGCCCCAAGGGTCTTCACATTCTTTTTTACAGCGCTCCAGCTTTTTCCCCGGGACAGGCCGGAAACCTCCAAGCATTTTAATGCAAAGCCAGCCTTGGGAACCAACTGTTCTTCCATGTGTCCCTTGGCGCCGATAAAAAGAATCTTATCCCCGGGATGCCGTTCTTTCCAAATATTCGCCACTGCGATGGCCGGGTTAATATGCCCCCCGGTGCCGCCGCAGGTAAAAATCACATTCATAAAGAAACCTCCTGTTTTTTTGTCTGGTTTCGATAACGGGAAATGCTCATGACCACACCCATTTCTCCAAGATTCACTGCCAAGGCTGTGCCACCGTATGAAAAAAATGGAAGTGCAATTCCCGTAGAGGGAAGCAGGTTGGAAACAACCCCCAAATTCAGTACCGTTTGCACCGCAATCAGGGTAACCAGGCCTGCCGCCAATACGGTAGAAAACCGGTCCCTGGCCCGCAGGGCAATCCAATATCCCCGAATAATCAGTGCAGAAAACAATCCCATAATCAGCAGCGCGCCCACCAGGCCCAGCTCCTCACACACAATGGCGAAGATATAGTCGTTATACTGAAAGGGTAAATACAAATATTTTTGCCGGCTTTTTCCAAAACCAAGGCCAAACAGGCCTCCAGAGCCGATGGCGTACAGGGATTGAAGAATTTGATACCCGGTGTCCCCCGGGTCCTGCTCCGGATGGAGCCACGCACTTACCCGGTCGCCGGCGTAGCCCATGAAGGTAATATAAATCAGCACAAATGCCGCAGCCGCACCGGCACCGGCTAAAAGCCATTTGGGACTGGTACCGGCTACAAACATCATCACCACCGCCACCATACCCATCAGCATAATGGCAGATAAGTGCTTTTCCAGCGCCAGGGGAATCAGTATCCCCAACAACGCTGCCCCGAAGCCCAAAACGCCGTAGCGAAATTTTTTAGCATCCTCACCAAAGCCTCTTGTCAGCTTGGCAAAGAGAAGAATCATTGTAAATTTTGCAATTTCAGAAGGCTGGAACTGAATCCCTGCCAGATTAATCCACCGTCTTGCTCCGTTGACAGATTCTCCCACCACCAACACCAATAGCAGCAGCCCAATGCTGATGCCATACAGAGGCCAGGCAAACCGGAACCAAAATTCTGCCGGAATCCGGCTGAAAAAGGCCATGCAAATCAGTCCCAGAGCCGCACAAACGGCTTGCTTTTGCAGATATTTTGTAGAAATGGTATATCCCGTATCATACTCACTCTGGGCAGAGCTGGCAGAATAGAGCATCACCAGTCCCACAGTCAGTAAAAGCATCAGTAAAATCAGAAACGGAATATCTACCCCTTCTCCCACCGAAAACCGGCGGCGATCCTCTTTGGCATACAGAGTATTCCCTGCTGCCATAGATAGCTCCTTTCAACAATTAAACCAGCCAATTTGCAATGCCAAACCAGGCAAGTACACACATGAGCGCGGATACCGCTGCAAATACCAACACGATTTTCTTTTCCTTCCATCCGCACATTTCAAAATGGTGATGGATAGGTGACATTTTAAACAGCCGTTTCCCGTGGGTCAGCTTAAAGTAGCCCACCTGTAAAATCACGGACAGGGTTTCCACAAGGTAAATAAAGCCCACAAGCACCAAAATCAGCGGCATATTCAAAGCGAAGGCCAGTCCGCATACCGCGCCGCCTAAAAACAGCGACCCGGTATCTCCCATAAACACCTTTGCCGGATGCCAATTATAAAACAGATAGGCAATCAAACCGCCTACTAAGCAGGCCGGCATCAGCGCCAAATCCAACCGCTTTGTTGCCACTGCAACCACTGTGAAAAACACCATTACAGGAATGGTTACCGTGGCAGACAGACCGTCTATACCGTCTGTCAGATTCACCGCGTTGACACAGCCAACCATCACAAACATGGCAAAAAAGATATAGGCCAGAGGGTGGATGTTTTCAATCACAAGATTCGTAAAGGGAATGTAAAGCGTACTTTCCAGTGTCCCCTGCTTATACAGAAGATATAGAAACAGTGCACTGCCGGCCAGCTGCAGCAGCAGCTTTTGAATGGAAGTCAAGCCTTCATTCTGTTTCTTTTTCATTTTGCAAAAATCATCCAAAAACCCAATCAAGCCGAAGCACAGCGCCATCGCCAGCACATAAAATACGGAGTAGTCCTCCATTGTGGGTATGGCGATGAAAAGGCAAAGAACAAGGGAAAAAATGAACATCAAGCCGCCCATCATGGGAGTTCCGGCCTTATAATTGTGCCAGGTGGGGCCAACCTCACGGATGGACTGTCCCGCCTTCATCGCCCGAAGTACCGGTAAGATTAGATAACCAATCAGCCCGGACAGCACCGCTCCTGCCAGGGCGGTGACAATGATTCTCGTCATATCTTTCTCCTCCGCTCAATCCTTCAAAAGCATATCCAAGGCCAGTTCCATGTGCATTCCGTGGCTTCCCTTAAACAAAAGCACATCTCCCGGCTTTATCTCACGCTTCAATGCAGAAACCAAGCTTTCTCTGTCAGTAAAGGCATTTGCCTTGTGAGGGTCCATACCGCCGGTCAGCGCGCCGCTGACTACCCGGTCGCCATTGGGACCGTAGGCAAACACCATATCTGCCTTTTCCGCCGCAATGCGGCCCACCCGGTAATGCTCTGCCGCTGCACACATTCCCAGCTCCAGCATATCCCCAAGGACAGCAATTTTCCGTCCGCTTCGTTTTCCCAATACAGCCAGCGCCGCAGACATAGACTCAGGGCCTGCATTATAACAGTCCTTAATCACAGTATATCCGTTATGATGAAAGATTTCCTGCCGTCCTTCCATATTTCGGAAAGTCCCAAGGGCTGCAGAAATTTTTTCTGTGGGAATTCCCATAGCAAGTCCCACACTTACTGCCGCCAGGGCATCGGAAACGAAATGCTCCCCTTCCAGCGCCAGAGTTACAGGAATCCTGGTGTTTTCACTGCACACCTCAAAGGAAAGCGCGCCGCCGGTTTCCTGCACCTTGGTGCCAAGCACCTGGCAGTTGGGATTCCGAACACCAAAGTATGTAGCACGACTGCATACCTTTTGCACATTCCAAAGCAACTGGTCGTCGCCGTTCAGGATGATTTTCCCCTCGTCGCGCATGCCTTCCAAAATTTCCAGCTTTGCCTTCAAGATTCCCTCTTGAGAACCTAAATGCTCTATATGCATGGTGCCGATATTGATAATCACCGCCACATCCGGCAATGCAATGGAGGCAAGATAGGCAATTTCCCGGAAATGATTCATGCCCATTTCCAAAACCGCGATTTCCGTATCCTCCGGCATTCCCAGCACCGCCATGGGCATACCAATGTCGTTATTGTGATTTACCGGGGTCTTTTCCACCTTGTAGGCGCTGCCTAAAACGCAGGCAATCATCTCCTTGGTGGTGCTTTTTCCCACACTTCCAGTGACCCCGACCACCTTCATACCGATGCGTTTACGTTCTTCCCGGGCCATATCCCCCAGCGCGATTCTGGGGTCTTCCACCACAATGGCAGGGAAATCCCCGTCGCAATGGCTGCACAGCACCGCCGCCGCGCCTTTTTCCAGCGCCATGGGAATAAAATCATGGCCGTCCCGCTCTCCGCGCAAAGCAACAAAAAGCTGACCGGGCTGAATATTACGGGAATCGTTGCTGGCACCGCAAAAGCTAACCTCTCCATACTTCGGGTCAATGCGGCCACCGCACCATGCTGCCGCCTGGCTCAAACGAATATTGCCCATATTACTTCCTCACTTCCCTCAGGTAAGCGGAAACCTCCTCCCGCTCATCCAGATGATGCTTGACCCCCTGAATTTCCTGATAGGTTTCATGGCCTTTTCCAGCCAATACTATAATATCATTTTTTTCCGCTTTGTCCATAGCATATCGTATCGCTTTTCGCCGATTTTCAATAATGGTATATCTTTCCTGGGGCACAGTAACGCCCTGCAGGATATCCGCAATAATGGCCATCGGGTCTTCATTCCGGGGATTATCCGAGGTAATCACCGCAAAATCCGACAGCTCTGTGCCGATTTTACCCATAATCGGACGTTTGATCGGGTCACGGTTGCCGCCGCAGCCAAATACAGCAATCACCCGACCTTTGCAAAAATCTCTCACGGATTTCAGAACATTTTCCAGTCCGTCGGGGGTATGGGCATAGTCCACCAGTACAGTATAGGGCTTACCCTCGGTGGGAACTACCTCTACCCTGCCCTTGACACCCTTTGCAGAGGCCAAAGCCCGGGCGGCTTCCGACGTGGAAATCCCCAATTGGCAGGCAATTGCCAGTACGGTCAGTGCATTATATACGGTAAAACGGCCGGGAATTTTTACGGTTACCGGCACAGCTTCCTCTCCCCGGACGGCGGTAAAAGAGATACCATCGGCGTGAAGCTGCACGCTTTCCGCCTGCAAATCCGCCGATGTCTTCACACCGGTTGTTATATAGGCACAGGCGGCTTTCTTTTTCATCCTGTCAAACCAGGGGTCATCCTGATTCAGCACAGCCCGGTCACAGCGAGAAAACAGCTCTGCTTTCGTATCACAGTAGGATTCCATGGTTTTGTGAAAATCCAAATGGTCTTCCGTCAAATTCGTAAAGGCGGCCACCTGAAAGCGAACACCCCCAACGCGCTCCAAGGCAATGGCATGGGAGGAAACCTCCATCACAACATACCGGCATCCGGCATCGCGCATTTGGGCAAAAAGCCGCTGCAGTTCAAAGCTTTCCGGGGTGGTGCGCTCCGAGGGAATTGCCAAATCACCGATTTGGTTTCCCATGGTGCCGATAAGCCCCACCTTTTCACCGGTGACCTTTTCTAACACCTGCTTTAACAGCAGCGTTACAGAAGTTTTTCCGTTGGTGCCGGTTACGCCAATGACCGTCATATCCTTAGCTGGATTTTCAAAGAAGTTACAGCCGATTTGCGCCAGTGCAAGGCGATCGGATTCCACAAGGATATACGGGATATCCTCCTGGGGTCTTACCGCCGTCACCACCGCTATCGCCCCCTTTTCCAATGCCATAGGGATGAAGCGGTTGCCGTCGGAAGCAAATCCGCTGATTGCCACAAACAGGCTTCCCGGGGTCACCTTTCGGGAATCGTATTCTACGCAATCAATATTCTGTTCCAAATCGGCATGGACCTGCAACACTGAAACATTCTTCAGCAATTCCTTTAATTTCATACGTACTCCTTCAACCTCAAATCAATCCGTAGTCATAGTATCGACAAATTGTAATTGAACCGTTGTCCCTATTGGCACCTGTGTCCCTGCCGGCACACTTTGCGACTGAACCGTTACATGGGGCGCAATTTCCTGATTGCCGGCAACCAAAATATAAAGTCCCAGCTGTCCTGCCGCATCGGAAGCCTGCTGGCGGTGCATTCCCGAGAAATCCGGAACGGCTACTGTTTGTTCCTCCGGGGACTGTCCCAGATAGACCAGAATTTGACTCCCTCCTGGAACAGCTTCTCCGACACCGGGAATCTGGCCTGTCACTGTTTCTCCTGTTCCCACGTAGCTGGCTGACAGTCCGCTGTCTTTCAGAAGCTGATTGACCTGCTTGACGGTCATGCCGGTCAGGTCCTCCAGAACCACCGTCTTTCCGGCCACATCCTCATCACTAAAGGTTTGTTGGACTCCAAGGTACGGCAGAATATCCGCCATCACCGCCCCCACTGTGGGAGCCGCCATAACGCCGCCGGAAATATACATTCCCGTGGACCTGGAGGGAGTGTCCAGCGCTACCAATACAATATACTCCGGATTGTCCATGGGCGCAACCCCCACAAAGGATACGATTTTATCCAGTGTTGGCTGTCCGTTCTTATCTAAAACGTCGATTTTTTCACTGGTACCGGTTTTTCCACCGATGGAAAATCCGGCAACAGAGGCATTTTTTGCCGTTCCCTCCGTAACCACCGACCGCATCAGGGTGCACATGGTTTTAGAGGTTTCCTCCTGAATCACTCTGCGAATCACCGTGGGTTCTTGCTTTAAGACCGTATTCCCCTGGGCATCCACCACTTCCGAAACAATGTACGGCTCCACCAAATTTCCGCCGTTGACCACTGCTGAAATGGCCCGTACCAATTGAATCGGGGTCAGCTTAAAGGTCTGGCCGAAGGAGCCGGAGGTCAGGGATGCTGTCCCCCACTTGTCCGTATTGGTTACCAGCTCTTTTGTAAAGAAAACACCCTTGCTTTCGCCGGCCAAATCAACGCCGGTTTTCTCCAGAATCCCAAATTTCTCAATATAGTCGTAAAACCGCTCTCCCCCCAGCTTGAGTGCAATGTGGGCAAATGCAAGATTGCAGGAGTTTTGCAGGGCCTGCGGTGTCTTTTGCGCGCCATGGCCGGCGGAGCGCCAGCAATGCAATAACTGAGACCTGCCGGGAATTTTCTCCGCGCCGGAGCAGTGAAAGCCGGTATTCAAATCAATGGCGCCGCTATCCAATGCCGCCGCCATGGTTAACACCTTAAATGTAGAGCCGGGTTCATATCCGTCGGAAATGCACCGGTTTCGCCACTGCTTCAGCCGGGCCGCTGTCACCGCCTGCTGATAGGCCAGAAATCCGCTGCGGTACTGCTCCGAATCCTTCGGATAAGATAAATAATCCAACCTCAGCTGCTCTGTTTCCTGGAGAACCTTTTCGTCGGCAATTTCCAGGTATGCGTTGGGGTCATAGCTTCCCAGGGTTGCCATGGCCAGGATTTCTCCGGTTTTTACATTCATTACCATGCCAAACGCCCCGTTTTGCACATCATAACGGGCAATGGCATCCTCCATCTGCTTTTCCAGGCAGGCCTGTACCGTAGCATCCAGTGTGAGAATCACGCTGTCCCCGGGAATGGAGGCCACATATTTTTCAAAGGAATAGGGCATATCCATTTCGTTATTGCCCTTGGTGGTAATGACCTTCCCCGCCGTTCCCTCCAGATAGCTGTTGTAAGCCGCCTCAATTCCCTCCGAGCCGGTGTTGGAGGCATTGGTGAACCCAATGACCTGCGCCGCAAGGGACCCGTAGGGGTAAGTTCTGGTGGAATTGGGCTCCAAATGGATGCCGGAAATTTGATTTTCATTGATATAGGCACGAATCTTCCCGGCCAATTCCTCGCTGATTCTTGCGGCAATTTGCTTATAACGCTTGGTAGTGTCCCCTGCCTGGGCCTCAATCCAGGCAGGGTCTTTGTCCAGCAGTTCCCCCAAGGTTTTTGCAATTTCCGGGATATTTGCCTTGGACTGCTTCAGCTCATGGGGGTCTAAATAAACATTTTCCACGCTTGTGGATACTGCCAGCATATTCATGTTCCGGTCGTAAATTGTTCCCCGGTCTGCTGTGACCACCGTAGTGCGGGTCTGGTTTCTCAAAGCCAGATTGGAATAATAATCGTACTGTCCAATCATCAAATGATAGAGCTGTGCGCCCACCGGCAAAAATGCCACCGCGCCAAACAGCGCCATCACTGCCAAAATGCGTTTATGATGTCCGGAATCTCCGCGAATCCGGGCAAATTCCTTTTTATGCTTTGCCATAAGCCACCGGCCTTTCTGATTGATGCAAGGCATCAATGGGCAGCAAGGGAATCCCTCGCCGCCCATTGCAGCTGCTATTCAATCATATTGGCGGCACTGTGCTTTATGCAAACAAGCCTGTTAAGAATGCACAAAAAGACTCCCAGGCAGTTGGCGCATCCGGTTCTACAGGAATCTGAACCTGGACGGAAATCTGGGAAACCTGGGCCGCAGGCACTTTTCCCATTGCCAGGGCAATCTTTTCAATCTCCTCCAAATCGTATCCTGCCTCATAAGTATCCCGTAAGGTGCTATTTTGCTCCTGGAGGGTGCTTACATAGTTGCTCAAGGCAACCGTTTCCGCTCTTGCATCCTGCAGGCGGACAAAGCCCACCACCAGCAAAACAAACAATACGCAAGCCACCGCGATGCTCACCCATGCTATAGGGTCAACAGCCACAACCTTTTTCTGTTGCCGCTTTGCCTTAGGAAGGCGAACCTGGCTCTCGCGCCGGGGCTTATCTTCCAGCTGATAGGCACAGCTGCCGCAAACGGCAGTGTTGATATACCGAATTTCAGGTTGTCTTGCCATTTGTCATCTCTCCTCTTGCGTTTGATAGGCAGTAAAGTCAAAGTTTCTCGCAAACACGTAGCTTCGCGCTGCGGGCTCTGGGATTTATTCTCAGTTCTTCCTCCCCGGCAGTAATGGGTTTGCGGTGAATGAGCTTGACCGAGGGTTTCTTACCGCAAACGCAGACCGGGAATTCCGGCGGACAGGTGCAGCCCTTGGCCGCTTCTGCCATGGCATTCTTTACAATCCGGTCTTCTAACGAATGGAAGGTGATGATTGCCAGTCTGCCGCCTTTTTTCAATTTCGGAATTGCCGCATCCATCACCTTACGAACCGCTCCCAGCTCATCGTTGACCGCAATGCGGATGGCTTGAAAGCTCCGTTTTGCCGGATGCTGTTTCTCCCGCAACGCTACCGCCGGCATGGCACTGCGAATCACATCCACCAGCTCCAGCGTTGTATGAATGGGGCGCTCCTCTCTCACCCGGCAAATTGCCGATGCAATCGCAGGTGCGTAACGTTCTTCTCCGTAATCAAACAGAATTCGGCGCAATTCCTCATAAGACCATGTATTGACCACAGTTTCTGCCGTCAATGCATCTGTGTTATTCATTCGCATATCCAGCGGCGCATCGGCCATATAGGAAAATCCCCGCTGGCTGTCATCCAGCTGTGGAGAAGAAACACCTAAATCCAGCAAAATCCCGTCCACAGCCTCAATGTTTTGTTCTTCCAACACTTCGTCAATCCGGCAAAAATTGGAATGCACCAATATTACCTTGTCGCCGAAGTCCTTTAACCGTTCCCGGGCCACCTTCAGTGCGATTGGGTCCCGGTCAATCCCGATGAGTTTTCCGGTATCCAGGGCACGGGCAATCTGTCCGGAATGTCCTGCGCCGCCTAACGTGCCGTCTACATAGATGCCATCAGGTCGGATATTCAAACCGTCTAAACACTCTTGCAACAGAACGGAAACATGGTGAAATTCATTCATAGACCAATTGCCTCCAGAGACGCCAGCAATTTTTCCGGAGTCAAATTCTCACCTTCAAAGGCTTCAAATTCCTTGCTGTCCCAAATTTCTGCTTGTCCGGCACGTCCAACGATGGTCACATCCCGGTCAATTCCGGCATAATCCAGCAAAAACTGAGTCAGGCCAAAGCGGAATTGCTTATCGGGCGTACACTGGTTGGCATTCATAAAAATTAAGCTGGTAGCCGCCCCCTTCTGGGAGATAGGCAGAGCATTGTAATTTTCGCTGAGGGTCTGCCAATCGGAAGCGGTGTATACCGTCAAACAACGGTGCCCACAGTTGACACCCAAGGTCACATAAAAGTCGCCGCCCAGCTCCTCACGAAGCTTTGCCGGTACAAACAATCGATTTTTGTCGTCCAGTTTTGCAGGATATTTTCCAATCACAGCCCTCACCTCCTCCATTTTGCTCCACTTTACTACCATTTTGCTCCACTTAATGACAGTATACAACCATCATTCCAAAAAATCAATCTTTTTTCTTGATTTTTTTCAATTTTTCTCAAAAAATATACAAAAAACTTTATTTTTAGAACATCTGTTCTACTTCTTTTCCGTCGAAAGCGGCTGAAATTCCACCGTATTTCCCTGCAGTACCCCTTTTAGCCTTCCGCACCGCTTTGGTGTACGCAATAAAAACTCCGCAAGAGGGCCTTCTACCTTTTCCTGCACCAACCGCCGCAAATGCCTTGCGCCATCCTTAGGCTTACACTGCCCCGCCAACCAAATGCGCAGTTCTTTTGAAAACTGAAGCTGTAAATTCACAGCTTCCAGCCGTTTTTGCAATTGATTCAGATATTTTTCTGCAATTTTCTCCAATGCCGTCCCATCCAGCGGAGAAAAAGCCACAATCTGGTCCAAGCGCCCTAAAAACTCCGGCAAAAACGTACGCCGAAGGGCCTCATAACGTTCCTTGTCATTCCCCTCAGGGCGAAAGCCAAGTCCATCGCCCTTGCAGTCACTTCCTACATTGGAGGTCATGACCACAATGGCATTTTTGAAGCTGACCTTCCGGCCGGTGGCATCCGTTAGCTCCCCTTCTTCCATAATTTGCAGCAAAATCCCAGTTACGTCCGGATGGGCCTTTTCCAATTCATCCAGCAACACCAGGCAATAGGGTCTTCTTCGTACTGCCTCTGTCAGCTTCCCTCCCTCCTCGTAGCCAACATAACCGGGAGGCGCACCAACCAGCCTGGAAACCGACTGTTTTTCCATATATTCCGTCATATCCAGCCGAATCATTGCATCCCGACTGCCGTACATTTCCTCCGCCAACGCTCTGCACAATTCCGTCTTTCCCACACCGGTAGGCCCTGTAAACAGCAAACTGGCAACGGGCCTGCGGGCATCCCGGACGTCTGAAAAGCCGCGGCGCACCGCCTCTGCCACCGCCTGCACCGCTTTTTCCTGGCCCACCACCTCTGCAGAAAGGATGGATTCTAAATTCAACAGTCGTTCCCGCTCATCTGCAGTGAGCCGTCCCACCGGAATCCCGGTTCTGGCAAATACTGCCCAGGCAATATCCGAGGCCAGAACCGCAGCGGGACGGCGGCCTTCCGCAGGGCGGCTCACCAATTTCTGCATTTTATCCCGCAGCTCTGCGGCTTTTTCATAACGGCTCTCTCTGACAGCCTCATGAAGCTCCAATTCCAGATTTTGTCTGGGTGCGCCTTTATATTGCTTCATTTCCTCCATTCTGGCATGGGCCGCACCCTCATCCAATAAATCAATGGCCTTATCCGGCAAAAAAAGCGCAGGAAGATACCGTACAGAAAGCCGCAAGGCCTCCTTTACCGCATCCTCTGTAATCCGAATGTGATGATGCCGCTCCAATCCCGGTTTTAGGCCGCGCAATATGGCCATTGTCGCATCCAAATCCGGCTCCTCCACCATCACCGGCCGAAACCGGCGGTCCAGAGCCGGGTCTTTTTCTATAAATTTTCGGTATTCCGTCAAAGTGGTAGCTCCGAGAATTTGCAATTCTCCCCGCCCCAGGGCGGGCTTGAATATATTGGCCGCATCGATGGCCCCTTCCGCCGCACCTGCGCCCACAATGGTATGCATCTCATCCACAAACAAAATAATATCGCCGCTTCTGCGAATCTCACTGAGCACATCCCGAAGCCGCTCTTCAAATTCTCCCCGATACTTTGTGCCTGCCACCAAATTTGCCATATTTAAGCTGACCAGCCGCTTATCCCGTAGCTGTGGCGGCACATTCCCCACTGCCATGCGCTGTGCCAGTCCCTCTGCAATGGCAGTCTTGCCCACGCCGGGCTCACCCACGAGAGCCGGATTGTTTTTATTTTTTCGGCTCAAAATCCCTATCACCGTATCAATCTCCCGGTCTCTGCCAATGACCGGCTCCATGGTGGTGGCTTTCATCACCATATCCTCGCTGAACTGTTCCAATAGTTTCGTAGTCGCCGCCTCCTTTTTTGATTGAATTACCCCTTGACTGTCCCACTGCAAATAGTCGATGGATCGGGTAAAGATTTCATTTCTGTCAATTTGCGCAAACCGCATCAGCTCCTGGGCCCCGGACTTTTCTTTTCGAAGAACCGACAGAAGAATATGCACATTTTTTATTTGGCCGTGGCCGCTTTGTTTGGCCTCCAGACAAGCATTGCGCAAAATGTGCTTTGCTGTGGCCGTCAAGCCTTGGGGCAAGGGCATCCGGGGCGCTCCCACTCCATGCAGTGACGCGGCTATATCCCATAAAAAATCGGCATCTGCACCAACACTTTGAAGCATCTGACCGGTCCAACCGGGAGCCTCTGCCAGTGCCAGTAATATATGTTGACTGCCTACATAACTGTGGCCCAGGCTTCTTGCCTTTCCGGCCGCCTGTATAATAAGCTCTGCCACTTCCGGTGCGTAACGCATGGTTTCCCCTCCCTCATCCGCTTACTTTTGCCATGAATCCCAAAAAATATACGATACTTTTCACAAAAAGGAATTGCATTTTCAGAAATTAGTGTTAGAATAGAGGTGCATGAAAGCGTACATTGCCAAATGCGTGAATAACATATTGGAGGGAAAATCATGGCATACAACATTACTGACGCTTGTGTCAAGTGCGGCGCCTGCGCCGAGCAGTGCCCCGTCGAAGCCATCTCCGAGGGTGACGACAAGTACGTTATCGACGCTGATGTCTGTGTCAGCTGTGGCGCTTGCGCCGATCAGTGCCCCGCTGAGGCCATTGAGGAAGGTTGATTTCCACATCCGCAGTCAGTCTGCGCAGACGGTTTGCCGACTGCGCAGACTCATTTTTTATGGAGAAGAATATGGAACAGCTTCAAAACGGTTTTCTCTTAAATACGCCCCCTGATACCTTTCCTCTGAGTACGGATTCCATCCTTCTCAGCGATTTTGTGAAACTGCCCAAGTCTGCACAGGTCCTGGACCTGGGCTCTGGCTGCGGTACATTGGGAATTCTCCTTTGTGCAAAGGATTCCCAATGCCATGTCACCGGTCTGGAACTGGACGAAACTGCTCACAAAGCCGCTTTGGAAAACATTCATATCAACGCTTTGAACCAACGTATGGAAAGTATATGCGCCGACCTTCGGTCGATATCCGAAGTTCTGCCTAGGGGTGGCTTTACAACCTGTGTATCCAATCCCCCTTACTTTTCCGGCGGCTTTGCCAGTCAGTCCCTTCCTCATGCCCGGCAGAACGACTGCTGCAGCATCGACGCGCTGATGGCGGCAGCATCCCATGGGCTTCGGTTTGGTGGAGATTTCTTTTTGGTGCAAAAACCGGAAAATCTGCCCCAGCTCTGCGCCTGCGCTATGAAATACGGCATGGAGCCAAAACGGCTTTGCTTAGTAAAACACCGTCCCTCCGGGAACATTTCCATGATTCTGCTTCAGTGCAGAAAAGGCGGAAAACCGGGCCTAGTTTGGGAGGAATTGACCCTTTTCCACGAAGACGGTACCCCCACAGAGGCTTACCGAAACATCTATCATCTATAGGAGGTCAGCTATGGCCGGAACACTTTATCTGGTACCCACACCCATTGGCAATCTGGGAGATATTTCTGTTCGTTGCAGGCAGACACTGGAACAGGCAGACTTTATTGCCGCTGAGGATACCAGAGTTACATTAAAGCTATTAAACCATCTGGGAATTAAAAAAAGCCTTATTAGCTACTATGAGCATAATAAGGCAAATAAGGGAACTGTGATTCTAGAGCGCATTCTCGGAGGGGAAACCTGCGCGCTGGTATCCGATGCCGGAAGCCCGGCCATTTCTGACCCGGGAGAAGACCTGGTGAAGCTGTGCGCCGAGGCCGGGGTTACCGTATGTGCCATTCCCGGGCCTTGTGCCGTCATTACCGCATTGAGCATTTCCGGCCAGAGCACCGGCCGTTTCTGTTTTGAAGGCTTCCTTTCCACTGCGAAAAAAAGCCGCCGGGAGCATTTGGCGTCCCTGACGGAAGAGCGAAGAACCATGGTATTTTACGAAGCCCCTCACAAGCTGCTGTCCACTTTGGAGGACATGGCTGCTGTCTTTGGCCAGGACCGACCCATCAGTCTGTGCCGGGAGTTGACTAAGCTCCACGAGGAAGTGGTACGCACCACCCTTGGTGAGGCCATCGCCAAATACAGCGAAGCCGCTCCGAAGGGAGAATTTGTTTTGGTTGTGGCAGGTGCGCCGGTACAGGAGACGGAGGACAGCTCTCCGGAGGATGCCGCTTCCTATGTAGCCGCGTTGATGGATAGTGGAATGACCCGCAAGGATGCCGTAAAGCAGGCAGCAAAGGATTTACATTTAGCAAAAAACAATGTCTATGAAGCGGCATTAAAGCGAAGTGACCAGTCAAAACCTCCGGCTAAGCCGGAGGCTTGATTAAGCCCTAGAAGGGCATTTTACAGACTATTGCCCCTAAAGGGGCTCCGAATGGTTTGCCGACCGCATTTCATTCACGGGCCGCCCCTTAAGGGGCATTTTCTATGC
>JAZNIX010000010.1:0-17374 GCA_045577715.1 Faecousia sp.
CTTTTGAAGAAGAATTACATGAGAGAGCCGAGAATATCGGTGATATCGCCGCTGCCGCCGAGAAGTCCGCCGAGTCCGCTGGACATAAAATCAAATGCGTCTTTCAGGGAGTATCCGGCTACGGAAACCTCGCCGATGCCCCAAATCAACAGCTGATAGGTCAGATATGCGGCGATGGCCACAATAATCAAAGATACCAATGTCTGGATGGCTAGATTTTTGCCGGCCAGAGTGGCATTCAAGCCCGCGTATTCCTTAGCACCCTGGACTGCGAAAACAGACCAGATAATCAGCGCGATGGGCAGAACAATCAGCTGTGCCGGCAGGGAGATAAAGCCCAGCAGAGTGCCCACCAACAGAAGCAGGGTGGGAATCACAGAATGATAAGAAGCGACGGCAATGCCCTGAGTGAAGGAAAGCTCCCGCTTTGACAGCTTGGAAACGCAGAACAGACCCAATGCAGAAAGGCCAATGTAAACAGCGGCCAGCAAAATGCCAATCAGCAACAGAAGCATAACAGGATAGCTGATTTTAGAACCAAACATACCGGCACCGACAGCATCCAGGATACCGGAGAACATGGCAACAATCAGCCTCCAGCAATAGAAAAATGCGGCAAGGGCATTGACTGCGGCAAAAATTGCAGGAATCTTAAGGCCGTTGTCTAAGTTGTTACGGACAGTAGCTTCCGGTGCACGCAGATAATTAAGGAAATCGTTTTTTAGATCGTTGAATATGCTGCTGGGTGCAGCGGGAGCAGCGGTAGCAGTGGCCACAGGAGCAGCTGTTTCGGGTGCAGCCTGGGCACCAACGCAGGAGCAGACCTGACCGTCTTCCAGGGGAGTACCACAATATTTACAGAATTTTGCCATGATAATTTACCTCCTTAGTTATTGGGGATTTACTTCGATGTTCACATTGTAGCTTGCAATGGCGTTATAAAGCTCGTCATAGCTGGTATAACCGCTGTACTTGGTTAGGCTGATTTCATCATACAGGGTATTGTCCACGGAGCTGATTGCAATGCCGCGGTCTTCTACTGCGAAATAGTAGGTGGTCGGTGTGGTAATCTTGTTGTCGCTGAGGGTAACGCTGTAAATCAGCCACAGGGCGTTGCTGGATGCAGAGGTGGAACTCTTATGGGTAGTAAGTATGGTTTTATACAGAGCCAGGTCGTCGCCGATTTTCTGGTTGCTGTAGGAACCGAAGTAGGAATTATGAACGGCTCTGCCCCAGTTTTCATTCAGATAATTGTAAACGGTTTCTTTGCCGGCGGCATCATAATCGTTCATGACAGCGGAAAGCTGGCTTAGCTTGGTCACATATTCATGGAGACCGGCAACGGTTACATCCATGGTGGTGCTCTTAAGCTTTAAGCCTCTGCGTGCCAGAGATTCTTCATTACAGGATAGGGTAATTGTGATGGTGTCACCGTTGGTAAGGGAGGAGCGCTTGCTGAAATTAAAGTAGAAGGACACAATGCGGTCATCCTTGTAATAGCAATAGCCATTTTCAAGGTCAAAGCGGAAATCACCAAAGGTGACTTCTTCCTGGGTGGACTCCAGCGATGCACGGCCGCTGCCGTTGATGCCGGTATAGACAGGCTTGACATACTGCAGAAGGTCGAATTCCACAGGTTCCTGAAGACCTTCGACGGTAATGCTCTTTTCTACCGCTTGAATCACAAGACCCTCATCGGCAAACTCTGTATTCTCATAAGGCAGGGTAATGGTAACGGTGTCACCGTTTTTCAGGTTGCCGTTATTTTCTGCATTGAGGTCAGGGTAGGAGGTGCTGCGATAGTCGTTTCTGACATATTCAAAATAGCTTTCGCCCTCTTCAAAGAAGAAGGTGATGCCGCCTTTGGTGACAGATTCTGTCTTGGTGCAGGTCAGTCTGGCTCTGGCGTAATTGGTAGCGCCTTCGTAGGTGACATCAAAATACTGCAAAATGTCAAAGGTTTCAACGGTTTCCAGACCGCTGACCTTATGGGTGAAGCTACCGCCCTTGAGTGCTACACCCAGGGATTTGGCGGCATCCTCGTCGCAGATGAGGGTGATTTTAATTTCGTCGCCATTGACAAGGGTGTATTCCGTTTTTCCTTCGGGGAACTCAAACTCGATATCGATGGATTCAACCAACCGCAAAAAGGCTTTTCTGTCGGAGATGCCACCAATCTTTTCCAAATATTCTTCGGGAGAAACATCAAGATATTCGCTGTCGCCGTATTCCTTGCAGTCTTCCATGCCAAGGACGCGCAGGAACAAGGTATCCCGGTCTAAGTCACAGTTAAAATTGCTGTAGCCTTCGTATCCGCTGGTTTCTACCTTGACATAATTTTTCATAGGTACCTGGGAGGCTATATTTACAATCAGGATAATGGCTGCGATAATGGCAACCAGTCCGGCGCCGCAGGCCGGGAGAATCCATTTGCCTTTCTGATGGATGGCGGCTAACTTTGCCTTAAGGATGCTAAAGAATGGGGTGGCTGCTTTCGGGGCGGGGGCAGCCGGAATATCGGCTGCGACAGGAGCGCTTTCCTGCTTAGCACCGCAGTGCTCACAAAATACTGCATTGTCTTCAATTTGTTTTCCACAATTTTCGCAAAACATAAGATATCCTCTCTTCCTGTTTTTCTAATATGTATTCATGGGTCATACATACTATGTTCATATTTTACAATGACCGCGCCACAAAGTCAATTGTATTCCCATAGAAAGACATAAAAAAGTGCAGAAATTTTTAGGGTCAAGTTTTTAAGCAGTACGGTGATTTTTTGGGGAAAAGAGGGGGATATTTTGCTAAAAATCTAATTTTTGCAGTTGTAAAATCCATATGGATGATATATAATAATTTAGTTATGAATTTCAACAATATGGAGTTGCAGTCATGATGGAAAATGATACTCTGTCTTTACAAAAATATATTCAGCCCGGGAAGCGGGTTCATTTGGTAGGCATTGGCGGCGTATCCATGCGCCCCTTGGGATTGGTGCTTCAGGGCATGGGATTGATTGTGTCCGGCTCGGATATGAACGCCTCTGTTTCCACGGATGAGCTGATTGCCCACGGAATTCGGGTAGACATCGGTCACCGGGCAGAAAATGTTGCCGGCGTGGACTGTGTAATTCGTACTGCGGCAGTACATAATGACAATCCGGAAATTGCCGGTGCCAGAGCGTCAGGTATCCCTGTATTTGAGCGGGCCCAGGCTTGGGGAATCATTATGCGTGCCTATGAAAATGCCATTTGTGTTTCCGGAACCCACGGAAAAACCACCACCACCTCCATGATTGCCCACATTTTGATGGCGGCTTCCTGGGACCCCACGGTGATGATTGGCGGCTATTTGCCGTTGCTTCGGGCAGGTCACCGGGTAGGCCAGGGCAATACGATTTTGCTGGAGAGCTGTGAATATTGCGATTCGTTCTTGAATTTTTTTCCCTCCTTGGCGGTAATTCTGAATATCGAAGCAGACCATCTTGATTATTTCAAGGATTTGCAGGACGTGAAAAAATCCTTCCGCCAGTTCGCGCAGCTATCTTCCGGCGGTATTCTTGCCAATGGAGATGATGCCAATACGGTGTCTGCGCTGGAGGGAATGGACTATATCAGCTTCGGCCTGGAGAAAAACAACCGGATTCATGCAGACCGGATTTCTTCTGATTGGCGTAGCTTTGACGTGATTTGTGACGGGGTGTATTACTGCCATATTTGCCTGGAGGTGTACGGCCGGCATAATGCCCTGAATGCCTTGGCCGCTGCCGGTGCAGCATGGAAAATGGGAATTCCCGCGCAAAATGTGGAGGCCGGGATTGCGACCTTCCGTGGAGCCGGCCGCAGAATGGAGTATAAGGGCAGTTATCACGGTGCGGATTTGTATGATGACTATGCCCACCATCCCGGTGAATTGTCGGCAACGCTGGATGCAGTAAAGACCATGGGCTATCGCCGTATCATCGTGGCCTTTCAGCCCCATACCTATACCCGAACCCATGCACTGTTTGACGATTTTGTAGTGCAGCTGAAGCGGCCGGATGTAGTGGTGCTGGCGGAGATTTACGCTGCCAGAGAGCGCAACACCATCGGCATTTCCTCCAAGGATTTATTGGCGAATATCCCCGGTGGATATTACTGTGCAACCTTGCCGGAGGTAACGGAGCGTCTGAAGGCATTGGCCCAGCCCGGCGATTTGATTTTGACGGTGGGCGCCGGTGATATTTATCGGGCCGGGGAAGCGGTTTTGAAATAAAGGAAATGCCCATTGGGCCAGGAAATTGTACCGATTTTTGTTGGAATGAGGCGAATGATTTGAGAAAATTAAGCGTATGCGTGCTGTTTGGCGGTGTGAGTCCGGAGCATGAGGTATCACTGCGTTCTGCGGAGGCGGTGCTCAACAATATGGATCCGGAGAAGTATAATGTTTTCCCGGTTGGAATTACCAAAAACGGAGATTGGGTACTTTTTGGCGGCACGGACTATGCACAAATTGCCTCCGGAGAGTGGCTGGAGCATCCCGAGAACCGCCGGGCGGCCATTTCTCCTGTCCGGGGACAGGGACTTTTGAATTTCGAGGGTGACTGTGTGGTACGGGAGCTGATTGATGTGGTATTCCCGGTGCTCCACGGAGAAAATGGAGAAGACGGTGCCATTCAGGGACTGCTTCAACTGGCAGGGATTCCCTATGTAGGTCCGCATATTTCTGCTTCTGCAGTGGCCATGGATAAAACTCTGACAAAATTGGTGGCGGACCAGGCCGGAATCTGCCAAGCCCAGTGGATATTGGTAAAGAATTCCGAGCTGGATTTACGGATGGACAGCATCCTGGACCAGGTGGAAGAAAAGTTTCATTATCCTGTCTTTGTAAAGCCTGCAGGCACCGGTTCTTCGGTGGGCGTTTCCAAGGCCGGGGACAGAAATGCCCTGCGGGATGCATTGCTGTGCGCAGGGGCTTATGATGAGAAAATCCTGGTGGAGGAGTTTATTTCCGGCAGAGAAATAGAGGTGGCGGTGATGGGAAACCAGGGACCGGTGGCTTCTGTTTGCGGTGAAATTGATTCCGGTGCGGAATTTTACGACTATGATGCCAAATATATTACGGATACTTCCGTTGCCTATATTCCTGCCCGGATTTCTGAGGAAATTGCAGAACAGGTGCGGGATGCGGCAGTGCGTGTCTATACGGCCATCGGCTGTCAGGGACTGAGCAGAGTGGACTTTTTTGTTACAAATGAGGATAACCGCGTGGTATTTAATGAAATCAATACCTTGCCCGGCTTCACCTCCATTTCTATGTATCCCAAGCTGTTTGGCGCCAGCGGAATTTCCTACGGCCAGCTGATTGACAACTTGCTGGAGCTGGCACTGGAGGCCGCCCAATGAAGCAAAAGGTCATGCTGTCCATTTGCGGAAAGCAGTCTTACATGGGACAGGAGCCGGATACCATTGAATTGATTACGGAAGGGCAGATGGAATTCCGGGACGGCGGATGGAATATTTCCTATGCAGAAAGCGATTTGACAGGTATGCAGGGCGTGTTCACCACCTTTCGGATAGAACCGGAGCAAATCATACTGACCCGCAGCGGTGCGTTGCGTTCCCAGATGGTGTTTCGCATAGGCGTTTCCCACGATTCTCTCTACCGGATGGAGCTGGGCACGCTGATGATTACCGTTTGCGCCACCAATCTGTTTTATGACATTACCCCGGATGGGGGAGTGCTGGATTTGTCCTACCAGATTGAAATTGAAAAAACCCAGGCAGGGCAGATTGATTATCATCTTTTAATCCGACCCATAGAATAAAACGAGGCACAGTACCGATTTAAGGTACTGTGCCTTTCCGTTATTTATTAGAAGATTTTGCTGTATCCAGAGATTTTCCGAATACAAAGAACCGGTCATACAGATATTCTGTCACAAAATTGACCAGCATGGTGAGTATTTCTACCAGATAGCTGTTCCACAGGATGCCGTAGCCGGGCTCCGTCAGCACAGCGGTCCACCAAGAGGAAAGGGGAGCAAAAACGATGTAAAATCCGGCGACCTTTGCCATGGCAATGGGCACGTTGGCGGCAGATTGGAAGGTGTATTTTCGGTTTAGTGTGAAGTTCCAAAGCACGGAAAGAATCAGGGAAATCAAATTACACAGCCATTCATTCAAGTGGAAAAGCTCCAGCAGAATCGTAAAGCTACCGATTTGAATTAAGCCTGCGCTGATGGAAAACAGTGTGAATTTGATAGAGCGCATCAGCTCTTTCGAGCCGGTTTTTGTGTTCATTGATACCACCTCCTGGTTACTATAGCACACAAACAGATTTCTTGCAACAGAAGAAATGCTTTTTTGTAGTTTTTGCGGCTGAGTTGAAGAACAGTTGATAATTCGCCAATATAATACACAAGAAACATTGTATGATACGATCAGCCCCGATAAAGCTGTAATTTGAAATTGCAGAGGAAAAGGCGGTATAAAAAGGTGGGGAACAGGGCATTGTCCAAGAAAAAGCAAAACTATTTTTCTTACGGTTGTTACTGTGTGATTCGGTGGCTGGTATGGCTGTTTTATCCGAAAATGGAAGTAACGGGGACGGAGCATCTACCGGAGGAAGCCTGCATCATTGTTGGAAATCATGGTCAGATGAACGGCCCTATTTGTGCAGAGCTGTATATTCCCAAGAAACGCGCCATTTGGTGCGCTTATCAGATGATGAAATGGAGGGAAGTACCGGCTTATGCCTATCAGGATTTCTGGAGCGGGAAGCCCAAATATATCCGCTGGTTTTATAAGCTTTTGTCCTATGTAATTACTCCGTTTTCTGTGTGCGTATTCAATAATGCCCACACCATACCGGTTTATCATGACCAGCGGCTACTAGCTACCTTTCGCCAGTCGATGGATGCGCTGAGTGAGGGAACTTCCGTTGTGATATTTCCAGAGTGCGGCGAGGGGTATAATCATATTATCAACCGGTTTCAGGAGAAATTTATCGACACTGCAAGGCTTTACTGTAAGCGAAGCGGAAAAGCGGTGTGTTTCGTTCCTATGTATATCGCGCCGGCCCAAAGGCGGATATGCTTCGGTGAGCCCATTCCCTTTGACCCTGATGCAGGGATAGAAAGCCAACGCAAAGAAATCTGCCAATATCTTATGGAGGAGATTACCCGGCTTGCAGAAGCACTTCCTGTCCATAAGGTAGTGCCCTATGCCAATATACCCCGAAGCCAGTATCCCAAAAACATCCCGGAGGAGACGAAACGCTGAATGAAAAAGCCCATGGTAGATTACCGAACTCTGCGTCTATCCAATTTAGGCAGTCCCCAATTTCGGCATTTGAAGCTGTTGTGGGGATGGGTTGGCTATTTTATCCTGTATTTTTTGACGGAATGGCTGATTCCTGCAGAAATCTGCTACCCGGTACATTGCTGGCTGGATGATGTGATTCCCTTCTGCGAGTGGTTTTTGATTCCGTACTTTGGCTGGTATGTTCTGATTGTAGTGTCGCTGGTATATTTTCTGCTGTATAATGTGGAAAATTTCAGGGGACTGCAAACCTATATTATCGTCACCCAGGTGGTGGCAATGGTCTGCTATATTCTGTTTCCCACCCGGCAGGATTTACGGCCGGCGGTGTTTCCCAGAGATAATTTTTTGACGGACATGGTGGGGATTCTCTACACAGTAGACACCAATACCGGCGTGTGTCCGTCATTGCATGTGGCTTATTCTTTGGGAATCGCTTCTGCCTGGCTAAAGGAAAAAACCGCCTCTTTCTGGGCCAAAGGCTTGGTAGTGGTTATGGTGGTTCTGGTGTGCCTGTCGGTGGCCTTTGTAAAGCAACATTCTGTTATTGATATTTTTGCGGCCATACCGGTATGTGTGCTGGCGGAGTGGATTGCCTTTGGAAAAACCTATTGGAAAAAGCGGCCGAGATGGCCTTAAAAATATAACCGCCCCGGTAACCTTTGGTTATCGGGGATAAAAATATGCAAATAGTCCTTGCGCTTTGGGACAAAAGGGAATATAATATTTTTCGGTTCTAGGAAAGAGGTAGGTGTTATGAGAGGGAAAAACCAGAATATGCTCCAGGGGCCTCTGTTTTTGAATATTGTTACCTACACAGTTCCAATCATCCTCACCAGTTTGCTGCAGCTTCTGTTTAATGCGGCGGATCTGGTGGTGGTTGGTCAATTCTGCGGAAGTATTTCGGTGGGCGCGGTAGGCGCTACCGGATCGATCACAAATTTGATTGTAAACCTATTTATTGGATTTTCTGTGGGTGCCGGTGTCAGTGTTGCCCACGGAATCGGCAGCAAAGACCGGGAGATGGTACAAAAGACCGTTCATACCGCCTTGCCTTTGGCCGCGGTCTGCGGCGTTATCTTAACAGTGATTGGTGTTTCTTTTGCAGAACCTTTACTGCGTTTAATGGGAACACCGGAGAATGTGCTGAAGCTTTCTGCGGTGTATATGCGGATTTATTTTGGCGGAATTGTTTTCTCCATGGTCTACAATTTCAGCGCGGCCATTCTTAGGGCGGCAGGGGACACCAAAGGGCCGTTGATTTATCTGACGATTGCCGGCGTGCTGAATGTAATCTTGAACCTTGTTTTCGTAACTGTATTCCACATGAATGTGGCAGGTGTGGCGCTGGCAACGATCCTGTCCCAGGGCGTTTCCATGGTGCTGGTGATTCGGGCGCTGATGCATCGCACCGATGCATGCAAATTGCGGCTGAAGGAACTGCGGTTTCATAAAGCGCCCCTGGGGAAAATCGTTACGCTGGGGCTGCCGGCAGGAATCCAGGGGTCACTGTTTTCCATTTCCAATGTTATGATCCAGTCCTCCATCAATTCCTTTGGAGATATCTTTATTTCCGGCAGCGCAGCAGCTGCTAATCTTGAGGGCTTTGTCTATGTTTGCATGAATGGCTTCCATCAAACGGCGCTAAACTTTTCCGGACAAAATGCCGGCGCCGGCCAATATGACCGGGTCAGAAAAATACTGATTCTGTGCCTTGCCTGTGTGGCGGTGGTGGGAATTGCAACCGGTGGCTTGGTTTACCTGTTTGCGCCGAAACTTCTTTCTATTTACATCACGGACTCGGAGTTGGCGATTTCCTACGGTGTGCTGCGGATGGGATTTGTGTGCCTGCCGTATTTCCTGCTGGGGCTCATGGATGTCACCACCGGCGCCCTGCGGGGCATCGGTTCCTCCTTTGTGCCGATGTTGATTTCCGTGTTCGGGATCTGTGGCTTCCGTTTGGCTTGGATTGCAACCGTGTTCCAGATGCCGGAGTACCATACGCCGGAAGGATTGTTTATTTCTTATCCGGTTACCTGGGTGATTACCCTGATTGCGCAGCTGATCGCTTACTTTATTGTAATACGCAAGCGCAGAGCGCTGCAGTGATAGAAATAGTAAAAGCCCACCGGTTTCTCCGGTGGGCTTGTCTTATGTATCAAAAGGAAAGGACACCCAAATGCTCCAAGAGGATTTTTATGCCCAGAACAATGAGAATCACACCGCCGGCAATTTGGGCCTTTTTCTCAAATTTATTTCCAAAAATACTGCCGACTTTTACGCCCACCCCGGACAGCAGGAAAGTGGTTACGCCGATGAGGGCAATGGCCATCCAGATATTGACATCTCCTGCCATGGCAAGAGAAATGCCGACGGCCAAGGCATCAATGGAGGTGGCGACTGCCATGGTAAGCATGGTCTTAAAGGATAGGTCTGCATTCCGGTCACATTCGCATGCTGTTGAGAAAGCCTCCTTGAGCATATTGATACCGATAATTGCAAGCAGACCAAAGGCAATCCAGTGGTCAATGGCCACAATGGCATCGGCAAACAGACTGCCCAGCAGAAAACCGATGAGGGGCATCAGCGCCTGAAAACCGCCAAACCAAGTACCGCATAGGGCCATACCCTTTAAGCTTGCCTTTTTCATTTCCAAGCCCTTACAGACAGATACGGCGAAGGCGTCCATACTTAGCCCGATTGCCAGAACCAATAATTCAAAAAAACCCATAAAAACCTCCAAGTCTTCCTTTGTAAGAAACGACTCGGAGAAGGGAAACGGAGCATCCGAGCCTGCCTTTGCAAGTCTCGTCAATTAAGGCAGGCCAGAGAAATTCTCAGCATGTTGACCGACCCCCAAAATATGGGTGACTACTCCCTTAGCACGGAAAGTATATCTCTTTTAGAGAGAAAAGTCAATCAAAATTCCGCGAAACGAAGATGCAGAAAAGCGGTAAGACGTTGCGTCTTACCGCTTTCTATCAGGCTTCTTGAAAAAAACCTTGTAATTCCAGAGACTCCGCGATGGCCTGTCCTTTCGCTGTGAATCCAAAGGAGCCGAGGATGGGGTAGTCCCGGTATGCGCTTACATCACTGCCCTTTAGGGGCGCGCCGTAGTCCAGGGAAATCAGTCCTCGTTTTTCCAGGCATTGGAGAATGAGACTGTATTCTTCCCGGGAGTACACATCATCCTCTAAATAGACAGGGTCTGCACAGTCGGATAACCGGGCCACCGGGAGAAAGGGGATTTGAAGCAACTTCTGAAGCATGAAAATTTCTCCGGGGGAGAGTATCCATTCTCCGCAACTGCCGCAGCTTCCGCAACAGCCCTGACCACAGTTACCGCATCTGCTCATAAGGTCGCTCCTTGCCATTTCGACTCCCTGCTCTGACAGGTAAACAGGATTACCTGCTTATTTTGTGCAGTTTCCTTGAGAATATCCAAAGCAGTTTCCAAACGCCGGTCATCAAACCGAACCAGCGCATCGTCTAAAATCAAGGGGGCATCCGGTGTCAGCTCCTCGGCAACCGCCAGGCGTAAGGCTAAATATAACTGATCCACCGTGCCGTCACTGCGCCATTGGGCAGGACGTAGGGTATCTTCCTCTGCAGTGCAGGTATTTAAGGTCAAATCCTCGCTGAGGGTCAGCCGGTCATAGCGCTGGCCGGTGAGCTTGCAAAACAGTGCCTGGGCCCGCTTGGAGATACGGGGTGCAAACCGGCGCTGCAGCTCTGCGCTGGCGGTAGACAGGGCCTTCTGGGCCAGTTCCAAGGCGGCGTAAGTATCTTCCAACCTGTGAATACGGTGGTTCACAGTCTTTAACTGGGACCGCAGGACTGTTTCCTGTCCCAGCGCTTCACTTCGCCCTTGGGCTTGCCCCAGCTTCTGCTGAAGCTGCCGCAGTTCAAACCGGGCGGAATTTAGGAAGGCATCCGTTTCACTTTCTGTATCTGTCAGCGCATCGGGTGTCAGAGGCTTTTCTGCGGTTTTTACCATGGAGCGCAGGGTGTCTAAATGGTGTTCCGCCTGCTTCCAGTCCCGGGTGGCATCGGCCAGCGCATTCCAGGCATCCTGAATTTGTTGCCAATGGGCTAAGCACTGGGTAAGGGATTCGTCCTTTGTAAATTGGGAAATTTTCTGATTCAGGGCCTCCAGACGTTGATCCAAATCTCCCCTAAGGGCATTGGATTCAGCCAAGGCCTGAATATAGGCCTGGGACTGTGCGGCAAAATGCCTGGCATCTTCCGTCCATAGCTGTGGTGCCAGGCCGGGGTGTCGGTCATACAGGATTTCTACCTGCTTCCGATAACGCCGGGTAGCTCCGATATTCAGCCCTAAGGCCAACAAAACAGCGAAAACCAGTCCGCCGGTGACACCAAGATAAATGCCTAGACTGACCAGGGAAAAACCGAAATACAGACCGGCAAACACAGCCAAAAGAATGGCACAAGCCAGGCTGATTCCCATAAGAAATCCGTTTCTGCGCTTATAATCTCTGTCCAGAAGGGATAAGGATGCGGTATCCTCCTGCGCCATCTTTACCGCACCGGCGGCATCGGTATGCTGATAGTGGGCGGGAATTTCCGGGGCTTGGGGTGGGGGAGGCAGCATATTGCTCTCCATCTGCAGGTTCATCCACTGCTGTTGGAGGGCTTGCCCCTTTCTGACAGCTTCTTCTGCCGTTTCCCGGGGAGGAAGCTTTTCACAGCTTTGTGACAGAGTGGTATATATCGCCAGGGCATCCTGCTGGGAAGCAGTTGCCTGCTCCAGCTTTAGGGTATCCTCCAAAGTAGAATTGTACCTTAAATGGGCCTTATGATTTTCCAGCTGCTTGATGCGCAGTTCTAATTCTGTTTGCCTGCTCCGGAGGGACTGGCATTGTTGGGATAAATGCTCCAATTCTCCAAGCTGGGTCTCCAGATGCTCTCGCTGTGCTTCCGCCTGAGGAAGCAGACCGCTGCGGTTATAGCGGCATTTGTTTTTCAAATCCTTTAGAGACTGCTGGAGCTTATCTCCGGCACCGCTTTCGTCACCGGTGGTGACCAAATTATTCAGCCGCCGGCGGAGAGCATCGTCTTGAGTAACCGGCAGGTCTGTCAGCTTTAGAAAGCCCGCCCGGGTAAAGACACTGCGTTCCACACCCAGCAGTAGGGTGCCGCAGTTACTGCCGTTGAGCTCCGGTACTTCCAGACCGGTGGCGGTTTCATAGGCGGAAAACTCACCGAAAATCAGTCGTCCCCGGGTACTGCGCTCAATGGTAATATCACGGCCGTTCCAATTTAGGTCGATGCGTCCGGCCATGGGACTGCCGGACCAAGGGGCGTAACGGTCTTTGTCTGCCAGATTGTTTTTCGTGGTTTTTGCCTTGGTGTCCAAGCCGTAGAGCATATTAACCAAAAAGGCACACCAAGTACTTTTTCCCCATTCGTTAGGGGCTTCAATGATATTCAGTCCCGGCTGGAGGGTCAGGGTTTTATGCTCCAATGCGCCAAAGGTTGCTGTCATAGAATAGATTTTCATGGCAGTATAACCTCCTGACCGTCTAAAATCTGCCGTGAAATTTTTGCGGCCAGCTTAAGCTGTTGCTGCAGCTTTTCGCTTTCTGTATCCATGCCGTCGTGAAGAAGCTTAAAATACATACCCTCTAACGTATCCTCGCCAATGACACTCCACAGGTCCGGCTCAGGCAGAGTTCTGTCCCGAAGCTCCAGATTGGGAACATGGGGGAAGTGTTTCAACAAGGCCTCCGGGTCTACAGGTGGAGCATAGCCTGTCAGCGTGATACGGTAAAATTCCTCAGTGGCAACAGGCGGAAGCAGAGCCTCAATGGCCTCTCTGGGTTCATCTCCTGCCTCACAGCTTTCATCGTAAAACCGAGGGGTGTTGAGGGGCAAAAATTGGGCATTGACCGTTTCTTCCAGGGTCACCAACAGTACGCCCTTCAGGCCGGGTTCATCGTAGCCTCTGCCCATGGGACAGCCGGGCCATGCACAGAGTGTATCTCCGGCACGGAAGCTGCCGCCCTTGTGAATGTGTCCCAATGCCAGATAATCCAGATGGGAATCCCGCACTTGTTGGGCGGTAATGGGACAGTAGGGAGAGGTAGCCTGCAGAGGGTCGCTGTGAAGAATGCCGATATGCCACCGGGCATCTTCTTGGGCGTGGAATCCTTTTAACAGGCCGGGACAATCCATGGCTTGATAGCCTGCACCGTAGATACGGCAGTCAAGCTCCCGAAGATGGACACTTTCCATTGCCGGATGGGTAAAAATATGCACATTTTCCGGCCAGCATTCAGAAAGATAGGGAGAATCGGGGGCGCAAAAATCGTGATTGCCCGGTGCAATATACACAGGAATTTCAGCCTGGGAAAGCGCCGAGGACACCGCCTGAAAGCTTTCCTTGCTGTAAGCACCGTCAAACAAATCGCCGGACAGTAACAGCACTTCACAGCCCTCGGTTTTACACAGGGAAACCACTTTGTCCGGAATTTTTAACAGTTCTTTGCGCAGATATGCAGATTGCGCCTCTGTCCGTCCTACAAGGGGAGAGTCCAGATGCCAGTCAGCGCTGTGAAGAAGTTTCATCAGAAATATCCACCCTTTCTGCGTGTTTACAGCGGCCTGTGCCGGAGTCAATGGTAAACAGGACAGCCTCCAGCTTGGTTTCGCCGTTTGCCCATTGGTATCGGCTTGTTAAATCCCCCCGGAATTTTGCAATCGACAGCTCGGGGCGGATGCCGAGAACGGAATGCTTCGGGCCCGTCATGCCTAAATCCGTTACATAGCCTGTACCCTTGGGAAGAATTTGTACATCCGCTGTGGGTACATGGGTATGGGTGCCCCACAGGGCACTGATTTTTCCGTCAAGCATATGGCCCATGGCCAGCTTTTCCGAGGTCGCTTCTGCGTGAAACTCCACCAAAATGATTTTGGCAGGGATGTCCTTTAGAAGCTTTTCAACCATTAAAAAGGGGTTGTCCGGTCCGTAGTCCATATTGCACCGGCCGATTAGGTCAATGACAGCCACCGGCCCGGCCTTGGTGTCAAAGATACCCATGCCCCGGCCTGGGGCTTGGGGGGCATAATTTGCAGGCCTTAGAATTTGCCGGGAATCCTCTAAATAGGAAACCAGCTCCCGTTTGCCGAAGGTGTGATTGCCCATGGTAATCACGTCAGCCCCGGCATCCAAAATGGCATCTGCCTGGTCGGGAGTCAGCCCCACCACACTGGCGTTTTCTCCGTTTACAATGACAAAATCGGCTTGGGTCTTTCGTTTTAGATAGCGAAGGGAGTGAGAAATCCGGTCCATACCGGGATTTCCCACCACATCGCCGACAGCAAGTACATGAAAATCCATAATTCGCTCCTATGTGTATTAACGCACGGATTTTGCGTATTCCGTTGGGGTGATGCCAAATTTATCCTTAAACTGACGGGAGAAGTGGTGGACAGTGGAATATTGCAGTGCCGCTGCGATTTCTGTAATGTTCATATCTGCCTCCCGAATCATGTGCTTGCTTTCCTGCAGCTTGATTCTGCGAATGTATTCGCCGGGAGATATTTGCAGGTTTTTATGGAACAGAGCAGTTAAATAGCTGGGGCTGATGTCCACCATTTTGGCCACCGCCGGAACAGAAAGCTTTTCCCGGATGTGGGTGCTGATAAGCTGCTGGGCTCTGCGGATGATTTCATTTTCTGAGTGAATGGAATTAGATGCTTGCAGCTTGGTATCCGGAGCATCCTCATAACGAAGGATCACAAGCAATAGCATATTCAGCAGGGATATAATCATGTCGGTAGAGTAGGGGTCCATACGGTCCCGTTCAATCAGCAGCTGTTGTAAAAGGGTGGCGGATTTTTGCACCACCTTGAACTTTCGGTTAATAAGGGCAGGAATGGAGAAACCCTCCAAATCAAAGGAAATGGTCAAATATCTGGGAGCAACCTCCATATCTGCGTATTGCATATGCCATTGGTTGGGGGCGTAAACCATCATTTCTCCCTGCTGTAAAAGGATATCCTTTCCGTCAACCACGGAATGTAGAGAGCCTTGATCCACATAGGTTAGCTCAAACATCGGATGGGATTCTCCGGGGAAGAAGAAGCCCCGCTCCTTTTCGTGATAGAAAAAGGTGTAAAGGTCAGTTACCCATAGCCGGTGCTGCAAGGAAAAGTTGTTTTGTTCCTGCATTTGCCCGATAATTTTTGGGGGAGCTTCCGCATACATTTCCGCCGAGGAGGACTCCTGACGGAAAGGGGACAGGGAAAAATAAATACCGGGATGAATGCATACGGTCTTATCTAAATAATAATGCTGGAATTCGCGGCTGTCTGTGGAAACAGAAAGCACAGTCATGCCGGAATCATAATGGAGCCAAACCTCCGATACGGCTTGATAGACGGAGGGAGTGTCCTGATTCAGATATAAAACTTCATGGGTTTCGGAACGGTTAGAAGCGTTATCGGAAGGCATATGCTCCAAAGATACTTCCCCATAGTCCTTAAAATTCAGCCGGTTTATGTTTTGAATCATTGCGGATGCCCCCTGAAAAGCAAGAAATGGGGTCACCATACGGTGACCCCACTATTATAACACAGAATAGTTGAAAATGGCAAATACTTTATCGCTGATATTCGAATTGAAAATCATAAATATCCACAGTATCCCCGTCTTGAATGCCCATTTCCTCCAAACGGGTGAAAAGTCCGCACTTTCTGAGCTGTAAATCAAAATAATTCCGGGATTCATAATCGTCGAAATTGATATTTTGAATGAGTCTCTCCAGCCAAGTGCCGGTAATCAGCCAGGTATTACCCAGATGCTCAATGGTCAGCTCTGCAGGATTTCCGGCCTCAGGAACCGGTGCGACATACTCCGGCTCATAAATGGTCACCGGCGGCAGGGTACGTAGCCGTTCGGCTACAACCCGCATTAAGGCTTTGGTGCCCTGGGTTGTGCCGGCAGAAATTTCATACATTTCACAGCCGGCGGCCTCCACGGCGCTGCGCAGTCGGGTCAGATTATCGGAATCCGGGGGCAGTAGGTCGCATTTGTTGGCAGCAACAATCATAGGACGGTTGGAAAGGTCTATGCTGTAGTTTTCCAACTCGGCACAGATTGCTTCAAAATCCTCCACCGGGTCCCGGCCCTCACTGCCGGAAACATCTACCACGTGCACCAGCAGTCGGCACCGGTCAATGTGGCGAAGAAAATCGTGCCCTAAACCGGCGCCCTCTGCCGCCCCTTCAATAATGCCGGGAATGTCCGCCATCACAAAGGAAACGCCCTCGTCCACATAAATAACACCCAAATTGGGGAATAGGGTCGTGAAATGGTAATTTGCAATTTTCGGCCGGGCATTGGATGTGACGGACAGCAAGGTGGATTTGCCCACGTTAGGGAAACCCACAAGGCCAACATCAGCCAGAAGCTTCAATTCCAGAATAATGTCCCGCTCCTCGCCCTTTAATCCGGCTTTTGCAAATCGTGGTACTTGACGGGTAGGTGTGGCAAAATGGGAATTGCCCCAGCCGCCCCGGCCACCCTTGGCGATAATAAAGTCCTCGCCGGTGGACATATCCACAATAATTTGATTGCTTTCGGCATCCCGAACCACCGTGCCCCTGGGCACTTGGATGGTCAGTGCCTCACCCCGTTTGCCGTTACAGTGTTTTCCGGAGCCGTTAGCACCGGCCTGGGCGGCGTATTTTCTTTTATAACGGAAGTCAAGCAAGGTAGACATATTGTCATTGACTTGCAAAATGACATTACCGCCGTGACCGCCGTCGCCGCCGTCCGGGCCGCCGGCTGCCACATATTTTTCCCGGTGAAAGGCAACGGCGCCGTCACCGCCGCGACCGCCGATGACGGTGATGCGTACTTTATCTACAAACATAGGATATCCTCCTTTGTGAAAGGTTGATGTAATGCCATAAATGATCGTTTATCTTACGAATGGCGTGCACCAAAGCCTCCCTCTGACGAGGGAGGTGGCTTCGCCAAAGGCGAAGACGGAGGGAGAGAAACTACCCCTCAGTCACGCTGTTCGCGTGACAGCTCCCCTGACAAGGGG
>JAZNIX010000011.1:0-2405 GCA_045577715.1 Faecousia sp.
CATCCGCAGAAAAGTGACTTTGAGTACTTTGCAGGATGGGATATCTTTAAAAAACTGGTGGTAAAAAATATATTTGAAGATGCCGGTTTTGAGATTATACCTTCCATTTATGCCAATGCGCTGCCCTCTGCCACGGTTGAGCGGCATATTTATGAATACTATAAAGAGCAAATTATGGATACAGTGCGACGGAACCCGGATGCAGACGGCATCTATATCTATGTCCACGGCAGCATGGAGGTGGATGAAATCGGCAGCGGCGAGCTTCAGCTTGTCAAGGAGATCCGTCAGATCGTCAGCCGGGAATGTTTGATTGCCTTTACCATGGATCTGCACGCCAATATTACCAATGAGCTGGGGCAGTATGTGGATATTATTTGCGGTTATAAAACAGCTCCTCACACGGATCAGCCGGAAAGCCAGGTGCGTGCAGCGACTGCGCTGACCTATTGCTTGCAAAATGGCATCAAGCCCCATACATATGTGCAGAAGATTCCCATGCTTGTAAAAGGCGATACTATGCTCACCCGGCAGGAGCCGCTGCGTTCTTTGGAAGCAGAAACAGTGCTTTTGGAGGAAAGAGAGGATATTTTCGGTGCCAATCTTTTCTTTGGTCATTGTTGGATCGATGCGCCGAATACCAGTGCGTCTGCAGTTGTCAGTGCCGCGGATCCCGATACTGCCCGGCAGATAGCAAAGGATCTTGCAAACAAGCTTTGGAATACCAGAAGGGAATACCGATTCCGGATCGAGGCAGAACTGCCTGAGGAATGTGTTCGCCGGGCTATAGCCGGTGAAGAGAAACGCATTTTCATTACCGACAGCGGCGATAATACTACTGCCGGAGCTGAGGGTACATCGGAAGATATCCTGAAGCTGTTTTTGAATGCCAGACCCGGCAAGAAAACCTGCGTTGCCGGCATTACAGATTTGGAAATTGTAGAAACACTGTGGAACAAAAAAGACGGTGAAACGGTATCCGTTGAAAAATTGGGCTGCCAGGGAACAATTAAGGCTCACGGAGAGATCTTAGGCTGGGCAAAAGAGATCATCGGCAGAAGTCTGACCATTTCTTTTGACAATGTTGATGCGGTGTTTACAGAAAAACGCAGCGCGTTTATTGAAAAGGGCAATTTCGACAAAGCCAATGTTGATCTTTTAGAATATGAAATTGTTGTTGTTAAGTTGGGGTATTTGTTCGAAGAACTGAAGCCCTATGCAGACCGGGAGCTGTTTGCGCTGTCTGACGGCGCAAGCTGTGTGGAACTAGCCCGCTTGAATCTGCAGCGTATTGCGCGTCCAATGTATCCGCTTGAAGACTTTGAGTGGATTGCACAATAAAAATCAGGAGGAATTATTATGGCGTATTTTAACAAACAGGAAACACAAAACAGAATTGACAAGGTGGTCAAGCTCTTGAATGAGAAAGATACGGATATTGCCGTTATCTATTTCGACGAGCTGAATGTAGCCAACGGCTGGTACTTGACCGGCTGGTGCGGTCAGTTTGAAAAGGGCGCGGTCCTTGTGGGCAGAGATGGCACCACAATGCTGCTGGGCGGTCCTGAGAGTGAGCCCTTTGCAAAGCAGTCTTCTGCCATCAGCGATACCCGTTGCTTCAAGGTGTTTATGGTACCGGATGAGGAATATCCTCTGGCGACCATCATCGGCTTCCCCGAACTGTTTGCGGAGCTGAATCAGAAATTCCCCGTAAAGAAGGTAGGCCTGGTCGGTACGACCGATATGCCCTATGCCGTGCATCAGGACCTGGTGAACGGTTTCTCCGGCTGTGAGATCATTGACCTGACCGACGATTACCTGAAGTTCCGTTATGTAAAAAGTGACTGGGAAGTAGAGCAGGCAAGAAAGGCCACCATGCTTTGCTATGATGCCTATAAGGCAATGGCTGAAAAAGTCAAGGCCGGTGCCAAGGAATATGAGGTTGCCGCAGCCGGTGAAGCAGTTTGCCGCGCAAGTGGCGCCAACAGCTTTGCTTATCAGACCATCGTAGGCAGCGGTGTCCGTTCCAATGCGGTCGTTCCTACCGCAACCGATAAGGTTATGGAAAACGGCGAAATGGTCATGCTGGGCATTGCGCCTCGTATCAACGGTTACGCCGGCACCTTTGGCCATACCATTCCTGTCAGCGGTGAGTATACCCCTGAGCAGAAGAAGTGCCTGACCGATATGATCGAGGTTATGCAGGTTACAAAGAGTATGCTGAAGATCGGCAACTCCGGCCGTCAGATCGACGCCGAAGGCAGAAAGCTCTACGATAAGGGCGGCTATTTGAAGTACATCGTTTGCCCCTTTGCCCACACGATGGGTCTGATGGAGGCAGAAGCTCCTTTCTTCGGCCCCAACAGTGACGATGTTCTGGAAAAGAATATGATCGTGAATGTGGA
>JAZNIX010000012.1:0-13148 GCA_045577715.1 Faecousia sp.
CCTGGCCTCCGACGCTTCCAACTTCGTCAACGGCCACATCCTGTATGTGGATGGCGGTATCCTGGCCTACATCGGCAAGCAGCCTTAATCATCTGGGAGGATCATAAATCATGGAAAAGCTCAACTATGAAGTTCTGAAGAAGTCCGGCTACGAAGGCTATATCCTGGAGTCCGCACCCGAGAAGGTGCTGCAGTTTGGTGAGGGCAACTTCCTGCGCGCCTTCGTCAACTACTGGTTTGATATGTCCAACGAGCGGGCAAATTGGAACGGAAAATGTGTTCTGGTACAGCCCATCGCCGCCGGCCTGACGGAAATGATTAACCGGCAGGAGGGCCTGTATACCCTGTACCTGCGGGGCACGGAAAACGGCGAAAAGGTGGACCGCAAGAGAGTGATTTCTTCCGTGTCCCGTTGCTTGAATCCTTATGAGAAGGAAGACTTTGAGGCCATGATGGCGGTGGCGGTCTCCGATGATTTGGAGTATGTGGTGTCCAATACCACGGAAGCCGGCATTGTCTATGACCCGGCCTGTCAGGCAGACGATATGCCCTGTGCATCCTTCCCCGGCAAGCTGACCCAGGTGCTTTACCGCCGCTATCAGGCAGGGAAGAAGGGCCTTGTGATTTTGTCCTGCGAGCTGATTGACAATAACGGCAAGGAGCTTTTGAAGTGTGTCAACCAGCACATCGCCCAGTGGGGACTGGAGCAGGGCTTTGCCGACTATGTAAATAATGACTGCACCTTCTGCTCTACCTTGGTAGACCGGATTGTGCCCGGCCGCATCCGTGACCCCCAAGAGCTGGCAAAAATGGAGGAAGAAAACGGCTACCATGACGATTTGATGGATGTGGGCGAGGTGTTCGGCGTTTGGAATATCGAAGGCCCTGCCTGGCTGGCAGAACAGCTTCCTTTTAAGGCCGCCGGGCTGAACTGCCCTGTGGTGCCCGATGTAACACCTTATAAAAAGCGGAAGGTAAGAATCCTCAACGGCGCTCACACCGGTTTTGTTCTGGGTGCATATCTTGCCGGATTCGACATCGTTCGGGACTGTATGCACGATGATGCGGTGCGAGGCTTCATGAACAAAATGCTGTATGAAGAAGTCATTCCCACCCTGCCTTTGGACAAGGAGGATTTGATGCAGTTTGCCGCCGCGGTGCAGGACCGGTTTAACAATCCCTTTGTGAACCATGAACTGCTGAGCATCAGCTTGAATTCCACCTCCAAGTGGCGCGCCAGAAATATGCCCTCCTTCCTGGAGTCCATTGAGCTGACCGGCAAGCTGCCTACTTGCCTCACCATGAGCTTTGCGGCATACATTGCCTTCTTCTCTAACGAAATTCAAGAGCTGAATGAAAAGGGCTTGGTTTGCCGCCGTCCTAAGGGTAATACCTATGTCTGCTCTGACGACCGTTGGGCACTGGAATTCTACTACGACCACCGCAACGACACCGTAGAGGATTTGGTACACGCAGTCATGACCAACCAGCAGATGTGGGGTCAGGATTTGACCGCGATTGCCGGCTTTGAGGCGGCTACCGTGGCCAATCTGAAGAAAATCCGGGCAGAGGGTGCTTTGGCGGCCTATGCCTCCTGCCTGTAAGGAGAGTTTCTATGCCTGATTTCATCCGAATCCACCCTACAGATAATGTGGCGGTGGCACTGCGTAAAATTCCTGCCGGAACAGCGTTTGACGGCATCACTGCCAAGACGGACATTCCCCAGGGACATAAAATGGCCCTTACTGATTTGGACAACGGGGCTCAGGTGGTGAAGTACGGCTTTTCCATCGGACACGCCACCGCCGCCATTTCTGCCGGTGAGTGGGTGCATACCCATAATATGGCTACCAATCTGTCCGGGGAAATGACTTATACATATAACCCCAAAGTGAATTTCCCCGCGCCCCAGAAGCCCAGGACATTTCTGGGCTACCGCCGGCGGGACGGCCGGGCGGCCATCCGCAATGAGATTTGGATTCTGCCCACAGTAGGCTGCGTCAATGATATTGCCAAAGCCCTGGCCCGGGAAAATCAGGACCTGGTGACCGGCAGCATAGAGGGGCTTTATGCCTTTCCCCATCCCTTCGGCTGTTCCCAGACCGGCCATGACCACGCCCAGACAAGAAAGCTGTTGGCATCTCTGGCCCGCCATCCCAATGCCGGCGCGGTGCTGGTGCTGGGCTTGGGCTGTGAAAATTTGACCCATGAGCAGTTTTTGGCGGAATTGGGAGATTTTGACCCCAACCGGGTGAAGTTCCTAACCTGCCAGCAGGTAGACGATGAAATGGAAGCCGGACGGGAACTGCTTTCCCAGTGTGCATCCTTTGCTGCCCAATTTACCCGGGAAGAAATTCCCGCCTCGGAATTGGTGGTAGGTATGAAGTGCGGCGGTTCTGACGGCCTTTCCGGTATCACCGCCAACCCGGTGGTTGGCCGGTTTTCCGATATGCTGGTGGCCCAGGGCGGCTCGACGGTGCTGACGGAAGTGCCGGAAATGTTTGGTGCAGAGGGCTTCTTGATGGACCGCTGTGTCAACGAAGAGGTCTTTGGCAAGGCAGTGAATATGATTAACGGCTTTAAGGATTACTTTATCCGGCATAACGAAGTGGTGTACGACAATCCCAGCCCCGGCAACAAAGAGGGCGGCATTACCACCTTGGAGGATAAATCCTGCGGCTGTGTCCAGAAGGGCGGCACGGCACCTATTATGGATGTCATCGGTTACGGCGAGGCAGTGGAAAAGAAAGGCCTGCACATGCTCTACGGCCCCGGAAATGACTTGGTGTCTGCCACGGCATTGACGGCGGCAGGTGCCCATCTGGTGCTGTTTACCACGGGACGGGGAACTCCCTTCGGTGCGCCGGCTCCTACCATGAAGCTATCAACCAACACCCCCCTTGCTACAAAGAAGGCCTGCTGGATTGATTTCAATGCCGGCACAGTAGCAGACGGAAGCCGGACATTGGAGGGCGCGGCGGAGGATTTGATGGCCATGGTGCTGGATGTGGCTTCCGGCGCACAGACTAAGGCGGAGCAGCGTGGCTTCCGGGAAATTTCTATTTTCAAAGACGGCGTTGTGCTGTAATACAAACAGGGCAGGGGAAAACCCCTGCCCTGTACTTTTAGGGGAAAAGGGACTTCCGAAAAGGAAGTCCCTAAAATCAATGTCTGTGACGAATCAGACCGAAAAGCTTAGACAGCTCCATCACAACAAAGGGCACAAGAATCAGCCACAGACCAATCAGATACAGCTCTGCGGGCAGGGAAACCAAACCAAACAGAACGCCCACAGGGGTCAACAGCACCAGGGCCACCATAGCCGTGGAGGCCAGCGCCGCCCAGTTCAGCTTGCGGTTGGAGAAAATGCCGATTTTGAAGAGGGAATGCTCGGAGCGCATATTATAGGCCTGCACCACCTGACTCAAAGCCAGAATCATGAATGCCATGGTTTGACCGCCCTCCAGCGTACCTGTGACATTCTCGCCCAGCCGGAAGCCAATCAGCGTTAGCAGAGCGAACAGAAAGCCTTGCAGCACCACCCGGATACCCAGACCATGGGCAAAAATGCCCTCATTTTTGGGTTTGGGCTTGCGATCCATTACATCCTTTTCCACCGCCTCCATGCCCAGAGCAATGGCAGGCAGACTGTCGGTGGCGAGATTAATCAGCAGTAGCTGCATACTCAGCAGGGGTGTTTTGTGCCACAGTAGCATAGCGGCAAAGACGGTAATGACTTCACCGATATTGGTGCCCAGCAGGAAACCAACCACCTTTTTAATGTTGGCATAAATGCCGCGGCCTTCCTCTACCGCATCCACAATGGTAGCAAAATTGTCATCGGTCAGGGTCATATCGGCAGCACCCTTGGCAACATCGGTGCCGGTAATACCCATGGCACAGCCAATATCCGCGGCTTTCAGAGCCGGCGCGTCGTTGACGCCGTCGCCGGTCATGGAAACCACTTGGCCCTTTCGTTGCCATGCCTTTACAATGCGGATTTTATTTTCCGGAGATACCCGGGCGTAGACGGAGATACCCTCTACTTGTTCATCCAGCTCCCGGTCTGTCATGGCATCCAGTTGGGCTCCGGTGATGGCCCGGTCACCGTCTAACAGGATACCCAATTCCTTGGCAATGGCAGAGGCGGTAACCACATGGTCGCCGGTAATCATCACCGGCTTGATGCCGGCTCTGCGGCACAGGGCCACAGCATCCTTGGCCTCGGGCCGGGGCGGGTCAATCATACCTACCAGACCCAGAAAGGTCAGCCCATTTTCCAATTCTTCCGAGGTAGGCACATCGGGCAGAGTATCAATTTTCTTATAGGCAACGGCCAGCACCCGGAGGGCATCGGCGCTCATTTCCTCCGTTAAGCGCTTGGCAGTTTCCAAATCCCCGGCGATACACCGGCTGAGCATCATGTCAAAAGCACCCTTGACAATGACAATGTTTTTGCCGTCAATGCGGTTAACGGTACTCATAAGCTTTCGGTCAGAATCAAAGGGAATCTCCGCCAAACGGGGATAATTACGATTTAGTTCTTCTTTCGTACTTCCGTTTTTATGGGCGGCCAAAACAATGGCGGTTTCCGTGGGGTCACCAATGTGCTGTTCTTCCTTGCCGTGAAAAATCACAGAGCCGTCAGAGCAAAGGGTGCCGTATTCCAAAAGCTTTTTGACAGCAGGGGAGTTGCGATCAGAGATGGTTTCAATTTCTCCGCCGTCCACATAGGCTTTTACCAGGGTCATCCGGTTTTGGGTCAGCGTGCCGGTTTTATCGGAACAAATGACAGAAGCACTGCCTAGGGTTTCCACCGCCGGCAGTCGGCGAATGAGAGCGTTTTTCTTCACCATCCGCTGTACGCCGATGGACAGTACAATGGTAACAATGGCTGGCAGTCCCTCGGGAATGGCAGAAACCGCCAGAGAGACAGCGGTCATAAAGATTTCCATGGCAGGAATGTCGTTGGCCAGACCCACCGCAAAAATCACGCCGCAGGCGGCCAGGGCCAGAATGCCCAGATATTTTCCCAATTGTGCCAGCTTTGCCTGGAGGGGCGTTTGGCCTTCTTCCTCGTTATCCAGCAGGTTGGCGATTCTGCCCATTTCCGTATCCATACCGGTGGCAGTGACCACGGCGGTTGCAGTGCCGTAGGTAATGGAGCAACCGGAAAAGACCATGTTGGTGCGGTCACCGATGGGAGCTTTGGCATCCACAACCATGGCGGCATCCTTTTCACTGGGGACAGATTCTCCGGTGAGGGCGGATTCTTCGGATTTCAGGCTGACGCTGTGGAGAAGTCGGGCATCGGCAGGTACAAAGTCACCGGCCTCCAGACGGATGATGTCCCCGGGTACCAGCTCAGAAGCCCCGACCACCTTTTCTTCCCCGTCACGAATGACCCGGGCGTGGGGCGCGGACATATTTTTTAAGGCATCCAGTGCTTTCTCTGCCTTGCTTTCCTGCATGACGCCCATCACGGCGTTAAGAATCACAATCAGCAGAATCAGTGCCGGCTCGAAGAATTCCTTGGGATTCTGCTCAACACAGGCAATCACAAAGGAAACCACCGCCGCGGCGATGAGAATGAGAATCATAGCATCCTTAAATTGGTCAAAAAAGCGCTGAACATTGGTTTTCTTTTTCTTTTCACGGAGCTTATTGACTCCGTATTTGGCTTGCTGTGCAGTGACTTCTGCCTGGGCCAATCCCCGTTCCGGGTCTGTGCCCAAGGCTTGTAAAAGGGCTTGTTTTTCTTTGTCGTGTGCTTGCATAAATCATACCTCCTACTTTATTGTACCCATAAAAAAAGAGACCTATCTGCCTTAGCAGATAAGTCTCGTCATTTCAGATTCAGCCAGGAGATTTCTCCATGATGTTGACCAAACCCCACCCAACGGTGCTGACTACTCCCTTATATTCCTATCTTTATACAGGATTGAGAGAATTATAACATAAATAAAGGAGAAAATCAAGGATTAAAAATTCCAGATACCCGGATGGGTATCTGGAATTTTTGGTACACCGGAAGGGACTCGTTTGCATCTGCTCCCAAAGGGAGCAGATAGAGGTTCGCCTCCGTCGAGCCGTCGGCGGCAACAGTCCACCGGACTGTTGCATTTAATCATTTGAGTCCCTTCCTTACATAAAAATGAAACAGGATATCCCGGATGGGATATCCTGTTTAATGGTACAATTGTTCTTATAGGACCTGGGCAAAAATCCTTGAAAATCAACGGTTTTTGCAGTCAAATAACAGTACATTCCTATCTGATAAAGATCAATCTTATCCTTAGACCGCTCCAAAAACCATTCTCACAACATCAAAATTGTGTCACGGTAATTTAATATCTGAAAATCAGAACACATTCCATTATTAGCTCCCTTTCCCCATAACTAAGAATTTGATACTACCCGTAGAGATCAAAGCTTGTGGATTGCAAACGCAACCCTAAGAACAATCCCACAGTACATCATGGAAGCAATCGCCTAGTGTATACTGCACGACATTGCAGCCCACTACAAAATCAAGGAAGGTACGCGGCAGTTTTAAGAATGGACGGTATTATTTGGTCATCAAGAGAAACCGGAGAAGCAATTAGTGAATAGTCATGGCCTCCGGCTAAGCCGGAGGCTTGATTAAGCCCTAGAAGGGCATTTTGCCGGCGGGCATATAAAGATTCTTTCTTTTGCACCAGCTGCTCCACCGCCTGTAAACGAGCACCTACGTTTCTTACCGAGCTTGTAATAACCTTCTAAATTGTTTTTTAGTAGCTCGCTTCGCTCAATGCTTGAAGCTAAAGTGTTTTTTTGCGGGGCACCTCCACCGGCATAGCCGGTGGTTTCCCTAACTAAAAAGAGCGAGATGCCACCATTGGACGGCACCTCGCATTTTCTGCTTAGCAGTGAACGAAATCAGTTGTTATGATAAATTACGCCTCGGATATACTGGTATAACGATGTATTAAAGGTAAACACATCATATTTACCACATAAATAGTCCAACATAAATTCAAAAATCAATGTTCTAATATTTGTCCTATTGACCTTTACAACCATAGATTTATCGATTGACTCATCTAAGTCATCACCATATAATAAAACCAAACTTTTTTTATTCTTTTCTATAATAGTATGCTGCGGAGTAACATCGAGTATCTGATACCCCATTGTTTCCATCAACTCTTTAATCGTATGCATATCAATGTCTGCAAGCAATCTTTCAATTTCTAATTTAACATCATCAATGCAACTTACTATAAATGATAAGTCATAATCTATGTGGTTATTAATCCTGCTTACGAAACTATTGACAGGGTTGTTCATATTTGACCTCCTGATTTTCTGGCACTAACTTAATAAGAAGTCGTATTAAATCTTGTGCTAAATCCATTGTCGGATCACCTATAACATATTCAAAATTATAATGGTACAAATGATCTTCTTTGGGATATGTAATCCGGGCGGAGGTACTATCCCACTGTATGATAGTAAACCTACTTTTGATAATGTTGTCAGCAGAATCAGAAATAAGAGAATTGAAATATCTTACATCTGCACCAACCTTCCGTAATCTTTCCGATGTTTCGTTAGGACAAGGGATAAATATAATTAATTCATGCCCTTTTGCTTTCTTTTCAAGCTTTCCAATAAACTCGTCTGTGATCCAGCTTAAATTCCGACTTAAAATTGCTGTTCTACCGCCATTATCCATAAAGTCAACTAAAGATTTTGCAATTGCTTGCTTCTCTTTAACTTTAAACAAATATCGCTTATTTTTTATAAAATTGACAAGTGACCCCAAAAACATCACAACTGTTACGATAAGAAAGATTAGGTATAAGCAAGTAATATAATAGTCTATATGTGTGGCATTAGTGGAAATGACAGTTTTTATGCTTTGAACAAATAGAATTACACTATTAACCAAAGCAATAATTTCAGCTATAAATTTTGCTCCATTATTTTTATTATTAATCACAGCAAATCATCATCCTCGAATATATCTTTTACTAGCTTGAGCCATATGGTTTCAAATATCTGGTTTGCACTACCTTCACCATTGATAATGATGATTTTCTCAGTATCTTTTAGGCGGTCAAATGCTTCTAGATAATTTGATCTAATAATTTTTGCTTGTTCAACCTTTTCGTACAATTCCTTAGTTGCACGCTTTAAGGATCTTCTCTTCTCGCATTCTTCTGGAGAAACATCAATAAAAATAGTAACATCGGCCTTTAATAAGTCCATTGCTGTCTTATTATATGACAGCAAATTATTAATATCGCACGATAGTGTTTGGTATGCAAAGTTCGAGAAGTAGTATCTATCGCACAAAACATGGTTTCCTTTATTCAGTTGAGGGAGAATTTCTTTAACAATATGTTCATTTCGATCAGCGGCATAAAGTAAGGCCTCTGTTTCAGATTCTACAAAAATAGATTCCTTGCTCACACCCCTACATATTAGGCCAGGCACACTATCACTAGGCTCGCGTGTCTCGAAACATTTGTGCTTTTTGCAAATCGTTGAAATCCGATCTTGGAGCAACTGTAATTGTGTTGTCTTACCGCAACCATCCAAGCCTTCAAAAACAATAAACTTACCTTTTTTTGACATAATATTTTCTCCCTGTACTAGCTTCAAGTATAGTTCTAAGTGTTTTCTAGATCATTATACAACAATTCAATGCATTTTTCAACCAGTTTTCTTCTATATCCTCGAAAACACATACGTGATTTATTGTCCATGCCTTGGTTAAGCAAATTAATCTCAAAGAGCAAAAGGGTATTCTAAATTTGAAGTTCTCATTTTATATGCTAGTTGCCAATGAATGATCCTCCATAACATTTTTGAAGTCCTCTCGGATATTCCCATGAAGCAGCAAATTTACATAACCTACCGGAATATTACACACCAGCCAAGTCAGTTCGCTGGTTTCGTATATATTCCGTGTAATCTTGCCCCCCCTTTGGTACAGTTGGTGAAAGTCATGCGACCACCTGCATATCTGACCTTGACACAGGCAGTGTCGATATGAAACTTGCAAAAAACTTTTAGGTAAATTCAGAATGTTTTCCCAAATGGGAAAACTATGGTACGCAGATGACAACTATGCTTTCCTCACTTTTCACCCAGTCGCCTTCACATGTTATGATTTCTCTGAGAACTGCATCAAAACTAAATTCGGCAGTCTCAGAGAAGGAGTAAAACATGAAGAACACTTATACCTCAGTAGAAAAACAGGCCTTGATTGAGCAGTACCTATCCAACAAGGTACCGGTGAGTAAGCTACTTGACTCTGCTGGTGTGCCCAGAAGCACCTTTTACGGCTGGCTGCGCGCTTATCAGGAGGCTCGACAAGCAGAAAATCGCAAAACAATAGATCCCCGTAACTTTCGTGTTTTGGAGAATAAGGTTGAGCGATTAGAGGGTATCATTGAGATCTTGCAAAAGAGCCCCTGCTCGGTGCAATCCCCACTGCAGGACCGGCTATCTTATGCAGAGCAGATTTACAGCCAGTACAGCACTCATATGATTTGCGAGGCTCTGTCTATTGACAGGGGAACATTTTACAACCATATGCTGCGTAACAAGCGGGACAACGCCTGGCACGCAAAGCGGCGGGAAGAATTACGGATCCGTATTCAAGAGGTGTTCGATGAAAACAGGCAGGTATTTGGCGCACCAAAAATTACGGCGGTTCTTCGTAAAGAAGGTCTGCGTGTTAGCGAAAAAATGGTCAGTACGCTGATGCACGAAATGGGCATCCAAAGCATACGGCAATCTGCAAAAGCAATGTATGACGAGGAGCACAAGAAGATCAAGAATCATCTGAATCAAAAGTTTGATACCAGCAAGCCCAATGAGGTTTGGGTCGGTGATGTTACATACTTCAAGTTTAAAAACCACGCATATTACATCAGTGTGATCATTGACCTTTTCTCCAGAATGGTGATTGCGCACTAAATAGGAAAGTCAAACAGTACGCAGTTGGTTAAATCGACCTTCAAGAAAGCCTATGCCTTGCGTCAGCCACCAGAAGGCTTGATCTTCCACACAGACCGGGGCAGCAATTATTTAGCAAATGCCTTGCAAAATTATTTGCGGTCAGTTAAGGTGATTCATTCTTTTTCCAGAGTTCATACACCTTATGATAATTCTGTCGTAGAATCATTCTTCGCATCAATGAAAAAGGAGGAGTTATACAGAACAAAATACCGTTCGGAAGCAGAATTCCGAACGGCAGTCGATGACTATATTGTTTTCTACAATTCTAAGCGGCCACATGGAAAAGCACAATACAAAACGCCGTTAGAAAAGGAAGAAGCGTATATGGCATCAAATAATTGAGGTACGAATGTATCAGACATTAGGGGTTCATAAATTGCAAAATTCTGGGTTTAGTGGTTCGGATTTTAACTTTTCTTTTAGGAGTCCGAATAAAACCGTTTGTGTAAGACGGTAAAAACCGTTGCAGCAGTAGCATAAAACGAGAAGACACTATTACCATCCGAACACAGGAGTTCGTAAGATAATAGTGTCTTCACTTTGGTACACTTAATGCATTCAAATCCGAACCAATACCTGCAGCTTCCAGCTCTGCGATGGTGATTGTTTTTGTTCCGTCCTTGTAGTTTCCGACAAATACAAAGTAGTCATCATACAAATAGACTGCGTTCACAAAACTATTGATCAAACGGCGGCGATGCTCTGTTTTTTCGGGATTCAATTCCCGAAAGCGGTATAGCCAAAAGAGAATTTGATCCCGCGTCAGCGTCGGTTGTGCCAGTTCTTCTTTGGCGATTTGCAAGGAAAGGTCTTTGCGCTGTTGTTCCAAATCCTCTAACCTCTGCTTGGTGGATGGCGTAAAGATACCCATTTGAATGGCGTTGAGCAGGTTTTCGATGCCTTTTTCTGTTTCTGCTAGGTTTCTTCGAAGCAACGGCAACGTAGCATTTTCCTTTCCCAACTCTTCCATCATACGATCCGCCAACTTTTCAATCAATTCATCGTCGAAAAGAATCTTGCGGATGTACATCAGGACCAAATCCTCAATCCAATCCTTTTTTACGCTCTTCTTGCTGCAGCCGAGATGCTTCTTTACACCAATGCACTTATAGTAGCGGTGAGTTTGCCCTGTGCGGCTAGTGCCGCTTTCTCCCACCATCATCCGTTGGCAATGACCGCAAAACAACTTCGTTGTCAACAAGTATTCATCCTCTGCCTTATGCTTGGCAGGGGCTTTGTGATTAGAAGACATACGCTCCTGAACGCGGTCGAACAACTCCTGTGGTACAATAGCCGGAACACCGTTGGGAATCACTACATCTTGAAAACTGTATTCCCCAATATATTTGCGGTTGTGAAGCATCCGGGTAACGCCGTTGATAGTAATCAGATTGCCCCGACCGCTGCGGATGCCCATTGCATTCATAGTGTCTACGATCTCTTGCATATTGACACCGGAAGCATACATCTGGAACATTTCCAGAACCGCTGGTGCTGTCACAGGATCAATTTGGAAATGCTGCTGATCGTCAATCATATATCCCAACGGTACCGTGCCGCCGTTGTATTGCCCCTTTAGCACGTTTTCCTTCATACCGCGTGTGACCTTAACTGCCAACTCTGCAGAAAAATACTCTGCATAGCCTTCCAGCACAGACTCTAACAGGATACCTTCTGGGGTTTCAGAAATGTTCTCCGTTGCAGAAATCACACGGACATTGTTTTTCTTCAATATGGACTTATATCTGGCAGAGTCATAGCGATTACGGGAAAACCTATCCAGTCTCCATACAATGACCACATCAAATTTCTTCTTGGCGCTATCTCTGATCATCTGTTGAAATTCTGGACGGTTGTCGGTCTTAGCAGACAGTGCCCGGTCAATGTATGTCCCTACGATCTCAATACCGCTTCTCTGAGCAAAAGCTGTGTTCTCGCGGATCTGGGCATCAATGGACTCTTCTCGCTGGGCATCCGACGAATATCTCGCATAAATAACGCCCTTCATAAATAGCCCTCCTTTTTGTCTTTTTCTTACATTATACCATGCCCCTCAAAGCATTTTTTCTCACGGACATAACTCGGCTCAAAATGTACAAAACCCTGCCGCTAATCCTCATGAATCGCAGCAGGGTTTTGGCTATTTTACCGAACACAAATGTAAACTTTTTGTAAATTCATTTTTATAGGGCTTTTTTCAATATTTCTGCAGATTGGTAGCGGTCATCGGGGTTCAGGGATGTGCATTTTTTGACCACGCATCCGGCATGCCCTCTTGCGAAAATTTCCGTGGGGTGCTTGCCTGTGGGCATGACATTCAGCAGAACGCCAACGGCGTAGATATCCGTTCGGGCATCCGGCAGCAGCGGAAAAACCAAACGACACACAGTTTTGCTATTGAGCAGCTCCACATCTGTGAAATAAACCAGCACCATGGTACTGTCCTGTTTCTACATCATAACTGTAAGCAAGATTTCCTTATTTTCTCTTAACCTTCAAGACCTATATAGATGTAGGCAATACCGTTTACGAAACCATTCATCTGGATGTTGTGAGTAGCGTTCTTGACAGCCCACTGCTCACCCTCTCGGTATTCTTCGACTCCCGCGTCCTGCTAGGTCTGCTTCCATGCGGCGATCTCCGCTTCGGTTGCCTCAGCGTTAATCGTAAGCTGATCCATAATAACACCTTTGATCGTATACTCAAACGTCGGTTCGGCAAGGTTTTCGGTATAGTCTTTATACTGAACGTTACTCCACTGACTCTTGGGGATGTCTGAAGAATCATCGTTTCCTGCAATATATGCACTTACTTTTACTTCATTCTTACTAGGATAATGTAAAATGGTAATCTCCATCGCATCGGTGGAAATTATATATTCCGTATAACTTGAAAGTCCGCCTTTGCTTGCCTCTACACCAATTTCCTGTTCAATGTAATCAACAAGTGCATCAACGTCTGCCTGAACTACTTCTTTGTAGTTTGCTTCATAGAGAGATTTATAAATGCTTGCAAACGTGGAACCGGGATCACGCAGATAAATCTGTGCCTTAGACTGTGTACCAACGCCTTTTTTCAGTCCGGCAGGCACGACGGCGACATCGTGACCTTCGTTCAGAATTGTAATGCCGGCG
>JAZNIX010000013.1:0-5678 GCA_045577715.1 Faecousia sp.
TTGGTAGAGCAACTGACTCTTAATCAGTGGGTCCTGGGTTCGAGTCCCTGAAGGTGTACCAAACGGCCCGTTGGTCAAGCGGTTAAGACACCGGCCTCTCACGCCGGTAACGGGAGTTCGATTCTCCCACGGGTCACCAAATTAAATAGTCCGTGTTGATTGTCATGTGGGTCCACCTGTTCCCATCCCGAACACAGAAGTTAAGCACATGTACGCTGACGATAGTTGCCGGGCGACTGGCCGTGAAAATAAGTAATGCGGACATATTTATATCCCCCAGCCTTACAGCTGGGGGAGTTTTTTGCGCCTGGAGGTTCCCCCTCATTCTGTGCCCAGCTTAGTTCTTCGGGAGCCACTTTACACCACGGCATCCATTCTTTGCCTACCTAAAATATTTTTCTCACACCCTTTGACTCGGTTCGACATAATCTGTATCGGAAGGGGGTGAGAAAATGAGTTGTAACCGGGTCAACTGTGCTTGTGTAGCATTGGTGGTCGCTATTTTGGCCGGTGTGGTTCTGGGGGTTCTGTATTCCTTGGGCTTTGTAGCCACCGGGATTCTTTTCTGGGCCTATTTGGCTTTGGGCGGTTTGAGCATTCTGCTGTCTCCGCTTTATGCCGCAGAGGGCACACGGGGAGCAGGCTGCCGGTGTGCCTGCCGTTACCGCAGATGGCTCCTTGGCGCTGCGGTGGGTACGGTGCTTTCTGCCGGGATCGGTTTGCTTGTGGCAACCGTCGCAGGCGTCATTGTGATATCCATTTTTGTTGGAATCGCCACATTCTTTGCAGCATTTTTGCTGGGTGTTGTCATTTGCCTGACAAATTGCTTATGCGATACTGAGAGATAAAAATTAGAACAGCCCCCGGGTAACCGGGGGCAAAATGTTTGCAATTCTATATTTCGATTTTATCTTGCTTATTGATTACCGGTCTGTTATACTAATCCTATTAGGATATTTCCGGGGAATAATTTACTGTGGATGTGAAGAAATTGAAGGAAGCCATTGAAACTATACCGGTGAATGACGCCTTTCGTGCCGGAGACGAGTGCCCCTTTTGTTATTTGGAACGAATGGCGGAGCAAAGAACCATTCGCTATATTCTGGGCCCTGGGGCCAGCTACATGGAGCCGGATGTGCGGGGCGCAACGGACAGGGCAGGTTTCTGCCCGGCGCATTATAAAAAGCTCTACGATTACGGCAATGCATTGGGCAACGGGCTGATGATGCAGACCTACTATGCGGGCCTTTTGGAGGAGTGGGAACAGGAACTTCAGAATTTTACGGTTCCTAAAAAGCGTTCTGTTTTCCGCCGCAGGAAATCTGCCGAGGAAAATACATTGCTGAGTTGGGCGAAGAAACGGCAAAGCACCTGCTTTCTATGCCAGAGGTTGGAAAATAATATGGTTCGCTATTATGCAACCTTCTTTGCGCTGATTCAAAACCCGGAGTTTCGGGAATTGGTAGAAAGCGGCAAGGGCTTTTGTATGCGCCATTTCGTGCAGTTGCTGGAGCACGCGGAGAAGATGTTACCCAACAGTCAGCGTATTTGGTTTTACGAAACGGTGATTCCCCAGATGGGTGATAATCTGACCCGGGTCAAAGAGGATATTGACTGGTTTGTGGGGATGTTTGACTATCGAAATGCCGGACGGGATTGGAAAAACTCCAGAGATGCTGTTTCCCGGGGAATGCAGAAGCTTGGGGGATTTTACCCGGCGGATAAGCCCTATCAGTCCGAACCTTAAAGAAACATAGACATTAGGAGGATATGACATGGAATTTTATGCGGAGACCACAGTCTCAAGACGGTTGGTTGAAAACCCGGAACAGGTTAAACGGTTTTTTGTGATTTTAATGGTGGTAACCCTGGCGCTGGGTTTGTTCGTACATATGCTGTTTTGGATTGCCACAGTGCTTTTGTTTTTCATGTACCTTTGGTGCAGAAGGAATTTAGAGGTGGAATTTGACTATACGCTGGTCAATATGGAGCTGGATTTGGACAAGGTGATTCTTGGCAAGAAACGCAAGCATATGATGACCATCGAATTAGACAATATTTTGGCAGTAGCACCGGTTGCGTCTGAGGCGCTGGAAGAATACAGCCACATTCCTCTTTTTGATTTTTCTTCCGGCAGTTTTGACAGTCAGAGCTATATCATTGTTTGCATTTATTATAATCAGAAGCGTCGACTGAAACTTGATTTGACACAGCAAATGCTACGGGCTATCCGGTCACAGATTGGAAGCAAGGTTATCATGGAATAAAAAAATCGCCCACTGTTAGGAAAAATAACAGTGGGCATTTTCTTTAGGACAGATATTGCAAAAGCGCCCCGGCATTTTCCAATACAACATGGGGCCGGTCCTGGCTTTTCGCCAGAATTTCCGGAGTGGTTTCACCGGACATTACCAGAATTCCGGTGATGCCTGCATTGAGCCCGGATTTTACATCCGTGTAAATTCTATCGCCGATAACGCAGGTCTGCGCCTTCGTGTAGCCAAGCCGCTCCATAGCCAAAAGGGGCATGAGCGGTGCGGGTTTTCCAATGACCGTCGGTTGCCGGCCGGTGGCGTTGAAAATCATGGCGCATACGCTTCCGCAATCGGGAACACTCCCAAATTCCGTGGGGCAGACCAAATCCGGATTTGTGGCGATATAGGGAATCTCCGGCCGGGTTAGAAGCAGGTAGCTGACATCATGGAGCTTTTGAAAGGTCAGCTCTGTGTCGAAGCCCATAACGATACATTCTACCTCGTCAAGGTTATCTGTTACGGAAAAACCCTCTGAACGCAGTTCTGTTTTCAGGGATTGCGTTCCGCAGACATAGAGGGTTTTGCCTTCCTGGTGTTTGTGCAGATAGTAAGCTGTGGCCTGTGAGGAGGTGATGAAATCCTCGCGGGTGGAGGTAATCCCCAGTTTATCCAGCTTTTTAATATAATCCTCCACACTTTTGGAGGAATTGTTGGTCATAAACAGATATCTTCCGCCAGACGCGCGAATGGCGCTTAATAAAGGAAGCGTAAAGTCAAACAGTCGCTCACCCAGATATAGCGTGCCGTCCATGTCAAATAGGAACAGCTTCAAGCTAGATAGGATTTTCTGATATATCATTATTGCACCTCCCTGGGGATGGGATTCGTACTATGCGCCGTTTATTGCCGGGGGCTTGGGGGATATCCCGGCAAAACAGCCCATAAAGGTCGTCACAGCGTTGCTCCAGAGTCTGATAAGGGTCGGACATTTGCTCCCCGATGTGGGGGAAATTCCCGACAGCTCTGGCTGCGTTTAAGATGGCTCTCCCGGTTTCCCGAAAGCCCAAAACCCGGGTGTAGGAGGGCGTGGGGAAATCGAAAATGCCAAGAAAGGCGCACATTACCATGCGGTCCAATCGGGAGCGGGGATAGCGTCTGGTTTTTACAGTTGTCAGGATTTCTTCCAGAGTGGCACAGCTTCGGGATGCGTGCATCAGCCTGCGCCAGAGTCCCTCAGAGCCATAGGGGAGAGCCTCAAATTCCCCGTCTGTCAGAGTGCGAAGCCGGTACAGCATTGCCCGTTCGCCACAGGTGATTTCGTGGATGGGTGCCGTTTCATACAAGGCCTGCAATTCTTTCGGCACACAATTCTGCCAAGCTCCGGCGCATTGCAATTCACGGCGTAGGCCAGTGGCAGAAGGATTTTCCGGCTGGGGAAGGGGGTCGTGATAACTGCCACAGCGCAAAATGGGCAGCGGTTTCATGGAAACCTTTTGGGAAAGAATGGCCTTGCAATATTCCACAGCCAGAATATCATTGGGGTTTTCCAGGATTGTGCCATCGCCGCCCATTTGGACCAGGGCTTTTTGCCGGGCGGCGGGATAAGAAATACCGGTATCCAAATATTTCCGTAAAATAGGGGAAAAATCCGGTGAAAGAAGGATATTTGCGGTATGCATTAACGCGGTAATATCCCCGGTTTCCGAACCGAAACACAGGTAATCGCAAAAGCCGGACAAAATGCGTACACCACCGGCGGCAAAGCCCTCGGCAGAAGAGAGGGCGTAGGTTACCGGCAGCTCCAATACCAAATCCGCACCGCAAAGCAAAGCGGCCTTGGCTCTCAGGGATTTATCGAAGATGGCAGGGTGACCCCGCTGAACAAAATTGCCGCTCATAAGGCACACGATTTTGCAATCCTCGCCAAATTGCCGGCGTAGGATATCAAATTGCTTTTTATGACCTGTATGAAAGGGGTTATACTCGCAAATGATGCCGATGACCTTCAAAAAAATCCCTCCTTTTCAAAAAAATCCCACTTTAGGGCTTGAGATATCTGGAAAAATATTATAGAATAGATGCAGTTATGGCTATCATACCACAAAGTAAGAAAAAAGAAAATAATTTATTTTTACAGGAGGCAATCTCAATGAATGTTTTGATTATCAATGCCGGCAGCTCTTCCCTTAAGTATCAGCTGATGAACCCTGAGACCGGCGAAGTTTCCGCCAAGGGCTTGTGCGAGCGTATCGGCATCGATGGCCGTCTGAACCACAAGGTTGGCGACAATAAGGTTGTAAAGGATATTCCCATGCCCACCCACTCCGAGGCCATTGCGGCTACATTGGATATTCTGGTGGATTCTGTGGACGGTGTGATTAAGAGCGTTGACGAGATTGATGCCGTCGGCCACCGGGTACTGCACGGCGGTATGGAATTCTTTGATTCCTGCATCATCAACGATGAGGTCATTAAGGCCATTGAAAAGTGCATTCCTCTGGGCCCTCTGCATAACCCTGCCAACCTGATGGGCATCCGTGCCTGCCAGGCAGTTATGCCCAAGACCCCGCAGGTGGCTGTGTTTGACACTGCCTTCCACATGACCATGCCCCCCAAGGCTTACCGGTATGCCATCCCCACAGAATACTACGAGAACGATTCCATCCGCCGTTACGGCTTCCATGGCACTTCCCACAAGTATGTTGCCAAGCGGACCGCCGAGCTGGTGGGCAAGAAGGAATTTAAGATGGTCAACTGCCATTTGGGCAACGGCTCTTCCATGTCTGCGGTCAAGGACGGTAAGTGCATGGATACCACCATGGGTCTGACTCCGTTGGCCGGTGTTCCTATGGGTACCCGTTCCGGTGATATTGATGCGGCTGTTGTGCAGTTCCTCTGCAACAAGTATGGCTACAGCGTGGATGAGTGTCTGAACATCCTGAACAAGAAGTCCGGTATGCTGGCAATCTCCGGCGTGTCTTCCGACTTCCGGGATTTGGAGGATGGCGCGAAAAACGGCAATGAAAACTGCGCCCTGGCCCGGGATAAGTTCTGCTACGAGGTCGCCAAGTACGTCGGCGCTTATGCGGCGGCGCTGAACGGCATTGATGTGCTGACTTTCACTGCCGGTGTGGGCGAGAATGACTGCGCTGTGCGTGCAAGCGTTTGTGAGTATTTGGCATTTATGGGTGTTAAGATTGACCCGGAGCTGAATGCAAAGCGGGGTAAGGAAATGAAGATTTCTGCACCGGATTCCAAGGTCGAGGTGTGGGTTGTTCCTACCAACGAAGAGCTGATGATTGCGCAGGATACTGCAGAGCTGGTAAACGCTGCCAAGTAAAAACATGGAGAGGCGGCGCAATTGCGGCGGGGCTTTTCTTAAAGGGGGGGATAAAAAGGAAAAGGGGTTATCTCCTTTTTTTT
>JAZNIX010000014.1:0-67928 GCA_045577715.1 Faecousia sp.
TATCTAAACTACTATAACAACAGGCGAAGCAAAGCAAAGTTAAAAGGCTTGCCGCCTGCATTGCACAGACAGCAAGCCCTTTCGGTAGCTTGAACAATTTGAGTTAGAAATATTTGTCTAACTTTTTGGGGTCACTTCAAATATCCGCGGGCGGTTAAATCATACTTTTCTCTCCGTCAAACTTTTCGCAAGGGCAGTCAAATAGTCCGTATCTTCAAACACCGACAGGCAGTCGATTGCCTTTGCCGTATATTTCTGCACCAAACCCTCACAGGCTTCTAAGCCGTAAAGCCGCACAAAGGTATTCTTCCCTTCATCCGTACCTACGCCCTTTCCCATTTCCTCCTGGGTGCCAATTACATCCAGCATATCATCCCGAATCTGGAAGGCAAGCCCTAAAAGCGCGGCAAAGCCGCAGGCAGCGTGAAGCTGTGCTTCTTCACCGCCGCCGGCGATGACACCCAAAGCACAGGAAGCGTTAATCAGTGCGCCGGTCTTCCGGGACTGGACATCCAGCACCTCCTGCTCCGTCAGCAGTCGCTCCTCACTCATAATGTCCAGCACCTGACCCCCTACCATACCGGCAGAGCCGGCATTCTGGGCCAAGACCGAAATAGCAAAGGCCACGTCCTTTCCGGGAAGCTCCGCACCGGCGGCACAGGCAAAGGCATCGGTCAGCAGAGCATCTCCTGCCAGCACCGCCATGCCCTCTCCGTAAACCTTATGGCTTGTGGGCTTTCCCCGGCGGTAGTCGTCATTGTCCATACAGGGCAAATCATCGTGAATCAAGCTGTAAGCATGAATCATCTCCAATGCCATAGCAAAGGGCACTGCTTTTTTCCAATCTCCACAGCAAAGCCGGCAAAATTCCAATGTTAAAATTCCCCGGATTCTCTTGCCGCCGCCTAAAAGACTGTAATCCATGGCTTCAAACAACTTTTTCTGGGGTTCTTTCTGAAACTGTGCTGTCCAACCCTTCAGGGCTTCTTCCAGCGCCGCACGGTATTGGGCGGTTTTTTCTTCATGCATTGGATTCATCAATAAAATCCTCCATTGCCGGTATGCCGTCAGCACCCTTGACCACCTTTTGGATTTGCTGCTGTGCATTTTCCAGCAAACCGGAACAGGTGCGCACCAGCTGTGTACCCTCTTGAAACAGCTTTAAGGACTCCTCCAGTGCCACATCTCCCTGCTCCATGGTCCTTACAATTTCCTCCAGCCGCTGCATGGCGGCTTCAAAGGTCATGTTCTGTTCATTCATCTTTCATTCCCTCCGTTCTATTACCGAAGCCTCCAGCTTTCCGTCTGCCAGAGATACTGTAATCTTATCCTCTGCACGCACCTGCCCCACAGACTTCAGCAGTTCGCCATCCTCGGTCTGGACCATGGCATAGCCCCGGGTCAGTACCTTTAAGGGACTCATGGCATCCAGCTTGGCCGTCAGCGCCACATACTGCCGCTTCTTTTGCTCCAAACTATGCCTTTGGGCTCCCAAAAGCTTTTGCTCCAGCATTTGCACATTCTGGCGTTTCTGTTGCAAATATCCGGTAGGGCTTCGTAAAACCTGGCTGTTGGATAGAACCTGCAAATGCTGCTGTGCCGATTTTTCCTGCCGCCGGACTGCCGTGACCATGGCCGCCGACATGGCATCCAAGGTCTGAAGCAAAGCTTCCCGGTCCGGCACTGCCAACTCTGCGCCATTGGAAGGCGTTGCGGCCCGCAAATCCGCCACAAAGTCCGCAATGGTCACATCCGGCTCATGGCCCACTGCAGAAATCACCGGGATTTCTGATGCATAGATAGCCCGGGCCACCCGTTCATCGTTAAAGGCCCACAAATCCTCGATAGAGCCGCCGCCGCGGCCTACAATCAGCAAATCCGCCAAGGAAAATCGGTTGGCATAATCGATTGCTCCCACAATTTCCGGCGGTGCTTCCACCCCCTGTACCCGCACCGGAAAAATTCTGACCCGGCTCAAGGGGTAACGCTTGCGCAAAATCCGCAGCATATCGTGAACCGCCGCGCCAGCGGAGCTGGTTACAATGCCAATCACACCGGGATATTTGGGCAAGGGCTTTTTATGCTCCGGGGCAAACAGGCCCTCGGATGCCAGCTTTGATTTTAACTGCTCAAAGGCGGCATATAAATCTCCAATGCCGTCCATGGCCATGGCAGTGCAATAGAGCTGATACGCGCCGTCCCGGGGGTATACGGTGATACGTCCCATGGCAATAACCTGCATACCGTTTTCCGGCCGGAAACGTAAACGCATGGCATTGCCCTTAAACATGACGCATTTCAGCGCACCGCTGTCATCCTTTAAGGTAAAATAATGGTGTCCCGAGGGATAAAGCTTATAGTTGCTGATTTCGCCTCGGATCGCCACATTGGAAAGGAACTCATCCCCGTCCATACGGCCGCGGATATACTCATTTATCTGGGTTACGGAATACACCTGCTGCATATTATCCCTCCGAAAGCCGGTGAGCCAAAACAGCCACGCCCATGGCGTTATCTGTAGAATATTCCGGCTCGCAAAACACTGGGGCAAGAGGTGCTATCACCTCACGTAGCAAAGAATTGGAGGCAACACCCCCGGAAAAAACCACATTTAAGCCGGGATACTTCTTCAGCGCATGCTCTGTTGCTGTGTAAACTGCATAAGCCACACACCGGAGGGCATAGGCCGCTGTTTCCTCTGGACAAAGGGTCAATGCATGATACTGCTGCACCTTATTTTGGACACCGGACAGAGAAAATTCCAGTTCCGGACATTTTACCCGAAAAAAATCTTTCTTCTGCGACTGTTGACTTAGGGCATCCAAAGGCTTCCCCGAGGGAAACGGCAGCTGAAGCAGCTGACCGGTGCGGTCAATCAGCTGGCCGGCAGAGATATCCGTCGTGCCGCCGATTTTTGTGCAACGGACATTTTTCCCCTCCGGTTCCACCAAAAGCAGCTCTGTTGTGCCGCCGGATAGGTGCCATGCCAAATGGGGCACGTCCATCAGCTCCATCCTGCCGGCACTCCACAAAGAAGCCGCCACATGCCCCTGCTGATGAGATACCTGAAACAGCGGCACCTTCAGCCCCTCCGACAATAGCTTTGCATGGGAATACCCCACCGCAAAACAGGGCATATAACTACCCTCCACGGCTCTTGGCCGGGTGGAAACACCCACAGCAAATACATCCCGGATATCTACATGGGAAAACAGCCTGTCGGAAAGCTCCGGCAGGCTTCTGATATGGGCAAATACTGCATCCGACTGGCGCAGGCCAAGCTCCCCCTGCTTCACAGGTAAAAGCTGGGAGCAATTTTCGCCGGAAGCTCCATCAAACCACGCAATGGAGGTGGTATAGTTACTGGTATCCAATCCAATGACGCGCATTATACTTCCTCTGGAATCAAGCTCCGGGCAAAGGAGCCGAGAATACCGTTTACAAATGCACCGGTGTCGTCGCCGTCGTACTTTTTCGCAAGGCGCACGGCCTCGGATACCGCAACTCCGGTAGGCACATCTTCTACATAGAGAATCTCATAGATTGCCAACTGCATAATGGCTTTGGCAAGACGGGAGATTCGGGTAATATCCCAACCGATAGAAAATTTCTGGATTTGCTCGTTCAAATCCTCTACCCGATTGGCAACCCCGGAAACCACGCCGTCAATATAAGCCAGCTGACTGCGGCTGGGGCGTTCCTCGTAGACCTCATTTTCTGCCGAAAGCTTTCCATAGTATTCCTTGTCCATCCGGGTGGACACCACCTGCTCCGGTTCTTCACCGGTAAAGGACTGGGAATAAATCAAATGCACCGCCAACTCTCTGGCGTTTGATCTTGTCATATTTGCTCCTTACTGGCGAAGAATGCCGCAAACATTGACATTCACTGCACTTACCTTTACCCCGGTCATGGATTCTACCTGGGTTGTCACAGTGGTTTGCACTGCCTGCGCCACAGTGACTACACTCTGGCCGTAGCCGATTTGAATATCGCAATCAATGGTCAGCGCATTGTCCTCAGCAATCTCAATCCGAACGCCCTTGCCCCAGTTTTTCATGCCAATCATATCCACAATATCCGCACCGGGCTTCACGCTGAGGCTGACGACACCTTCCACGTCCTTCATGGCCTGCACAACGATGCTTGCCACCACGTCCTCAGAAATCATAACCTTTCCGTTGTCTTGAATCTGGCTAATATACTGCTTATTGTCAGCCATGGAAATTCCTCCTAATTCTGCTCATGCCCAGTTCGGCATGATACTTTTTCTTTAGTATACCAAAAAATAAAATACAAGTCAATCTGTAAAGTGACGCAAAAATGTGAGGCTGCTGCAAACGCAGCAGCCTGTATATTTACTGTACCTCTACCACCCGGATTGCTTCCATCCCCAGGCCGGTTTGCGTAATAACGATGTCTGCGATAACCGCAACATCTTCCTGCTTCATGCCGCCTTCGGGTGTGGCAACGGCAACGGAAATCCCTTCCTCTGACATATAGGCCACGCAATCCGTATACCCCTTGGCAATAATCAAGCTCTCAATCTGCGCCTCACACAGAGCTGTTTGCACGATTTGCTCCAGCTGGGCGCTGGACTGGGCGTTTTCCGTATCACCGCCGTAAGCCATTGCCTCCTGCAACAGATTCACTGCACTGTCCCGGGCTTCCTGTCGGGACAGCCGCACTGCTGCAAAATAATCTGTGGTTGTATTCAGTCCGTCTGCCCCCACCTCATAATCCAGCGCATCCAGCACAAGCCCATTCTCGGACAGTACCTTTTGGGTATCCAGCGTATCCGTCAGATTTGCCACGCTTTCCGTGTTTCCGTACATCCAGTTCATGTAAATTCCTGCGCATACCACCAGTAGCACTGCCGCCGCGACTAAATTCTTTTTCCATTGATTCATAAAAAGATGCCTCCCCATCATTTCATTTTTACCACTGAAATTTTGTCCGCTCCCAGACCTGTGATTTTGGACACTGCCTCTACAATTTCCAGCCGCACCGTTGCGTTATGAGCCCCTTGACAAACCACAATCGCACCCCGGTATACCGGTGGAATTACCTGATGTATCAGCCCCGACTGTCCCCTGTCAGCACCTGTAACAATCACCGTATCCCATCGGGATGTGCCAGTGTCCCCGGATGCCAAATCTTCATCCGTCTGATACATTATTTTTTCCCCTTCTGCAATTGTCAGCATCACCTGTACCTTTCCGGCGCCTTGAATCTGGCAAAGAATTTGGGCAAGCTGTTGAGAAATATCCACCGGTGCCGTTTCCTGTACCGGCTGGCTTTCGGAGACCTTTGTATCACCATTTTTACCCGGCAGCAGCATCAAAGCCAACCCTATCAGCACCACCAGTAAGGCATACCGATACTTCTTCCCAAACTCCAGAATTCTTCCCCCAAGGGCTAATCGGTCCATAGCTGTGCCTCCAGTGCAATCCCCAAGTCCTGTGTAATGATTTGTTGCAATTGTTTTTTCCCGTAAGGAGAAACACTGCCGCTAAGCCGTATCCCATCGGGGACAGGCATTCCGGAAGTGTCCACAGAAACCTCTACGGTCAGCTCCGCGCCATAAGAAGCAGCTTTGTCCAAGATATATGCTGCCGTTTCTGATTTTATGATGGTTTCCATTTCCTTCTTTGCCGCAGCTTCGCTGTCTGCAACAATTCCGTCGCCGCTAACCTGTAAATCATCCAAATAATCCGTAAAATTTACAATGCTTAATTTCAAAAAAGGACTGAGCACCGTAAAGCTTAAAAACAGTCCTGCCATCAGCTTTATCATAGACGGGAGCGTGCCTTTCTTTCCCACAATGCCGGTAATAAAGCCACAAATCACTGCCGCCGCAATTAAGCGCAAAATATATGCACCAATAGAATTCACTGACTGACCCCCTTCATAAAGCAAACGGTACTGACTAGCAGCATAAAGCCAACCGCCGCAGTCATCGCCAGTACAAACCCCATGGCAGCAGAAAAATCTTCAATCAGCGAAGATGCCTTTTTGTTACCAAAGGTTGCACACAAGGCCGCTGTCAGCTTCAGCAGTAAATACTGAATTCCAATTTCCAAAAATGGGGATATCCAAATTGCAATGATCGCCAGCAATCCATACACACCTACGGCACTTTTCATCACCCCAGCGCCCACTATCACCGCTTCAGAGGCATCGGACAGGATTCCGCCCACCACCGGCACCATGCCGGAAATGGTCAGCTTCGTGGCCTTCATGGCCATGGCATCCGTAGTACCGCTGACTACCCCCGTAATGGCCATATAGCCGGTGAATATGTAAAGTACGATTTTTAGTGCCCAGGTCATAAGCCATTTTATGAAATCCCGGAATTTCCCCAAAACTCCATCCGAAGTCATACTGTTGGCAACCGACAGCGCCAAAAAACCGTACACCATAGGTACTAACAGGGTAACTGCCAGGGAAGTCAAAAATGTATCAAACAAAACCGTGCCGGTGTATAAGGCCGCCGAGGTTGTACCGCCCCCCTGGGCCGCCAGCGCGCCTGTCAGCACCGGCATCAGCAGTTTTCCGTACTGGCTGAGGGATTCTACGGTTTCCGTGCCCAGACGAATCAAAATATCGGAGCGGCCCAACAGAACACCTGCAATTCCCAGCGCCGCAACCAATTCCAATGGTTTTCCGGTCTTTTCTGTAATCCCTCCCAGTAGGGATACCAACAGTACAATGGCAATCAGGGACACACAGGCCTTGCAGGCCCGGGTAAATTTCGGCTGAAGCTGCCTCAATGCTCCCTGGATCACCTGCCACAGACCTTGTGAAAAGCTTTCCCTTTCTGCAGGCATCAGCTCCTGGGCGGATTCCGGAGCCTCCGGCGCAGTATATTCCGCACCGTGGACAGGAATTACCAAAATGCTCAGCAAACATATCAGCAACAGGATTTTTCTCATATTTCCCCCACTATCTTTTGCACCGTATCCAGCAAGGCTTCCATCAGCGGCAGAGACAGCCAAAGTACCGCCGCTGCGGCCAGAATTTGCACCGTTTTTCCCAATGCCCCGTTCCCGGCATCCTGGCACACAAGGGTTGCAATTTCAGCAATCAATGTGATGCCTACGGCTTTCCAGAGGATTCTGAGAATCCCCACATCCAGCTGGCCCAATTCCCGGAGGGTTTCCGCAAAATCAAGCACCGGCTGAAGATAGCTCACCGCCACATACAGCACCATACAGCAGGCAGCCAGAGTCAGCACCGTAGACAGGTCTTTATTTTGCTTGCTTAACACAACCCCCAGTATTACCGTCAGCAGAATCCCTGCGAATATTTGCCAAAACCCCGTCATCAGAAGTGAAAGAGGGTTTTGACCAAATCGAACAGCTCAGAAATTTTCTGGGCAACCATCATCAAAACCACCACCAAGCCCGCCAAAGTCGTCATCGTTGCCTGCTCGTCCCGTCCGGAACGGGATAGCACCTGATTCAAGATGGAAACAATGATTCCAATTGCGGCAATCTTAAAAATCAAATCAATATCCATAGCTTAAATAAACAGAATCGCCAGAGCCGCCCCGGCGCACAGTCCCAGGGTTTGGTAGCTTCGTGTCCGCTGAACCCGATTTTGCTCCAATTCCGAAAGGGCCAGACTGCAATTTTGCCGAACTGCCTCCAAGCCTTTCAGCTGTCCCGACAAATCAAATGCACCTAGGGAGATTCCCAGTTCCTGGAGTATCATTCTTACACGCTTTGGCAGCTCCGGTGTTTTCCTTAACGCCGCCTTCATACAGCTACTGACATCCGGTGCAATTTGACTCTCCAGCTCCTCTGCCAGGGCTGTCAACGCTTCCTTGACACTGCCCCCTTGGGCTACGGTGGCCTTTCTCAGAAGCTCCGGAAGGGGTGTCATTCGATACTCCAGCTCACAGCTCATATAATCCAGAATCCCAATCAGCCGCCGCAAAGCAGTCACCTCCCGGGATATATTCCACGCCATTAAAAATCCGAAGCCGCCGCAACCGGCAACAATCAATACCGCGCCCATCCACTTTAGGTTCATACCCTCATCCTTTCCATCCGCCAGGACTTGTCCGGCTGTAAAATTAGTAACGCTTCAAACAGGCCGCTTTCTGCAAGGGGCTGATATATTTTCCGGCACAGTAAATCCCGGGCATCCCTTGCATGGGCTGTGGCCATCAGCTCCACACCGCACCAGCCTGCGGTTAACAGCGCCTGGCAATCTTCCGGGGAGGTAATTTCATCCACAGCAATGCAGTTGGGACTCATGGTTTTCAGGGCCATATCCATGCCGACAGCCTTACTGCAGCCGGTCAGCACATCTGTTCTGGGGCCGGTGTCAAACACACCCCCCACAGGAAACAGTTCCCCCCGCTCATCCACCACTGCCACAGCCCGTCCTGCTTCCGAACGCGCCCGAATCAGCGCCCGTAAAAGAGTTGTTTTTCCTGCCCCCGGCGGCCCAAGCACCAAGATAGAACCCTGTTTCGGCGCCTTGTCCCCAATACCGGGAAACGCTCTAGCCACCCGAATACATAATGCCCCTGGTCGGCGGATTCCGGTAACCTGTCCCCCCTGTACCACACACTCTCCGCACAGTCCGATGCGATGACCTCCGGCGGCAGTGAGATATCCTTTTGCACAGGTCGCCGCCGCCCATGGGGAATAGTGACTGGCGGTGTTGATAATGAACGTCAAATCCTCTTCCCGGGTCTGTAGCGCAAGGAGGCGTGACTGGCCGGATACTATCATTTCCACAGGCTGTCCCACCCGAAGCCGCAGCTCCTGCATGGTGTCCCGGCCCAGCTTGTCCACCTGGTCTCTGAATCTGGGGGGGAGTACGGATAAAAGCGCATCCCACGCACACTTCATTTGCATCACTCCTACCCAAGACTATTCAAGGCAAGGCAAGAACATACCAAAAAAAAGAGCTGACAAACTTGTCAGCTCTTTTCAAGGTTTTCTTATTTTGCGTAAGTAATCAGACGGGTAATCACAGGAGCTAACAGAAGGTTCACTCCCAATTCAATTAAGAAATTGATACCGGCCAAACCAAAAATCATATAGGTACCGGCATCGGCAAAGCCGAATGCAATCGCCCATTCCTGAATGGTGTCCAAGAAAAACAGCAAGCACCCCAGCAGAAAGATGCCGGTGTTCACTACCGGACACGCAACTGCAGACACAAATACCGGCCACGTGGCATGATACTTTTTCAGCGCGGCATATATCAAACCGGCTACCAGTCCGCAGACTGTGCCCTTCATCAACACGACGGCAACAGTTGCTCCCGGGTTAATCACCAAAAATGCCGCGGCATCGCCGGATAACAGCACCGCAACCCCAAAAACAAAGCCCAGCCAAGCACCGGCTTTCCACCCGTACACAGCCGCTCCCACAACGATGGGAACCAGCACTAACGAGATGGAGAACATCGTACCGACCTTAATGCCTCCGCCCAGGAGCTGCAGCACCACCACAATGGCAGTAAACAGGCCTACTCCAACGATATTTTTTGTCTTTTGATTCATAAATTTTTCCTCCTACTGTCCCTCCGGCATTTCCGGATGGGATGTAATTTATCGCTATACAGGTGACCCTGTTATGGCTCAGTCAATTTCGTCCGGTACACCACCGTCATCTTCCAGGTCATCAAAGTCCATTTGAACACTTTGACCGGAACGCATGGAGTGCCATTGCTCCTTCGTGATTAGGATAGAACGGGGCTTGCTTCCCTGGAACGGACCCACAATTCCCTTTTCTTCCATTTCATCCACAATACGGGCCGCTCTGGCGTAACCCAATTTCAAACGGCGCTGGAGCATGGATACCGATGCCTGACCTGTCTCCAGAATCACATCCACCGCCGCCGGCAGCATTTCGTCCCCATCCAGCTCCTCTGCATTGGGCTCCGGCTCGGATGCCGTGGGCTTGCTGTTTCCGGCTTGCATGGCCTTGCGCTCGATTTCCTCCATGACCTCCTGGTCATAGGTGGTGGTGTAATTCTGCTTGACATAGGTGGCTACCGCTTCCACCTCTGCATCACTGACGAAACAACCCTGCACACGCAAAGGCTTTCCGTTGCCAATGGGTGCATACAGCATATCGCCCTTGCCCACCAGCTTTTCTGCGCCCTGGGTATCCAAAATAATCCGCGATTCCATAGCAGATGCCACAGAAAAGGCAATTCGGGAGGGAATGTTTGCCTTCATAAGGCCGGTGATCACATCGGCAGAAGGCCGCTGTGTGGCAATAATCAGGTGAATTCCGGCGGCACGGCCCATCTGGGCAATGCGGCAGATGGATTCTTCCACTTCCTTGGCGGCCACCAGCATCAAGTCTGCCAGCTCGTCAATAATGACCACCACCTGCGGCAGCTTACAGCCCTCTCCCTCTGCCTCGACGATACCGTTATAGGATTCCAAATCCCGGACACCGGCATCGGACATCGCCTTATAGCGCCGCATCATTTCCGTCACAGCCCACTGCAGCGAGCCGGCGGCCTTTTTCGGGTCAGTCACCACAGGAATCAGCAAATGGGGAATGCCGTTATAGATGCCCAGCTCCACCATTTTCGGGTCAACCATAATCAGCTTGACATCCCCGGGGCTTGCCTTATACAAAAGACTAATAATGATAGAATTCATGCAAACCGATTTACCGGAGCCGGTTGTACCGGCAATGAGCATATGGGGCAGCTTGGAAATATTACCAACGATACAAGTGCCGCCAATATCCTTGCCCACCGCAAAGGAGGACTTGGATTTCGCCATGGTGAACTCATTGGCATCAATGACCTCCCGCAGGGAGACCATGGTCACTGCCCGATTGGGCACTTCAATGCCAACCACAGAGATTTTCCCGGGCACAGCCGCGATTCGCACACCGGATGCACCCAAGCTCAGGGCAATGTCATCGGCGCAGGAGGTAAGCTTGCTGAGCTTCACGCCCTTATCCAGCTCCACCTCATACCGGGTAACGCTGGGTCCCCGGGTCACATTGATAATATGGGCATCGATCTTAAAGCTTGCCAGCGTTTCATTCAGACGGCGGGTATTTTCCCGCATTTCCATCGTGCCGTCTTGACTGCCCCGGAGGGGAAGTTTCAGCAAATCAACGGGTGGGAAACAGTATTCTACCCGCTGTGCCGCTTCCGACTGGGCGATTTCTGCCGCTACCTGCGCGGCGGACTCCTCCGCATCCTTGGCAGTTACTTTCTCCTTTTTCACATCAGGAACTTCCGGTGCATCCGGAATTTCCTTTTCAAAGGGCAGCATCTCTGCAGGTACAGGCTCAACCACAATGGTATTGGCAGGCACGGGCTTGGCTTCCAGAATCAAATCCACATCCGCATTTTCTTCCACAGCCTTTTCTGCCGCCGCCACCGGCTTTTCCACATCGCTGTCAATCTGGCTCATGAAATCAGAGGCTTTGGTTTTTGCCCTTTGCACCGGCTCAGAAACCGGCGTTTCTTCCTCCATGGCAAGCTCCAGTTCTTCCCGCTCTGCCTGCAACCGCCGTTTGTTTTCCACATATTCAATGCGCTTATTGGCCAGGTGATTCACTACCACCGCCGCAGGCTCCTGCACCTCTTCTATTTCATCCTCCCAGTCTGCCCGGGGTCGGTTTTGTATCGCCCGGATGATACTGGGAACGGTCACCTGGAAGGAAGCAAGCAAGGTAAACAGCGCCCCCACGGTCAAAGCAATGTAAGAAATCGCTGTGCCGCAAAGACTGCGAAGAATCAGTGCAATACCGCCGCAAAGGAGTCCGGCAGAGGTTCCCGACGCACCGCCTTCATACAAAGCAGACAAAAGGGCAAACCCCGTGGGCAAATCCCCTGTGTTCATCCCCAATTGTGAAATACAGCCGCACAAAAGCACGAAGCAAATCAAGCAAATACTCCGCAGCTTGATCGGCCGCTTACCGCTAAAGGCCTGTATGGTAAATAAGTACAACAGTGCAGGGATGGCTACGTAGAAGGAAACACTGCCAATCAGGCCTAGAATAAAGCTTTGCAGTAGCTCAACAAGAATCCCTTCCGGCTGAATAAAAATCACCAAAAACAAGACAAACAGAGCAAGGCAAATCAGCGATGTCACCAGTCTTACAGGAATTCGTACCTTCTCTCCGGCCGCCTTATCTGCTTTTTTTACAGATGCCGATTTCCCGGCCGACGATGTTTTTTGTTTCTTTCCCATTGCCGCTTTTTCTGCCTGGGATTTTGTCTTCTTATCTGCCATAGGAGTACCTCCTTTGTTAAACCGTTAAATATAAGAAAAATGTAAACAGTGCCATTCCCCAGCAATAATAAGCAAAGCCGGAAAAGCCCGCCTTTACCGCAAGAAAACGCATGAAAACGATACCGATATATGCACCTGCAAAAGCACTCAGCACTGTCAGCAAATAATAAAAGAAATGCCCTATTGAAATACCGGCAGACCCTAAAATGATACCGTAGACATCGCATCCCACGGCAATGGCCAGCGCCGGGATGGCAAGTAACAGGCACATTTGCAAGGCGTATTGCCAATCCACTCCCCGAAGCTTCAGCGCCGACATGGCACAGCCAATTCCGGAAATGCCGGGCAATCTGCCCAGTGCGCCGGCAGTCCCTGTCAAAAGCCCGTCTGCGGCAGACAGGGACAGCGCATCCTTATTGCCACCGGGCAAAAACTGTGGAACATAGAGGATAATTCCGTTAACCAAAAACAGCAACGCCACCAGCCAGGGCCGCTCCCCCATCCGGGATACCAGCAAAAAGATAGGTACGGACAGTAAAAGCAGCCATAGCGCCATTCGTAAAAAACGCATCTCCGACAAGCTTTTTACATCCGGTTGCCGTTTTCTCCGTTTTGGCGGCAATCCGGCAATTCTTTTCTCTCTGCGAAGCTTGTCCAGCTGGGGCTTGCATACCAGAAGCAAGGCCAACAAAACACCTATATGGCCAAAGAGACGGTGGGAAAGGTGTATCTGTCCCACCCCGGTCAGCTTGGCAAATAGCCACTGATGTGCATCCGGGGATATGGGCAACAATTCCGAGAAACCGGAAAGAAAGCCGTAGACTATGCTATGAAGCCAATTCCATTCCACACCTATCCCTCCAAACTCGTTTTCAATTTATATTAACATATTTCAAAACGAATTTCCACCCCGTTTTTCATTTTTTCCGGTTTCCTGCCCGGATTTTCTGTCCTGTCTTCCCTTTTCATTCTTTTCAATCATTTTGTGCAAGGCAGACAGAGCATCATTCAGCCCGCCTAATTTATCAATCAGTCCGGAGGCTACCGCCTCTTTTCCGTAAAGAATCGTGCCCACGTCTGTGGCCATTTCCCCCGTAGCCATCATATAATGCTCAAAGTCCTCTTTAGAAATCTTGGAATTTGATGTGACGAATTCCGCAATTTGCTGTTGAATCCGCTGAAAATACCGGAATGTCTGGGGTGCGCCCACCACAAGCCCTGTCATGCGCACCGGATGCACCGTCATACTGGCCGTGGGTGTGATAAAAGAACGCTTGGTACAAACGGCCAAAGGAATCCCGATGGAATGGCCGCCCCCCAGCACCAGGGATACTGTCGGTTTTTTCATGCCCGCTATCATTTCTGCGATGGCAAGGCCTGCTTCAATATCCCCACCGACGGTATTTAACAAAAGGAGCAGCCCGTCCACATCGTCACTTTCCTCAATTCCGGCAAGCAAGGGCAGTACATGCTCATATTTTGTGGTTTTACAGTTTTCCGGCAGAATTTGATGGCCTTCCACCTGTCCAATGATTGTTAGGGTATAAATATTTCCCTTCTTACTTTTGGTGATATCCGACCCCAACTCAATAACCTGTTGGCGTTCCTGTTCCTTCATATCTGCATTTTTGTTATCCTGCATAGATAATCCCTCCATTCCTGCTTAGGATAACCGTGTGCAGTGCCATACTATTCATAAATAACGCAAAAACACCTGCGCTCTGATAACACCCATACCGTAATTATTGTTTTTTTAAGAATCGGCCTTGCAAGCATTGACACCATGGCGTATAATGATAGCGGTGATACTATGTCTGTAAAAACAAATGCAATCCGAATTCTGGAGCAAGCCGGCATTCCATTGCGGGAAGCCTTTTATGAATATGATGAACAGGACCTGCGGGGCACCCATGCGGCCGCCGCCATCGGCATGCCGGAGCAGCAGGTGTTTAAGACCCTGGTTGCCCGGGGGGAGCGCACAGGAATCCATGTATTTTGCATCCCGGTCTGCTGTGAGCTGGACTTAAAAAAGGCTGCCATTGCCGCCGGTGATAAAAGCATCGCCATGGTAACTGTAAAGGAGCTTCTTCCCTTAACCGGGTATATCCGGGGCGGTTGCAGTCCTGTGGGAATGAAGAAAAAATATCCCACCCATTTTGACGAATCCTGCATCTTATACGAAGAAATTGCTGTCTCCGCCGGAGCAAGAGGTCATCAAATGATTCTATCCCCTGAGGCCCTTACCCAGCAGGTAGGCGCAGATTTTGCAGACATTACAAAGTAAAGAAAGGATATTACACACTATGCAATACGAATATCAAACAAAGGGCACCTGCTCCCGCAGCATCCTCTTTGACATTGAGGACGGAAAGGTTAAAAATGTTCAGTTTATCGGCGGCTGTAACGGCAATCTCAAGGGCATTGGCGTTCTTGTGGAGGGTATGGATGTAGATGAGGTCATTTCCCGCGTTGAGGGCATCCAATGCGGTATGAAATCCACCTCCTGCCCTGACCAGTTGGCACAAGCTCTCAAGAAAGCAAAGGCCAATCCCTGATCGTTACATCTACTGCTTAATTTTTAACGGCCTGCTGTCTGGATTTTAAGACAGCAGGCCGTTTTTAGCAGAATATTTCTGGAAATTTACGAAATGTTTATACTTTTTTCCCATTGTTACATATAATGTTTATGACATCTTATATACAAGAAGGATTTTATTGAAAATGGAGAAGCTGAGTGTAAAAAAGCCCTTTACAATTTTGGTGGCTGTGGTCTTGGTCATCGTGCTGGGCGTGGTATCGATTACCAGCATGACAACAGACCTTTTGCCCAATATGAGTCTGCCGTATCTGATGGTGGTTACCACCTATCCCGGTGCCAGTCCCGAGCGAGTTGAGAACGATGTGGTTCGCCCATTGGAAAGTGCCTTGGGTACAGTCAGCGGTGTCCAAAATGTATATTCCACCTCCTCGGAAAACTATGGCATGATTCAACTGGAATTTGCCGACGGAACAGATATGGAATCCACCTTAGTAAAGGTTAACAGTGCCTTGCAAGAGGTCTCTGCCTCTCTCCCGGAGCTTTGCGGGACCCCTTCTGTGATAGAAATCAGCATGGATATGATGGCAACCATGTATGTATCCGTCAGCCGTGAGGGCTATGATATCTACGAGCTATCCAATTTCGTTGATAATACTGTCCGTCCGTATCTTGAAAGACAGCCCGGCGTTGCCAATGTCACCACCATCGGTCTTGTTGAACAGCACGTTCAGGTAGAACTGGACAAGGACAAGATTTCCGAACTGAATATTAAAATCTTAGCAACTGTCAACGACCAGCTTGCTAAGGCAAAAGAAGAACTTGAGAAGGCCGAAGCGGAGGTAACTGCCGGTATAGAAGCGCTGGACAAAGCCCAAGCCGCCTTTGGGGAAACCATGGCAGATTCTATTTTCAGCCAGTTGGAAGGTCCGGTGACACAAACTGCCGCCGAATTAAAGGGTAAGGTTGATGCGCTTCTTGTCAAAGTCACAGCCCTCCGGGCAGAGCTTACCGGCGGTGAAACCGGTCAGCTTTTGGACTCCATCATACAAGAGCTGAAAACCATTTCTTCGGTTCTGGAATCCGAAGAAATGAAAGCCGAGGATGTATTACTGGCTGCCGGAAGTCTACGGGTACTGGCAAAAAATCTGTCAGCCATGCTATCCAAATTGGAACAGCCCGCGCCCGGCGAGAGTGGAACAGGCTTGGCATCTCTCCGCCAAGCACTTCTGGAAGCGGAAAGTGCGCTGACAGAGCTTTCCAAACTTTTGGACTCTGTACCGGAGCTGCTATCCGGTCTGGAAAGCGCTTTTGCCGGCATTGTGCAGGCACAGCTGGAAGCGGCAGTCAGCTTCTCCACTGCCAGAAATCAGCTGACTGCCGCCCAGGCTCAGCTTGCAACCGCCAAGCAGCAGTATGAAACAGCAAAGGAAGATGCCCTGTCCGGCGCAAATCTGGACAAGCTGTTGACTACCGAAACCTTATCTCAACTGATTTATGCCCAAAACTTTTCCATGCCTGCCGGATATATCGACGATGCCAACGATAATAGCTGGCTATTGAAGGTGGGCGACGAATTTGAAAGCCTTCAGGAGCTTTCCGACACTCTGCTTATCAATATGGACGGCATCGGCACGGTGCATCTGTCGGATGTGGCCACTGTCACTATCATCGACAACGCAGGTGAAAGCTACGCCCGGCTCAACGGAGAGCAGGCGGTCATCCTCAGTATTTACAAAAACAGCGTCAGCGGCACCAGCGAAACTGCCAATCGGTGTCTTGAAGCCTTTGAAGCGCTGGAAGCAGAATACGCAGGTACCCATTTGGTCACTTTAATGAACCAGGGCAGTTATATCGGCATTATCATTGATTCCATCCTCAGCAGTATGATTACCGGTGCTTTGCTTGCAATTATCATTCTTGCTCTGTTCTTAAAGGATATCAAACCGACCATTCTGGTAGGCATCAGCATTCCCCTTTCTGTGCTGTTTGCTTTGGTGCTGATGTACTTCAGTAAGATTTCTCTAAACATGATGACCCTATCCGGCCTGTCCTTAGGCATCGGTATGCTGGTGGACAATTCCATCGTGGTTATGGAAAACATTTACCGTCTGCGCGGTCGGGGTATCAGCGCGCCCAGAGCCGCCGTACAGGGCACCAAGCAGGTTGCTGGGGCTATCATTTCTTCCACCCTTACTACCATTTGTGTGTTCCTGCCGCTGGTCTTCACCACCGGCATGATTCAGGAGCTTCTGCTTCCTTTAGGACTGTGCATCGGCTATTGTCTGACTGCTTCCCTGTTGGTAGCATTAACGGTAGTGCCTGCCGCTGCCTCCACCCTCTTGAAAAACTCCCAGCCAAAACAGCATCCCCTGTTTGACCGCTTTTTAAGGGGCTACGGCCGGGTCTTGAACTGGTGCTTGAAGTATAAGGCTGTCCCGCTGACACTTTCCGTTGCCCTGCTGATTGTTTCCGTGGTGGCCGTTGTCAATACCGGCATTGTCCTACTGCCGAAAATGACCGGAAACCAAATTCAGGTCTCTGTTTCTACTCCTGCCGGAATCACCCGGGAAGAATCCTACCAAATGGCTGACGATGTGATTGACACGCTCCTGGCCATTGACGGCGTGGACGATGTAGGCGTCATGGACAGCAGCGCAACCGCCGGCCTTCTGGGCGGTTTTTCATCAAATAACAGCTACGGCAGCTATCTGTATTATATTATCCTGCCGGACAAAATTTCTGCCAGCCGGGTGGAGGAAATCACCGAAGAAATCAACCGGGCCACGGCAGCTTCCCCTTGCACTATCACAGCCACCTCCGGCGGTATGGATGACATGACCGCCATGTTTGGAAACGGCCTGTCCGTAAAAATTTTTGGCGATGACATGGATAAGCTTTCCCTGATTTCCAACGAGGTAGTTACACTGGTACAGCAGGTAGAAGGCTACACCGATATTTCTACCAGCTTCCACGACGGCGACCCTACCATCCATTTGGTCATTGACCGGGATAAGGCAATGGAAAAGGGGCTAACGGTAGCACAGATTTATATGGCCATTACCCAGCGAATGAACACCGTTTCCAGCTCCACCACCGTTACCCTGGACGGGGTGAATATGGACGTTTCTGTGGAGAATCCCAACGACCCCCTAACGCTGGAAAATCTGCTGGAAATGGAATTTGAAACAACCGTCACCGATATTACCGGTCAGACTGTCAAGAGCACCTGCCTGCTGTCGGATTTTGCAACGGTGCAGGAAACCACCTCCGTGGGAAGCATTGAACGGGAAAATCAGAATCGGTACGTTACGGTTTCTGCCGACGTTGCCCCCGGATACAACGCGACCCTTCTTTCCAGAGAGCTGTCCACCCTGATAAATAATTATACAGACAGCGATGCCCTGCCCTACGGCTACAGCGTTGTGCTGGCAGGTGAAAGCTCCACAGTCAATGAAATGGTTTCTCAAATGGCGTTGCTCCTTTTGCTGGGCGGTATCTTTATCTACCTGGTAATGGTTGCTCAGTTCCAAAGCCTACTGTCTCCATTCATTGTCATTTTCACCGTTCCCTTGGCTTTCACCGGCGGTATGCTGGCGTTGCTGATTACCGGTCAGCCTCTGAGCCTGCTGTCCATTATGGGCTTTGCCGTGCTGATGGGTACGATTGTAAACAACGGCATTGTGTTTGTTGACTATGTCAATCAACTCCGTATTGGTGGACTTGACCGTCACAGTGCATTGATTGCCGCCGGCAAAACCCGTATGCGGCCCATTCTAATGACCACATTAACTACGGTTCTGGCTATGTTTTTCCTGATTTTCAGCGATGATATGGCCGGTCAACTGGGTGGCGGCATGGCCATCGTCATTGTTGGCGGTATGCTGTATGCCACACTTATGACCTTGCTCATCGTTCCTGTCATCTATGACATCCTGTTTAAGCGCAATCCCAAGGTTGTCGATATCGGAAGTGACAATCTGGATGATATTCCCGATGATGCCGCAGAATTTCTTGCGGAGTCATTCACGGAATCTTCTCAAGAGCCACCGAAATTCCCTTCCTCAGAGGAAACAGAAGAAACCCAATAATAAAACAGCACCCCGCTTACCGGAACAGTACCTACCCGGTAAGCGGGGTGTTTTCTTAATGAATCTTCTTTCAATTCCGAACATCATGATGGAAACCTGGGCTGGTGGCATCCAGGGGCAGGAATTGATAACCGTTGCCCAGCCCCCACTGGATGATTCTCTCCACAGCATCCACGCTATGCTCGTGAATATCGTGCTGGAGTACCACCGAACAGGACTTATCGCCAATGCCGGTCACAACAGATTGAAACACCTGCTGGGCCGTTTTGGATTGCCATGCATCCCTGCTGTCCACATTCCAATCAAAATACTGCAGACCATAATCCGTAACCAGACTTGTAAGTCTGGTCATAATGCCGGGATTAAAGTTGCTGATGACATTAGAACTGCCGCCGGGGAATCGCATCAATGTGGTTTTAATACCGGTCAAATTGTAAATCTTGTCGTAGATTGTCTTAAAATCCTGGAAATATGCCTGTTCATCGGCATAAATCTCTTTATAGTCATGGCTTCCGGTGTGTACGCCAATAGAATGTCCCTCCGCTACTATTTCCGGAAGCAGATGAATATAACTGGTATCTACAACAAAAAAGGTGGCTTTCACATTATATTTTCGCAAAATCTCCAACAATTTTGGAGTATACCGACTGGGGCCATCGTCAAAGGTTAAATAAATAACCTTTCCATTGGGAATCACCGTTTCCAGCTCCGGCACCGGCTCTACCCGAACAGTACGCTGGACACAGGCCGTATTCCCGAAGGTATCTGCCACCGTATAGGTAAGGCAATAGCTTCCTTGGGTATAAACATCAACTGCCCCTTCTACCGTTACCTTTTGGGTCAAATCGCCGTCATAATTATCGGTCGCTGAAAATCCAGGTTCTTCATAAGGTCTCCCCAGATATACCAACATCTCACTGTCTCCGTTTAGAATCAGCTGGGGAGGCACCGGGTCATCAAAATTGATGACCCGCTGGGCAGAGGTCCGATTTCCTGAGGAATCCTCAACAGTGTAGGTGATGATATTATCATTACGCTCACAGCTTACCAAATGGGTAATATCGCCGTCATAGTCATCATAGGCCGAAAAACCGGGCTCAACAAATTCACTTCCGGGCAGCCAAAACTCTGCCGTATCCTCCGTAAGTGTCAAGGTTGGCGCCACTGTATCCATAATTATAATCTCACGGTTTGCCATTGCAGACAGCCAAAGGAATTCCGCCTGATAGGTAGCAGAATAACTGCCCACCACCTCCGGGTCAACTGTCACCTGTGTGGTGACGTCCACCGGAATATGGAAACCGCTAATCAGGCTGCTTTCTACCTTCGCCTCCGCGCCGGCATCCACATATTCCAGTCCGTATTCCTGTCCAATCTTTTCACCGCCGCTCACAGTCAGCTTCAGCTCTAAGGAATTAATAAAGCAATAAACGGCCGTTGCCAATCCCAAGCCGGCAAGCACTGTAATTGCAAGCGCCCATCCTCTTTCTCTTTTCTTTGCAAACATAGTATATCTATCCCTTATTTCAGCATATCAAATAACCCGGGCAAAACCGGTTCAAATTTCACACCGTACCAATGGGCCGGATCCTGATAAGTATTTTCGATACATTGGGCTGTAAAATCAGCGGCAATCCGGGCTGCCTCTTCTAACGTTTTCCCGTACATAAAGCCACCAACCAATGCGGCTGCAAAAATATCCCCTGTCCCATGATAGCTACGGGGCACTTTTTTGTGGGCATAGTAGGAAAATTTTCCTTCCCGATAAATCACCACACCGGTTTCCTCCGGCTGATATCCAACGCCAGTCAAAACCACGCATTTACAGCCAAGCGCCCCAAGTTCCTCCGCCAATGTCCGAATTTCCGACTCCCCATAGGTATCCGTATAAGGACGGCCGGTCAGCATACAAGCCTCGGTGATATTGGGTATTATAACATCTGCAACAGCGCATAATTCCTTCATGGCCATTGCGTATTCCATGTCAAAGCCCCGGTATAGCTTTCCGTGGTCTGCCATGGCCGGGTCTACAACCGTAATTCCCTTATGGGCTTTAAAAATTTCCTTTACTGTCCTGATTTGAGAAATGCTCCCCAAATATCCGGTATAAATGGCATCAAAGGTTATTCCCTCTTTCTGCCAATGCTCCCAAATTTCCGGTATCCCATCCGATAGATCCCGGAAAACTACATCTGTAAATCCTCCGGTATGAGTAGACAGCACCGCAGACGGCAAAACGCAGGTCTCCTGCCCGCAAGCCGACAAAATCGGCATTGCCACTGTCATGGAGCATTGCCCGACACAGGATATATCTTGTATTGTCAGTATTCGGTGATAGGACATTTTTCTCTTGCTCCTTCTGCACACTTCTTGATCCGCCGCATCCCAAATCCCCGGTTCGGGGACAGCGGGAATTATTCAATATAGAGCTTTGGAATCCTCCTCTAAAAACAGGATGCCCGACTGCCGCATGTTGCATACAAGACATTCCATCGGCAGAAAAAACTCCGCACTGCCGTGCAATTTCTACAGTATGTTTATTATTATACCACACATCTGCCAATTTGCAACAAAAACAGCCTTCCATTTTTCTGCAATCTCATAACTTCTACAAAAATGCATTTGGCAGAAAATGAACTATTGCAATATGAAAAAACATTGTTTATAATGTTTCCATCAACATTTTCATCCATTTTATTTTTTGGAGGGTACTCATTATGGAAAACAATATCCGTCCCGAATCCATGCTCCGCATCACCACCCCCGAGTTGGCAAAAGCCTTCATTGAAGAGCAGGTTGCTGCTGTCCGTAAGCAGGTAGGCGACCGGAAGGTACTGCTGGCTCTGTCCGGCGGTGTGGACTCCAGCGTGGTTGCCGCTTTGCTGATTAAAGCCATTGGCAAGCAACTGGTCTGCATCCATGTAAACCACGGCCTTATGCGCAAAGGGGAAAGCGAAGATGTTATCAAAATCTTTGGCGAGGCTATGGATGCCAACCTGATTTATGTGGACGCTACTGACCGGTATCTGGATTTGCTGGCCGGCGTTTCCGAGCCGGAGCGCAAGCGCAAAATCATCGGCGAGGAGTTCATCAAGATTTTTGACGAAGAAGCCGCCAAGCTGGAGGGCATTTCCTTTCTGGCGCAGGGCACCATCTACCCCGACATTCTGGAATCCAAGGGTGTCAAGGCACACCACAACGTAGGCGGCCTGCCTGAGGAAATGGAAATGGAACTGGTGGAGCCTGTCAAGCTGCTTTATAAAGATGAGGTCCGCGTGGTCGGTGAAGCTTTGGGTCTGCCCCATCACATGGTCTACCGTCAGCCCTTCCCCGGTCCCGGTCTGGGTGTTCGCTGTCTGGGTGCAATTACCCGTGACCGGCTCAACGCTCTGCGGGAAGCCGATGCCATTTTACGGGAAGAATTTGACAATAATGGACTGAACCATGTCTGGCAATATTTTGTGGCCGTGCCTGACTTTAAGAGTGTTGGCGTGAAAGACGGCAAGCGTTATGAAGGCTGGCCTGCAATTATTCGCGCCGTCAATACCGTGGACGCTATGACAGCCACCATCGAGGAAGTTCCCTACGCAGTTCTGCATAAGATTACTGACCGCATTACCCGCGAGGTAGAAGGCATCAATCGTGTCTGCCTTGACCTGACCCCCAAGCCCATCGGCACCATCGAGTGGGAATAACGGAAATTTTATATTCTATGCTATATGAGCGTGATGGTTATGGGGCCATCACGCTCATATCCATGTTATACTGAATATATTGATTTCCAAACAAAATAGAGGTCACAAAAGTTTCAATTGCAAAATCCATTTGCCAATTTTAAATAACAGTTGATTTTGGTAATTAGAGTGGGTATAATTGAACAAGAGGTGGTCACATGAAAACATATACAATCATCGGCGGCGTCAACGGTGTTGGCAAATCCAGTTTCACCGGTGTTCTGAAAGAGCGAACAACAGATCTGGGCGTTATTATTGATGTTGACAAAATTACAGCAGAACTTGGTGGCAATCCCCTTGCTGGCGGCAAGGCTGCATTAGCCATGATCCGTGATTGTATTCATCGTAATGTATCCTTCACGCAGGAGACCACCCTTTCCGGTTACAAGACGGAAGCCACTGCTAAGGAAGTGAAAGAGCTGGGTTACCATGTCAGAATGTTCTATGTAGGATTGGACACACTGTCTGAAAGTCTTTTGCGAATCGACAACCGGGTCAAGCGCGGTGGACACAACATCCCTAAAGACGATGTGCAGCGCCGTTTCGCTGGCCGTTGGGAAGCTGTTGCAAAGGTTCTTCCTTACTGTGACGAAGCAGAGTTTTATGATAATGATAACGGTTTTGTAAAGGTAGCAGAATATTGCAACGGTGAATTGCGAACCATCGGTAATCATATACCTAATTGGCTATCCGAACTGCAGAATCATCTGAAACCGTGACCAACTTTTGACCAACAAAAGTCCGGTAAAAGAAAATAACTGGTATAATAGCACTACATCTCGAATGCCAATATACCAGCAACCACTACATACCTACAAAGCCTAAAAGCCACCATTGAGTGGGAGTGATCCCACAGGTCTAAAAAGCCCAGCCATCACCGGACTTTTTAAGGATTTGAGCCATTCGTGGCAACGAAATGGCAACAAAACTTCGTTATTCAATAAAAAAGGGACGGTCTTGTAACCGTCCCTTTTTTTATCAATCCATGTGCTTTTCGATTCCTTTTTCCAAAGCAGAGATGTTCAACGATTTCATGGACAATCCCTTCCATGCTAACAGCGCAAAGACAATCACCTTGATAATATCCGCAGCATACCGCAAGATAGACAGCAGATTATCAAACCAAGACTCATATCTGGGTGCGTATCCGTCAAACAATTCAAGCAACCTTCTTACAAACTCCATCACCTCTGGGAACAGGTTTAGCAGAATTGAAAAGGCCGAGAAGACTAACATCAACAGCAATGTCCGAACTCCCTGCTTTTTTAGCCACATATCCTCTTCCTTCCAAAGAATGTAGCCCACAACAATCACGGTAATCACATAACCGCCCACCAGACCCAGCATGGCAACAATTGCACCCATGAGTCCTACACTTATTCCCAATTTTGTTTTTTTCACATCGCATTTCCTTTCCGTCAGTTTGTTAGGACAATAGCAATTTATCGTTGGCTTCATCCGAGCCGCTGGCCTTGCTGAACAGGCTCAAAAGCTGTTCCACCGTCAGATTTCTCTTTTCCTCACCGGATACGTCCACAACCACTTTTCCGTCGTACATCATAATCAAACGGTTTCCGTAGGTGATGGCATCGCGCATATTATGGGTAATCATCAATGTGGTTAAGTGATTCTGCTCCACAATCCGCTGTGTGGCATCCAAAACCTTTGCGGCAGTTTTGGGGTCCAGCGCCGCCGTATGCTCATCCAGAAGCAGCAGTTTTGGTTTTTGCAGTGTGGCCATCAGCAACGTCAGTGCCTGCCGCTGGCCGCCGGAGAGTAGACCCACCTTGGCAGTCAGTCGTTCCTCCAGGCCCAAATCCAGAATTTTCAACTGCTCTTTATAGTTTTCCCGCTCTGCTTTGGTAATTCCTGTCCGCAAGGTTCTGGGCTTACCGCGGCGGGCCGCCAGAGCCAGATTTTCATCAATCTGCATGGTTGCCGCAGTTCCCATCATCGGGTCCTGGAATACCCGGCCGATATACTTGGCACGGCGGTATTCCGGCAGGTTGGTCACATCCACACCATCAATATAAATCTTACCGGATTCTACATTGTAAGCACCGGATACGCAATTAAGCATGGTGCTCTTACCTGCGCCGTTGCCGCCAATGACAGTAACGAAGTCCCCTTCCTCCAGCCTCAAGTTCAAGCCCTTTAAGGCGATTTTTTCATTGACCGTCCCTGGGTTAAAGGTCTTAAAAATATTTTTTATCTCAAGCATTCTGTTTCTCCTTTCCGGCAGAGCGGTTCTTTTTGGGAAGATACTGCTTCCGCCAGTAAGGTACCGCAAGGAAAAATGCCACGATCAGTGCAGAGAACAGTTTCAGATAATTGGTGTTGATCTTCAACAGGCTGATGACCATCTGAATGACCAGATAGTAGATCACCGAGCCAAAGCTTACTGCCAGCAACCGCAGGGCGAAATTCCGGAACAGCTTGCCAAAGGTCACTTCGCCAATGATGATGGCTGCCAAGCCGATGACGATAGCACCACGACCCATGTTGATTTCCGCATAGCTGGAATACTGGCTAAGCAATGCGCCGGACAGGGCCACCAATCCGTTGCTCAGCATCAAGCCCAACACTTTATTCGAATTGGTGTTGATACCCTGTGCCCGGGCCATATTCACGTTGGCGCCGGTCGCCCGAACGGATGCCCCCCGTTCCGTGCCAAAGAACCAATACAGCAGGCCAATGATAATTACCGTTACAACCGCAACCGTGAAAATCGGATGCTGATAAAAGGGGCGGTGGCCCGTTTCTACCTCCTGCATATAGCGCAGAGAAACCAGCAATTCGTAATTCTTTACATTTAGTGCCTGGTTAGCCCGCATATCCATAATGGCCAGATTCGCCGACCACAGTCCCAGTTGGGTCAAAATACCGGACAAAATGGCAGGAATTCCACAGACCGTATGGAAAAAACCCGTAGCAAGACCTGCCAGCATTCCTGCAATCACTGCCCCCAGCATGGCAATCCAAACATTGTAGCCATTCAGCAGAAGCATAACGCACACCGCACCGCCGGTACAAAACGAGCCATCTACCGTTAAATCGGCGATATCCAAAAGCTTATAGGTGATAAAAACGCCAATGGCCATGATGCCCCAAATAAGGCCTTGGGAAAGCGCACCGGGCAGGGCGTTGATGAAGCTGAAAACGCTTGCCATAGAAACCTCCAGATTGATACTAATACTGAATGGGGCGAGGTGGAAACCCATCTCGCCCCAGCAATTTTTTATTCGCCGATGGCAACATATCCCTCAGGCGGAGTCAAACCCAATTCCTGACAGATTTCTTTGTTATATTTCGCAGTGGAATTCGCCGCATACTGAATGGGCATCTGGCTAATGTTTGCCTCACCCTTAAGAATCTGCACTGCCATCTCGCCGGTGGTAACGCCCAAATCATAGTAGCTAATGCACAGTGTTGCTACGCCGCAACCGGAGCAGATGCCTTCTTCGCCGGCAATGATGGGAACCTTCTTTGCTCTGCAGACTGCGTCCACGATGCCGGTGCTGTTGGCGACGGTATTATCGGTGGGTACGTAAATCACATCAGAAGCAGAAGCCGCTTCTTCGGCGACTGGCGCCAGGTCATTGGTAGAAGAGAAGGAATAGAGATTCACCGTCAGGCCCTTGCCCTCCAGATAGGCTTTGACAGTATCCACCTGATACTTGGAGTTAGGCTCTGCCGCGCAGTATAACAAGCCAATATTCTTAGCCTGGGGGAACCACTCCAGAATCATATCCGCCTGCTTATCCAAGGGAGCCAAATCGGAAGTGCCGGAAATATTTCCGCCCACAGTGCCGGAGAAATCCTTGATGTCCAGAGCCACGCCGTATTCGGTAACAGAAGTACCCAGAACGGGAATGGTAGTAGTTGCCGCTGCAGCCGTCTGCAGGACAGGGGTCGAATTGGCAAGAATCAAATCCACGTTTCTGGAAACATAGTCATTGATAATGGTGTTTAAGGTGTTGCTGTCACCGGCAGCGTTTTGCACCAGGAACTCCACATTGTCTGCACCCAGCGCATCTGTTACTGCCTTTTTAAAGCCATCCGTTGCCGCGTCCAATGCCGGGTGGGGCTCAATTTGGCAGATACCAATCACATATTTTCCGTCGTCCTTGGCTACAGGTGCTTGGCAGGCCGCCATGGACAGAACCAAAAGTGCGCTTAAAATGATTGCAAGAATCTTTTTCATAGTTTTCCTCTCCTAATCTATGTCTATTCCAGACATTTGGTTTGTCAATCATACCACCAATGCCCCCGGTCTGTCAATGGATTTTTGCACTTTTTGTCATTTTGTCAAAGACAAATGCTTTTCCATGGCGGATAATTGGCAACCCCTACGAACAAAACGCCCCGGCACAGGCCAAGGCGTTTTTCATTACAGCAAAGGAATCCCTGCGGCCTCGCAGGCAGAAACTGTTTGGGCATCCCAAATGCTGGATTGCACCTCGCCAATATGGGCGCAGCCCATCATCAGCATACTCAGCCGGGATTGGCCGATACCGCCGCCAATGGTCAGGGGCAATTCATCATTCAGAAGCATGGCATGGAACGGAAGCGTTCTGCGGTCATCGCAGCCGGAAAGCCGCAACTGCCGGTCCAGAGCCTCTGCATCCACCCGAATGCCCATGGAGGAAATCTCCAGTGCTCTGTCCAGCACCGCGTCCCAGAAGAAAATATCACAGTTTAAGCTCCAGTCGTCATAGTCCGGTGCTCGGCCGTCATGGGGCTTTCCGGAGCGCAGCTTATGACCGATTTGCATAATGCAGGCAGTTGGATGCTCCTTTGTGTAAGCCTTCTCCCGCTCTGAGCCGGTCATATCGGGATACATATCCTCCAGCTCCTGGGTAGTAATAAAGGAAACCTCCCGACTGAGCTCCACCCGAAGCTGGGGGTAACGGACATGAAGCCGGTCGTTGGTATTACAAACTGCATTGACAACGGCCCGGACAATCAGCTTTAAGTAGTCTAAATTTCGATTTTCCTTTGTGATTACCTTTTCCCAATCCCACTGGTCCACATAGATAGAATGGATATTGTCTAAATCTTCATCTCTGCGAATGGCGTTCATATCCGTATACAAACCGTTTCCCACGCTGAAGCCGTAACGCTTCAAGGCCAAACGCTTCCATTTTGCCAGAGAGTGAACCACCTGAGCATCTGCCCCCACCGCCGGAACATCAAAAGAAACAGGGCGCTCGTAGCCGTTCAAATTATCGTTCAAACCCGATTCCTGGGTGACAAACAAAGGTGCAGATACCCGCTTTAGATTCAGCGCACCGGAAAATTCATCTTGAAAGGTATGCTTTATGTAAGCAATGGCTCGCTGGGTGTCATAGGCATCCAGCACCGGACGGTAGCCCTCCGGAATATAGGTCTGACTCATATACAGCGCTCCTCTCGGAAATATGTTCTCATTGTACTCATTTTTAGGAAAAAATCAAGTATCCTCCATCTGATTTCTCTGAAAGCAGAAAAAACAGGTGCGGATATGCTCCGCACCTGCCCTGTATGTGCCTTATTTCTCTGTCTTCTTGGAGAAAATCTTATTAATTAAGGTGGTTACCAGAATAATGACACCGATAATCACAAAGATAACCAGCATGCCAATGCCCATGTACTGCAAATTTTCCACGAATGCCATGGGATTAAAATCCAGATTGGCCAATGCATTTGTCAAAATATTCATTTTATTAACCTCCCATCAGTTTGGCGGCAATGTTCAAAATAATACCGCCGGCAATCACAGAAGCAATCTGGCCGGAAACGTTGACACCGATGGAGTGCATCAGCAGGAAATTCTGGGGGTCTTCCTTCAGTGCCATCTTATGGACAATCCGGCCGGACATGGGGAATGCAGAAATACCGGCTGCACCAATCATAGGGTTGACCTTTTTCTTCGAGAACAGATTCAGCAGCTTTGCAAACAGCACGCCGCCGGCTGTATCCACCACAAAGGCCACCAGGCCAAGGCCCATAATCAGCAGCGTATCTACCTGCAGGAACTTCTCGGCAGTCATATTAAAGGCAACGGAGATGCCCAGGAAAATAGTAATGAGGTTGGCCAACACATTCTGGGCGGTGTTGCTGAGGCTGTCCAGCACGCAGCACTCCCGAATCAGGTTGCCGAACATCAGGAAACCGATCAGCGCAGTGGCCTGAGGAATGATGGCAGAAGCCACGACGGTAATAATGATGGGGAACATAATCCGGGTCAGCTTGGATACGTTCTTCTGCTCATAGGGCATACGAATCATGCGCTCTTTCTTGGTGGTCAGCAGCTTAATCACAGGGGGCTGAATCACCGGAACCAGCGCCATGTAGGAGTATGCAGCAACGGTGATGGCACCCACATACTGAGAGCCCAGCTTGTTGGCCACGGCAATGGAGGTAGGGCCGTCTGCCGCACCGATAATGGCAATGGAGAAGAAATCACGGAAGTCGGGGAAGAAAATACTGGCCATGCACAGCGTAAAGAAAATGCCGAACTGTGCCGCAGCACCGAAAAGCATCAGCTTGGGGTTGGTCAGCAAGGGGCCAAAATCAATCATAGCACCAATGCCGATAAACAAAAGTAGCGGGAACAGCTCATTGGCGATACCGGCATGATACAGCTCCTGAATGGGGCCTACCAAGGCATCGGAGAAGGGAATGTTCACCAAAATGGTACCAAAGCCCATGGGCAGAAGCAAAGAGGGCTCCATTTCCTTAGCAATGGCCAGATAAATCAGCAGGCAGCCCAGCAGAATCATGATAATATGACCCGATTCAAACGCCAGCAGATTTGTGTAAAGAATATCCATATTTGCGAAAACCTCCGTATGTGATAACAAAATGTACCAGTGTGAATTGTAGCATGGAAATGCCATAAATGCAACCGCAAATTCAATAAAGCTTCTTTTTTTAGAGAAAAATAGATACAAATTCGCCGCGTGCTCCCCCGTTGCATCCCAGCCGTTGTTTTGCATTTGAAAGACTTGATTTTTCATGCATCGGCTGATATAATGAGGTAGCTGTTCTGGAGATGTACCCAAGTGGCTGAAGGGTGCGGATTCGAAATCCGCTAGGCGTCGCAAGGCGTGCGGGGGTTCAAATCCCTCCATCTCCGCCAATAAAAAAGCCGCCTCCGGGCGGGGTTTTTATTGGCGGGGATGGAAATAGGATTTGAAAGGACGGCCCGACCGAAGGAAGGGTAAACAAGTGTCCGGTGGACACTTGTTTAGTCCGTGGGAAAATCCATAGCCTTATGAACGCACCCAGTATGGGTGTGGGCATAAGGCTATTATTCGTTGCAGAAAAGCATAATAGAAAAAATATCCAAAATGTACACCAATAACAGTAATCCACCGGCAAGGTAGTGGGTTTTTCATTTGGAGGAATTGAACCCCTCCATCTGCACATAATGCTTTTCATCTTTAGAAATTCTTAATTTGCTTTTTCTGTCGGATTATGGTAAAACTTCATCTGTGCTTATGTAAATATATTTCATTGCCTTTTGGAGGAATTGCTATGAAATGGGGTTTTTTCTCCCTGACGCACTTATTTACTTTAGTATTGGCTGCCGGCATTACCGTTGCCCTTTAGTATCTTCTGAAAAAGCGCTCAGCGAAGGTGCAAACCCTTGTGCTCGGCATTCTTTCCTTTTCGGGAATCTTTGCCATTGTTTATAACTTGGTAAAATGGGGCTCTCCTGTGGAATATCTTCCCCTACATCTTTGCTCTTTGAACGCCATGGTTTTGCCCTTTGCGGTATTCAGTCGAAACAAGACATTGAATAATTTACTGCTTTTATGGTCCTTCGGCGCGATTTTAGCCGTAGTTGTAAATAACGCCCAGGCTGATTGGCCCATTTTCAGCACCACCTTTGCCATCTACTACTTCCCTCATGTTTTGGAATTTGCCATTCCGGTGCTGATGTTCAAATTGAAGCTGACGGAAAAGGATGTTCGCTGTGCCAAATGGACAATTATCATTACCATGGGCGCCTATACCTTGATTCACCTTGGGAATCTATGCATCAACCATTTGCTGGCACAGCACAATGTACTGGACTGGGCCGGAAATTTGGTGCAGGTGAACTACATGTATTCCCTCACCCCGGAAAATCCTGTTCTGCAGCTGTTTTATAACATTCTGCCTTTGCCTTACTGGTATATGTATCTGGCAGTGCCTGTTATCGCTATCTACCTGGGGCTATTATACATTCCCCAAATCAAATTGCTCATAAAGGGCAAATCCGCCGTTTCTTGACTTTTTACGAGAATTCTTCCCTTTTCCTCATTTTTTGTTTATATTGCACACGCTTTTTCCAGAATACTGTTCCTGTTTTTCTGCTTTCAACATAACCTGTTTTTTGCACAGCGACGTATATCCCTGTGCAAGCGACATACGCCCTCCCCAAACTATTAACTTTTTATGAAAGGTCTTGACACCAAGATACCCAGTGGATATAATGCGGCGGTATCTTCTATAACACAAGATTCTCTAAGGATGGAAATACTATGTTTTGGTTAGACACAATTAATTTAGCAACCGGCTTTTTCTTAACGCTGTGCTATGCATATCAATTGTTTTATATTATATACGCCCTCATCGTAAAGCCCAGAAAATTCCCCACCGTCAAGCAGACACGGCGCTACGCTGTGTTGATTTCTGCCAGAAATGAATCGCAGGTTATCGGGCAGTTAATCCGCAGTATCCGGGAAAACGACTACCCTGCCTCTCTGGTGGATATTCATGTTGTTGCTGACAACTGCACAGACAACACCGCCGATATTTGCCGGCGTGCCGGTGCATATGTGGTAGAGCGGTTTAACGAGGAGCTTAAGGGCAAGGGTTACGCGCTGGATTATCTGTACGACCAGATTGTTAAAACCAAGGGCAGTGATTACTATGACGGTTACTTTGTCTTTGATGCAGACAATCTTCTGGATAAGCGTTATATCACAGAAATGGATAAGTGCTTTGCTCAGGGCCATCGGATTATCACCAGCTACCGAAATTCTAAGAATTACGGCACTAACTGGATCTCCTCCGGCTATGCCCTGTGGTTTCTCCGGGAAGCTGCTTATCTGAACAATCCCCGGTTTATGCTCCATACCAGCTGCGCCATTTCCGGTACAGGATTCCTGCTGCATAAGGATATCTTAAAATCGCAAGGCGGCTGGAAGCATTATCTGCTGACGGAAGATATTGAATTCAGCGTGGACAATATTGCAAAGGGCGAAAAAATCGCCTATTGCCACTGGGCAATGCTCTATGACGAGCAACCGGTCACCATGCGCCAATCCTGGACACAGCGGCTGCGCTGGTCTAAGGGCTTTTTGCAGGTAATGCGAAATTACAGCCCTAAGCTGGTGAAAAACATTTTACGCAAGGGTTTTTCCTGCTTTGATATTCTGATGACCATTGCCCCTGCCTTTTTCCTGACGGTAACCAATTTGGCCATTAATATGGGTGCCTTTATCTACAGTCTGTTTTTCCAACCCAGCGCTACCCGCCAGATTTTTGTAGGCAATCTGCAAATGCTTTTGGGTGCTTATCTGCTGCTGTTCACCGTAGGCTTGGTTACCATGATTACCGAGCATAAGAACATCCACTGTTCCACCCGGAAGAAAGTCATGTCTTTAATTACCTTCCCTTTCTTTATGCTTACCTACATCCCGATTTCCATCCACTCTCTGTTCTGTCATGTGGAATGGAAGCCCATTACCCACTCCGTAGCCATTCATCTGGATGATTTAGACCAGGCAAGCGTATAGCCGATTCCCATAAAAAAGCCACCCGGAAGGGTGGCTTTTACTTTTCTTTTTTCCGAACCTGCTCAATCAGTTCCGGTACTTTTTCCATAATTTTCCCGTAATTACATTCCAAATGGGGCTTCAGGCACCGGGAGCAGTCCTTAATGCCTTCTGCCGTATAAGTAAAGCTCCCGCCGCACCGGTCACCCAGCGCATACAAAGGGCAAAAACAAAACAGACAATTAAAATTCTCCGGGTCGCCGCCGGCATGGCAGGGAAAATATTCACATTCCTTATTTTGAAAGTATGTATAATGCTTCATAATTCCTCCCCGGTGCATCTTGCAAACCCAGACAATTTTGATATAATATGCTTAAAGAGAAAATAAGCTCCAAGGATACCTTTCCGGCGGCGTTTGGGAAAATTCCATTTTTTCGCCTGTGCCGGGATGGGTAAAGCAAAGCTTGTAAGACCAGAGGGCAATAGGGCAGTCATCCTCCGGCTGGGCATACTTTCGCTCCCCCACCAAGGGCATCCCCCGGCTGGAAAACTGCACCCGAATTTGATGGGTTCTTCCGGTTACCAGCTGAATCCTCTGCTTGCACATGCCATTAACCGTTTCCAGCGTGCGGTAGTGCAAAATTGCCTTCTGCACATCCTTCCCGAGCGCTGGGACTACCATAGTCATTTTTCTTGCCTTATCCCGCAGGAGAAAATCCTCCAGTGTCCCCTCCTGCACTTCCGGCATACCGTGAACCACCGCCAGGTATTCTTTTTGGAACGTCCCTTCCCGAACCTGTCTGGAAAGCTCTGATGCCGCCTTGGCATTTCGCGCCAGCACCATCAGACCGCTGACCGCCCGGTCCAGCCGGTGTACCGTTCGCAAATCCGCAGTCGGATTCTGAAGATATTGGCGCACCAGCTCCGGCAGTCCTCCGGGTTCATCGGTAGAAAGAACCTTCGGTGGCTTTATGCACACTAAAATGTCCGTGTCTTCATAAATGATTTCCATTTGTTCACACACCTTTTCTCCGATTTTATCAAAGCTTCAGTAAGATTTCAAGAGGTGCTTCTATGAAAATTGTGATACTCGACGGCCATGCCATTAACCCCGGCGATTTAAGCTGGGACTGTTTCCGTACCTTTGGGGAGCTATGCTATTATGACCGCACGGAAACCGAAGAAGATACCGTAAGCCGCATTGGGGACGCCGAAATTGTCATTCTCAACAAGACCCCCATTACGGAATCGGTACTGTCAGCCTGTCCGAATATCCGGCTCATTTGTATATTAGCCACCGGCTACAATGTGGTGGATTGCGATGCCGCAAAAAAGCGAAACATTCCTGTTTGTAATGTCCCCGGCTACGGAACAGATGCGGTTGCCCAGTTTACCTTTGGCCTGCTTTTGGAGCTGTGCCATCAAATAGGACACCATTCCCGGGTGGTTCATGAGGGAAAATGGAGCCACTGTCCCGATTTCTGTTTCTGGGACACCCCGCAAATGGAGCTGGCCGGAAAGACCATGGGCATCATCGGTTACGGCAGTATCGGAAAGGCCGTGGGAAATATCGCCCGGGCCTTTGGCATGCAGGTTCTTGCTTACAGCCGCACCCAACGAAACGATGCAGAATATGTCACGCTGGAACAGTTGCTCCGACGGTCGGATGTTGTGTCCCTTCACTGTCCTTTGTTCCCGGAAACCAAGGGCATCATCAATGAAAAAACCCTGTCTATGATGAAAGACGGCGCAATACTTCTCAACACCGCCAGAGGGCCGCTTATCGACGAGCAGGCGGTTGCACACGCACTTCACCAAGGGAAGCTCCGGGGCATGGCGGCAGATGTGGCGGCGCAAGAGCCCATTCCGGAGGACTCTCCCCTACTCCATGCGCCCAACTGTATTCTCACGCCACACATCGCCTGGGCGCCTCTGGAGACCCGTCAGCGCGTGTTTGACCGGGCAGTAGAGAATATCCAAGCGTTTTTGGCCGGAAGTCCCATTCACGTGGTTAACAGATAAATGCACACGCTCCTACCGCGGTAGGAGCGTTTTTCTTAGATATTGGCCAATTCTTTCAGGATAGGGGCAAGGTCTGTTTGCTCCCAAGGTCTGTCTGCAACACCGAAATGTCCCTGGGCCGCTGTGGGGGCATAAATAGGACGGCGAAGCTGCAGCTTTGTAATAATTCCGCCGGGGGTCATATCGCAGGTCTTCCGCAGCAGCTGGGTCAGCTTTTCATCGGTCAAAAGGCCGGTGCCGTAGCTGTCCACCCGGAGGGAAACCGGCTCTGCCACGCCGATGGCATAGGCAAGCTGAACCTGCACCTGGGTAGCCAAGCCTGCGGCGACCAGATTCTTTGCCATGTACCGGGCCATGTATGCAGCACTGCGGTCTACCTTCGTGGGGTCTTTGCCGGAGAAAGCACCGCCGCCGTGGGAAAAATAGCCGCCATAGGTATCGACAATGATTTTCCGTCCGGTAAGGCCGGTATCGCCGTTGGGGCCGCCAATGACGAAATTTCCGGTGGGATTGATATGAATATGGGCCACATTGGCAATATCAAAGCCGTACTTTGCAAGCACCGGTGCAATGACCCCTTCCCGAATGTAACGGCGCAGCTGGCTGATTTCAAAATCGGCACTGTGCATAATGGACACCACCACCGTATCCACGCCTACCACGTTGCCTTCCTCATCATATTCCACGCTGACCTGGGTTTTTCCGTCGGGGCGAAGCAGGTCGTTGCTGTGAACGCACTCCGTCAGCCGGTTGGCAAGGGCCCGGGAAAGAGCTACCGGCAGAGGCATCAGCTCCGGGGTCTGGGTGCAAGCACCGCCAAACATCATACCCTGGTCGCCGGCACCGCCAACATCGTCATTTGTGCCCAATGCGATATCCGCAGACTGGGTATGAATCCGGCACTGAATTTCCACCGTGTCTGCATCGAAACCGTCGCCGGGATAGATGTAACCGATGGTGCGAATGGCCTCTCTTGCCACGGCGGCATAGTCCACCACCGCTTTGGTGGTAATCTCACCGCAAATGAGGCAAAAGTTAGTGGTCACCATGGTTTCACAGGCCACCCGGGAGCCGGGGTCTTGGGCCAGACAAGCATCCAGAATCGCATCGGAGATGGAATCTGCCACCTTGTCAGGGTGACCGTTGGTCACGCACTCGGAGGTAAATAATCTTTTTTCCATTGTTTTATCCTTTCACAGCGTCACAAAATCAAAAAACCGCACACCGAAGATTCGATGTGCGCTCTATCGAATCCTCATCTTTCGTTTTCCGCCGGATTTGGCACCTTGAATTAACAGGTTGCCGGGTTTCATCGGGCCGTTCCCTCCACCACTCTTGATAAGGCGAATATGCAGTTCGGAATTATTTTAGCGGATTTTCTCCAAAAGTCAACCCCTTTTTTCATTATTTGCATTCTAAATTTACAATTATGTGATAGACTTTTACAAAAAAGACTGCTAAAATAAATACAACTTTTTACAGGAGTTGAGTTTGTTGAATAACCTGCGTAAACGCTTTGAACGCTTTTGCTTCAAAAACCGGGAAAAGGGAATCCCCAATCTCATGCTTTATATTGTCCTTGGCAACGCGCTTGTGCTGATTATGAGCATGATAAACGGCGGAAGTATTCTTTATGAGTTGCTTTGCTTTGACAAGGGTAAAATTCTCCAGGGTCAGGTTTGGCGGCTTGTGACCTATGTTTTTACACAGTCCGGAAGCGGTTTTCTTGAGCTGATTTTCCTGTACTTTTTCTATATGCTTGGAAAATACGTAGAAAACAGCATGGGCACGTTTAAGTTTAACCTTTATTATTTTTCCGGCGTGGTGCTGATGGATATTTTCGCTATGATTTTCTGCCCGGTGATTCCCGACGGTGCAATGACAGGCGAACAGTATACCTATTTGGTCAATGTATTGCCCGTATATTATCAGATGGCATACTATCTGCATTTAAGTCTGATTCTTACCTTTGCCACCACCCATCCAAATAGCCAGTTCATGATTTTCTTTATCATTCCGGTTAAGGCTTGGCTCATTGCGCTTGTTTATCTGCTTTTGGAGCTGATTGCGGTATTTAACCTAAGCTACCCTGTCATGTATTTCCCCCACAATCTGTTTCCCCTGGTGGCGCTGGGCAATTACTTTTTATTCATGGGCAGCGACATTCTCGGTCTTATCCCCCAGTCCATGCAAATAAGAATCCGTCGACTTTTTACCAAAAAGCAAAAACGGCCTAAGGTGGTGCCTTTCCCCGGAGATGGCCCTTATCAAGCCACCGCCGCCACACCGAAAGTGTCCTACACCCACCGATGTGTGGTATGCGGACGAACCGATGTGGACAGCCCGGAACTGGAATTTCGCTATTGCTCCCGCTGTAAGGGCTATTTCTGCTACTGTGAAGAACACATTAACAACCATTCCCACATTGAATGAGAAAAATCCTGCCCGATGGGCAGGATTTTTTATTCTTTGGGGTTGAGTTCTTGAATTTTTCTCCGGATGGACAGTAAATCTTCAAAGGTTTCCGGCCGCTTCTCCACATCCCGCAACAGCGCCGACGGATGGTAAATGGCAGTCATCCAAATGCCGTTTTTATTGACCCACTGGCCATGCTCCCGGGTAATCCGGTATTCCGGATGAATCAGCCGTTTGGCGGCGATTCTTCCCAGACATACAATGATTTTCGGCTGAATCAGTGCCACCTGATTGCGCAAATAACCGATACAGGCATCCTGCTCCTCTTCCCGGGGGTCCCGGTTTTGGGGCGGCCGGCATTTTACGATATTGCCAATATAGCAGTTTCGGTTTCGGTCTAAATCAATGATGCACAGCATCTCATCCAGCAGTTTTCCCGCAGGGCCCACAAAAGGAATTCCCTGTAAATCCTCCTGCTCACCGGGCCCCTCTCCCACAAACATAATGTCTGCAGTCCGGTTGCCTACGCCAAACACCGGGTTGGTTCTACTCCGGCACAGCTCACAGCGTTCACAATTCCGGCAGGAGCGCTCCAATGTTTCCCAGGTATGCATATTATCGGCTCCTTCTGCGGTTGATTCTTCTTCTGCGTCTGCGGCTGCGGAGCATTGCACTGAGAATACCGCGACGGATAAAAATCATTGCCACAACGACCATTGCTCCGGCAAATAGAATTGCCAAAACAGTGCCCACGGTTTTCCATTCAAGCATATTTTCTTCCTTGGCCTGAGGTACATAAACTGCAGGGGCCTTCCAAACCGGGACCTCATGCGCCGCCACCAAATTTATCTGTGCCAGGCATTTAGAGCCGTACCACACCTGTACGGAGGAAATCTTTTGACCTTTTTTCACCGGTGCTGTCAGCGTACCTGCGGCATCGGGATAAATCCATGTAAGTTTCGTTGTATCCAGATTGACGGGTAACACCGTGGATGCCGGTTTTTCAGGTGTCACCACCACACTGTTGGTGCCGCCCTCTACCGGAAACTGGGAAACGGTTTGCCCCTCAATATAAAGCTGGCGGTGTTCAAAATTTTCCAAGGTATAGTCTAACAGAACCTTGGTTTCTTCAAAGCTGCCAAAGGTTTTTAAGGAAAGGCCGTCGGCCTCATAGGTTGCTTTTGCGCCCATAACAATGGTCAGCAGTTCCATGCCCTTTCCTTGAGCGGTAGCGGCTAGACAGCGGCCGGCTTCATCGGTGGCACCGGTCTTTCCGCCGGTCACCCGCTGGTCATAATATTTCTTAATGGAGACATTGCTCATCATATAATTCGAGGTATATACCTGCCGGGGCTCACTTTTGTTGGTCTTGGGAACGGTATAGGATTCTGCGGAAAACAGCATCTTAAATTCCGGGTCTTCCAGGGCAATCTCCAAAATTCGGCACAAATCCCGAGCTGTGGTATAGGTCTGCTCATCATGCAGGCCGTGCACATTGGAATAGTGGGTGCCGGTACATCCAAGGGCCGTTGCCTTTTCATTCATCAGCTTGATAAAGGTGTCCTGGTTGCCGCCGATATGCTCGGCAATGACCGTTGCCGCATCGTTGGCCGAGGCCGCCATCATACAGTACAGCAAATCTCCCAAAGTCAGCTCCTCGCCGGCAATGAGTCCTGCGCTGACAGAGCCAATTGCCACATGGGAAAGAGCCCGCTTGGTGACCACCACCTTATCCGTCAGTTCTCCATGCTCCAAGGCCACCAGGGCCGTCATCAGCTTTACCATACTGGACGGATAAATCTGCTGATCCGGATTCCATGTATAAATCATGGTATCGCTGACTAAATCATATACAATCACTGCTTTGGCGGTTTCTACCAGCTGTTTTTCTTCACTAAGGGGCATTTGTGCATCTACACCGTGACAGCCGTTGACTGCGGATTGGTCCATAGCTTCCGCCTGTACCGCCGGTATTGCGGCGGTAAAAACCAGAAGCACCCCTAAAAAAAGACAAAGTATCCTAATTTTTTTCATTTTTCTACCCCTATATTCCAACGTCGGACTTGTCCCACTGAAAAAAGTCGTGTATAATAGATACATATTATATCAGCATTTCTGATTCTAGTCAATGCAGGAGGGACAGGATATGAAAAAACCGGGGATGACCCTATTGCTGATGATTTGCTGTATATGTGTATCCTTCACCGGCGGCATATTTGTGGCACGCAATGTCAATCATACACCGGTTCAGATTTCCTATATCACTCCCACCGGCACGACAGCCGATACATCTGCAGACTCTGAATTACCGGAGCTGCTTATTAACATCAACACCGCAACCGCCACCCAGCTGGAGCAATTACCGGGTATTGGCTCCACGCTGGCACAACGAATTGTAGACTACCGGGATGCCAACGGCGCATTCGCCTCTGTCGGAGAGCTGGTAAACGTTTCCGGCATCGGCACAGGCCGTCTGGAAGCCATCCTGAATTTCATTACCATAGGAGGATAAACCATGAAAATTTTAGTTGTCGATGATGAAGACCTGCTGGTAAAGGGAATTCGTTTTAATCTTCAGAACGAAGGCTACGAGGTTTTAACCGGCTCTAACGGTCTGGAGGCTGTGAAAATTGCCCAAAATGAATCGCCGGACCTGATTGTTCTGGATGTGATGATGCCGGAGATGGACGGCTTGACTGCCTGTGGAAAAATCCGGGAATTTTCCAATATCCCCATTATCCTGCTGACTGCAAAAACCGATGATATGGACAAGCTCATTGGCTTTGACCACGGTGCTGACGATTATTTGACAAAGCCCTTTAATATTCTGGAGCTAAAAGCCCGTATCCGTGCCCTGCTGCGCAGAACTGCTTCCGTAAATAAGGAAGCCGCCTCTAACACTCTGGAGATTGGCTCTATTCGTTTAGATTTGGACGGGCGCAATGCATATCGGTCAGAACAGCCGGTGGATTTAACTGCCAAGGAATTTGATGTGATTGAATTTCTCATGCGCAACGCCAACCGGGTTTACTCCCGGGAAGCCCTCCTGGATACCATCTGGGCCTATGAATACCGCAGCGACATCCGCACGGTAGACGTACACATTCGCCGTCTTCGGGAAAAGCTGGAAGAAAATCCCGCAGAGCCCAGCTATATTATGACGAAGTGGGGTGTTGGCTATTACTTCAAAAAATAACCCCTTGAGAAGACGGCATTACGGAAACACTCAGTACCGATATGCGGCAGTTTATATTGTCATAACCTTTGCCGTTCTGCTGTTCTTAAATATTTATACCTCGGGCACCAGCCAGGAGCTGTTTTATCAAAGCAAGCAGACCTCTATGATAGAAAAGTGCCTGCTTATCTCCTCAAAAATTTCCAGCCTGGATATTGTCAATTCCTCCAATATCGCCACTGCCGTTTCCGAACTGGGCAATTTGCGGATTTCCCGACTGGTTGTCACTGACACCAGCGGCATTGCCATCTATGACTCCGTAAATGCAGAAGCCGCTGACCGCGCTTACCTTTTCTTTCCTGAAATCTTAAAAGCGCTGGAAGGCTTTGATGTTTTCTCCTGGCACTACCATGACGGTGCTATGCAATCCCGGGCCGCCGCTCCGATTATTGCCTATGATACACCGATTGGCTGTGTCTATCTGACAGAGTATGATACCGCACAGGGCGCATTGTTTCAATCCCTTCAGAATAATATTCTATCCATTACCCTGATTCTGGGATTGCTGATTTTCCTGTTCTCCATCGTTTTTTCCAGTGCCTTTACCCGCCGTTTGCGAAGAATTTTTACCTCCATGCAAATTATCCGAGAGGGCGACTACAGCCATAAGGTTACCATGGGCGGACGGGACGAGCTAACCTATCTGGGGGACCAATTTAACGATTTGACCGAGAAACTGCAAACCTCAGAGCAAAGGCGCCGACAATTCGTGTCCGATGCCTCTCATGAGCTGAAAACTCCCCTGGCCTCTATCAAGCTCCTGACCGACTCTATACTACAAAACGATATGGACCCTGCCACTGTCCGGGAATTTGTGGAGGACATCGGCAACGAAGCAGACCGGCTGAACCGAATGACTCAAAAGCTGCTGTCCCTGACACGTATGGAAAGCCAGCCGGAGGCCGACTGTGAGATTATGTATATGGCTTCTACTGTCCAGCGGGTGGTTCGTATGCTTTCTGCCATTGCTGAGAAAAATCAAATTACCCTACAGCTGGACATTCAGCGGGACAGCCCGATTCTGATGGTGGCAGATGACCTGTACCAAATCGTTTTCAATCTGGTTGAAAACGGTATTAAGTACAATATTCCGGGAGGCAGTCTGTCCGTATGCCTTCTGCAAGAGGGGGACAATGCCATCCTCCGGTTTTCTGATACCGGTGTCGGTATTCCCTCTGACGCACTGGACCAAATTTTTGAACGCTTTTACCGGGTGGATAAAGCCCGCTCCCGGAAAACCGGCGGTAGCGGCTTAGGCCTTTCCATTGTCCGTAGCATGGTGGAGCGTAACGGTGGTCAAATTCACGTCACCAGCACGGAAGGTGAAGGGTCTGTGTTCACCCTTGCCTTCCCAATCTTTGATACCGAAGAGGATTTGTTATGAAGCGAGGACTTTGCCTGCTATCTGTGCTGATACTGCTTCTTTCCCTTCTGGGCTGCTCTGCGCAAAATAAAACGCCGGCAGGCGGGGTTGCCTTTTATTATCAGCAAAGCGCTATCCTGCCTGCCCAGTCCGGCAGTATAATATCCAAGGATATGCATATCCTGTCTGACCCGGACAGTAATTATACTTCCATCCTAAACACCTATCTTCAAGGTCCTATCTCTGACCCTCTCCACAGAATATTCCCCACAGGGATTGTCCTCAGCCGGCTTAATGTGGAAAAGAAAAATACCGATGTTGTTTTAGGCGGCAGTTTTTCCTCTCTGAAGGGCATGGAGCTAACCATTTTCTGTGCCTGCCTGACCTTAACCGTCTGCGACCTAACCGGTACACAGCAGGTCAGCATCTACTACGAGACGGATTACCCGGAGTCTGACCCTGCCGTTGTTATGCGTCCGGAGGAGATTGTCCTTCTGGATGACTGCAAAATAGAAGTTGACCACGATTAAAAGGAGAATCAAATGAAATTCATTTCCTGGAATGTAAACGGACTGCGGGCCTGTATGCAAAAGGGCTTTCCGGATTTCTTTCAGCAGGCGGATGCAGACTTTTTCTGCCTGCAGGAAACAAAGCTTCAACAAGGGCAAATCGAACTGACGCTCCCCGGCTATGAGCAATACTGGTGCTATGCCCAGAAAAAGGGGTATTCCGGCACGGCCATTTTTACCAAGCATACCCCCTTATCGGTCAGATACGGTGTTGGTGTTCCCGAGCTGGATACAGAGGGCCGGCTCATCACTTTGGAATACCCAGACTTTTCCCTGGTCACCTGCTACACGCCCAATGCCCAGCGGGGGCTTGCCCGGATTGACCACCGCCTAAGCTGGGAAGCTGCCTTCCGGGAATATCTTACCGATTTGGATAAAGATAAGCCTGTAATTGTCTGCGGGGATTTGAATGTGGCGCATCAGCCCATTGACCTGAAAAACCCCGGCTCTAACCGGGGTAATGCAGGTTTCTCTGACCAGGAGCGAGATGCCTTCAGCCAATTACTTGCCATCGGCTTTACCGACAGCTTCCGGCATCTACACCCAGACGCCACCGGCTGCTATACCTGGTGGAGCTATATGTTCAATGCCCGGGAAAACAACGCCGGCTGGCGGATTGACTATTTCCTGACCTCTCAGCGGATACAGGACCAAATCGCCGCCACCCCGATTTACAGCGATATTATGGGCTCTGACCACTGCCCTGTGGGCTTGGAAATTTTCTAAGTTTCCTCCCGAAAGGCAATGCCGATTTCTCCCTCCCGCCGGACTAGATAAGCGCTTTCCATTCGTTTTAGGTACGGGAAGGGTGTTTCCGGTGAAAGCGGAATGAAACAGCTGTCTAATTTCGGGTGCCTGGGTACCAAACGGAATGTGGGTTCCCCCTGACCGAAGCGGCGAATGGGAAGCTTTGTCTCCAGGCAAAATTCTGTCCCCTCCGGTACAGGAATCCCCAGATGTTCGCTATGCTCTCCCCAGGTAACGGTGATTCGGTAAATCACCTCCCCTGTTAATCTGCACCGGCAGGAAAAGCAATAATACAGCCCCTGTTTTTCTATTGTAGCTTGTCCTACCGCCTCTGCTCCCCGAAAAATCGGATATGTTCCTATCATAAACACGCCCCCTTGCCACAAGATTATGCGGCAAAGGGGGCGATATTCATGTAATGCCTTGGTTCAGTCCAAAACTGACAGCAATGGCATCATCCACCATAGCCATGTGTCCGTCATCCAAATGTCCCATATGCTCCCGCAGACGGCGCTTATCAATGGTGCGGATTTGCTCCAGCAAAATTACCGAATCCTTGCTCAGCCCTACACTGCCGCCGGCAATGTTAATATGGGTCGGGAGTCTGGCTTTTCCGGTCTGACTGGTAATCGCCGCCGCAATGACCGTAGGAGAATGACGGTTTCCGGTATCGTTTTGCACAATGAGCACAGGCCGGGTTCCTCCCTGCTCACTGCCGACCACCGGCGACAGGTCTGCGTAAAATATATCTCCCCGTTTCACCGTGGTATCCATGTGTTTCACACTCCGAAGAAATCATTACCTGCGCTACCGGAATTTTTCCTTATGTAACGCGGTTGATTCTATTGTCCCACGTACAAAGGAGATTTATACGGCAGCGCCTGTAAAATATCCTATGTAACATTTCTCTCCGAAGTTACACAAAGCGGAAGTTTTTGACCGCCACTGACAATATTCTTCTGCCTTGCCAAAGAATTTCACCCCGGGCAGGCAAATCCTTCTCATTCAGCCAGATATCCAGGTGTAACGCATCGTCTGCATAGCTGTCGTCAATGGCAATGCGCAAAACATCTCCTTCCGGCCCACAGGAGGTTAAGTACCCACTGCGCAGAGTATGTATCAGCACCCAAGGGGCAGATACCGGTGTCACCTGCCCGTCTGCAAGTAGCGGAAAGGACAACGCTTCTCCGTGAAAGGTCAATGCACCGCCGGTGGCGGAAATCTCCCCTTCAATCCCACAGATGGACTCCGGTGCGGTGACGGAAAAGGTCAGCTTTCCCTGGGCATCGGTCTGACAGTTCATGGAAAAGGTATATAGCTCCTGGCCATAATCTGCTGTAATCTCTGCCTCAAACGCTGTCCCCTGGGCCAAAAGCGCACTGCGAAGGGCCATGGCCCTGTCCATTTCCTGCTGTTTGCCTGAACAGCCTGCCAGCAATATAAGCAGGCATACCGCGGCAATGATTCGTTTCATGCTACCCCGCCTTATTTCATCAGTCGCGGAAGCACCTCCAACAGGTCGCTGGGAAGCATCCCGTACATCCCCAGCTTTTTTGCACACAGGTCTCCGGCTCTGCCGTGAAGCCAAGCTCCACAGGCCGCAGCCTCCAGGGGCGCAATTCCCTGCCCAATCAAGCTGACTATCATCCCTGCCAGCACATCTCCGCTGCCGCCGGTGGGCATGCCCGGATTGCCGGTGCAATTTTCATAGCAGACAGCACCGTCAGTAATCAGGCTTCGGTGACCCTTTCGCAGCAAGATGCAGCCTGTATCGGAAGCAAAGGCCATTGCATCGGAAATTCTGTCCGTTTCGCCCTGCTGCCATATTCTCCGAAATTCTCCGTCATGGGGTGTCAAAATTGTAGGATAGTGCCTTTCGCGCAATATATTTCTATGCGCGGCCATAAGGTTTATGCCATCGGCATCCAACACCACCGGACATTGGGCATAGGTAAGAACCGCTTGGGTGACTGCCAGTGTCCCCTCTGACTGCCCCATCCCCGGGCCAATCAGCACGGCATCCATTTGCGCACACCGCTTCAAAATCTCGGGAATGGCCCGGCTGCTCAGCTTCCCATTTTCATCCGGCAAGGGAAAAACCATTGCCTCGGTCAGCTTTATGGCCTCAATTTCATAAATACTTTCCGGCACGCCCACAAACACCAAGCCTGCACCGCTTCGCAATGCTCCCATGGCCGCCAAAGCCGCCGCGCCGGTATAGCCTACACTGCCGCACAGCAGCAGAAGCTTTCCAAACATTCCCTTATGGGTATCGGGCTTTCTGTCTGGCAGTAATGCCCTTACTTTCCTTTGGCTCAACCTTTGTATTTCCATATGCTTCACCCCTTTATTTGCATCCTATCATACTTCCTGCCACAACGTCAAGAATCTGCAAAAAAGAATTCTCCATGACGGATTTTCCCACCCCTACCCATTGACAAGCAAGCAAATTTATGCTATAATTTCGGGCGATAAATTGAATGATATGTGTTTTAGAAGGAAAGGAGAACGCTATGGCAATGCAGCAGGAAAACACCAATATTTTCGCCTCTGCCTGCCCGTCCAATGTTCGTGGCTCTATCGCGGATCGTCTTTTATCCGTTGATTTATGCGCGTTCAATTCTTCAGAATATGCTGTTATTCCCGGCTTTTGTGATGTGCATGTGCATTTCAGAGAGCCGGGCTTTTCTTACAAAGAGACCATTCTCTCCGGTTCTTTGGCCGCAGCCCGGGGTGGCTACACCGCTGTGTGTACCATGCCCAATCTGAACCCGGTTCCGGACAGCAAGCAGGCTCTCAAGCAGCAGTTGGACCTTATCCGGCAGGACGGTATGATCCGCATTTATCCCTACGGCGCTATCACCGTGGGTCAAAAGGGCGAACAGCTTGCTGACCTGGCAGGTATGGCCCAGCAGGCCATTGCCTTTACCGACGACGGCAAGGGTGTGCAAAGTGCCGATCTGATGCGGGAGGCTATGAAAAAGGCAAAACAGCTAAAGAAAATTATTGTCGCCCACTGTGAAGACAATTCACTGCTCAACGGCGGTTATATTCACGACGGGGAATACGCCAGAGAAAACCACCACCGGGGCATTTGCTCAGAAAGTGAGTGGGGCCCCATCGCCCGGGATTTAGCGCTGGTCAAGGAGACCGGCTGTGCTTACCATGTATGCCACATTTCCACCAAGGAAAGCGTGGATTTGATTCGGCAGGCCAAAAAAGACGGGCTGAACGTCACCTGCGAAACTGCCCCCCATTACCTGATTTTGGATGACAGCTTCCTGCAGGAAGACGGACGGTTTAAAATGAACCCTCCCCTGCGCAGTGCCGAAGACCGGCAGGCTCTCATTGCCGGCATCCAGGACGGTACCATTGATATGATTGCCACTGACCACGCACCCCACAGCCAGGAAGAAAAAAGCAAGGGCTTGGACGGCAGCAGCTTCGGCATCGTGGGCATTGAAACCGCGTTTCCTCTGCTGTATACCTACCTTGTAAAGGAAGATATCATCTCCATGGAGCGGCTGATGGAGCTGCTGGTTACCAACCCCCGGAAACGCTTTGGCATCCCCATGGGCTGTGATTTTTCCATTTGGGATTTACGGCAAAATTATTATATCGACCCGGAAGAATTCCAGTCCCAAGGAAAATCCACACCTTTCTCCGGCTGGAAGGTCTGGGGAAAATGTTTAGCCACTGTCTGCGACAGCAAACTGGTCTGGCTGGAAAAAGTAAGAAAGTAATGGAAATAAGGATAGATTGGGAGGCTTTATTATGGCTAAGCGTACAGATTTGAAGAAAATTATGATTATTGGCTCCGGCCCCATCGTCATTGGTCAGGCCGCTGAGTTTGACTATGCCGGAACACAGGCCTGTCTGGCATTGAAGGAAGAAGGCTACGAGGTGGTATTGGTCAACTCCAACCCTGCCACCATTATGACCGACACCACCATTGCAGACAAGGTTTACATGGAGCCTCTGACCTTGGAATACGTGGCAAAAATCATCCGCCACGAGCGTCCCGATGCCATTGTCCCCGGAATTGGCGGACAAACCGGATTAAACTTAGCTATGCAGCTGGAGAAAAAGGGCATTTTGAAGGAATGTCGGGTAGAGCTGCTGGGCACCTCCAGCGCCTCCATTGAACGGGCCGAGGACCGGGAGCTGTTTAAGGAGCTGTGCCAGTCCATCGGCGAGCCGGTTATTCCCTCGGAAATTACCTACTCCATAGACGAAGCCAAGGAAGCGGCCAGCCGTATCGGTTATCCCGTGGTGCTTCGCCCTGCCTTTACCCTGGGCGGTACCGGCGGCGGCTTTGCCTATAACGAAGAAGAACTGGTTGAAATTGGATTGAATGCCTTTAAGCTATCCCCTGTCCACCAGGTTTTGATTGAAAAGTCTGTTAAGGGCTATAAGGAAATCGAGTTTGAAGTCATGCGGGACGGTTCTGACCATGCCATCACCATCTGCGGCATGGAAAACATTGACCCGGTAGGCGTTCACACTGGCGACAGTCTGGTGGTTGCCCCCATTATGACGTTGAGCAAGGAAGACGAAAAAATGCTCAACGACTCCGCCATTAAGCTTATCAAGGAGCTGAAAATCGAAGGCGGCTGTAATGTGCAGTTTGCTCTGAATCCCCATTCCTCTGAGTACTATCTCATTGAAGTAAATCCCAGAGTTTCCCGTTCCTCTGCCCTGGCCTCCAAGGCCTCCGGCTATCCCATTGCCCGGGTCACTGCAAAAATTGCTGTGGGCATGACCCTGGAGGAAATCAAAATTGCCAACACCAACGCCGCCTTTGAGCCGAAGCTGGATTATGTCATTGCCAAGCTGCCCCGGTTCCCCTTTGATAAGTTCGCCTCCGCGCCCAATACCCTGGGCACGCAAATGAAGGCCACCGGTGAGGTCATGGGTATCGGCTCCAATCTGGAGGAATGTCTGCTCAAGGGCATCCGTTCCTGCGAAATCGGTGCCAACCACATTTACCACGCCAAGTTTGACAATATGACCAAGGAAGAGCTGCTGGAATATATCAGCGTTTTCCGGGACGACAATATCTATGCCATCGCAGAACTGATTTACCACGGTGTCAGCATAGAAAAGATTCATGAAATCACCCAGATTACCCCCTTCTTCCTGGAAGCCATTAAGCGAATTGTGGATATGGAAGAAGTCTTGAAGACCCATGTCCGGGATTTAGAAACCTTGACCGCCGCCAAAAAGATGGGCTTCAGCGATAAGTATATTGCCCGGCTGTGGAAATGCACCGAGCTGGATGTCTACAACTTCCGGAAAGAGCATAATCTCTTCCCTGTGTTTAAGATGGTGGACACCTGCCACACCGGCGCCTATATTCCCTATTTCTACTCCTCCTACACTGGGGAGAATGCATCCAAGCTCACTAACAAGAAGAAAATCGTTGTACTGGGCGCCGGCCCCATCCGGATCGGCCAGGGCGTGGAGTTTGACTACTCCACCGTCCATGCGGTTATGACCATCCGTAAGGCTGGCTATGAGGCCATTATCATCAACAACAACCCCGAGACGGTTTCCACTGACTATACCACCGCAGACAAGCTGTATTTCGAGCCCCTCACCCCCGAGGATGTTATGAACATCATCGAGTTCGAGAAGCCCGAGGGTGTCATTGCCTCTCTTGGCGGTCAAACTGCCATCAACCTGGCACAGCCTCTGACAGACCGGGGCGTAAAAATCATCGGTACTGACTGCGCCGCCATTGACAAGGCCGAAAACCGGGATGCCTTTGAAAAACTCCTGTCCGAGCTGAACATCCCTCAGCCCACAGGCAAAGCAGTTACCAAAATCGAAGACGGCATTGCCGCAGCCGCGAAAATCGGTTACCCCGTGCTGGTGCGGCCCAGCTTTGTTCTGGGCGGCCGGGCCATGCAGATTGTGGCCAACGAGGAACAGCTCCGCCACTATCTGAAAACCGCTGTGGAAATTGACGAGGACAAGCCGGTTTTGGTGGACAAATATATCGAAGGCCGAGAAGTGGAAGTGGATGCCATCTGTGACGGCATCAATGTCTTCGTTCCCGGCATTATGGAGCTGGTAGAACGCACCGGTGTCCACTCCGGCGACTCCATCTCCGTCTATCCCTCCTTCTCCATTTCTGACAAGGTCAAGGGAATCATTTTGCAGTATGCAAAAAAATTGGGCCTCGGCATCGGCATTGTAGGTCTTTACAACATCCAGTTCATTGTGGATAAGGATGACAATGTGTTCATCATCGAGGTCAATCCCCGTTCCTCCCGGTCTGTGCCTTTCCTGAGCAAGTCCACCGGCTATTCTCTGGCAGATATTGCCACCGAGGTCATTCTGGGCAAGAGCTTGAAAGAACTGGGGCTGTTTGACATTTATCCCGATGAAAAGGAACGCTGGTATGTAAAAGCGCCGGTCTTCTCCTTTAATAAAATTCGCGGTTTGGATGCTTACCTGTCCCCGGAAATGAAGTCCACCGGCGAAGCCATCGGCTATGACAAAACCATGACCCGAGCCCTTTACAAGGCTCTGCAGGCCTCCGGAATGCATTTGCAGAACTATGGCACTGTTCTGGCAACGATTGCTGACAAGGATAAGGATGAAGCTTTGTCCCTGATTCGCCGGTTCTATCATCTGGGCTTTAATATCGAGGCCACCGAGGGTACTGCTACCTTCTTGAAGGCCAATGGCATCCGTACCCATGTTCTCAAGAAAATCAGCGAAGGCAGTGATGAGATTCCCAACGCCCTGCGGCAGGGTCATATTGCCTATGTCATCAACACAAGAGACCCCGGCCACAACCAAAATGACGGCTTCCAGATTCGCCAAATTGCCACAGAGTACAATGTGACAATGTTCACTGCTCTGGATACCGTTAAGGTACTTCTGGATGTTCTGGAGGAAACCACGCTGACCATCTCCACCATTGATGCTTGAGGGGAATGCTATGAAGCAGAGCATTTTTGAAATCGTTTCCAATCAGGCACTGACCGACAGTGTCTATCAAATGGTGCTGTCAGGCGATACCTCTGCCATTACCGCGCCCGGCCAGTTTGTAAACCTGAAGCTGGATGGCATGTTCCTGCGCCGCCCTATTTCCGTCTGCGATTACGATTGCCATTGTCTCACCCTTGTTTACAAGGTGGTGGGCAAAGGAACGGAAGCTATGTCGAAAATGAGCAAGGGCGAAGCCTTAAACATCCTCACCGGGTTGGGCAACGGCTATGATTTGTCCCTTTCCGGCAATCATCCGGTTTTGCTGGGCGGCGGCGTGGGTGTGCCTCCCATGTACCGGCTGGCAAAGGATTTGATTGCTCAAGGGAAAACCGTGTCTGTTATTTTAGGCTTTAACTCCGCCCGGGAGGTTTTCTATGAAAAAGAGTTCCGGGCACTGGGATGTGATGTTACTGTCACTACCGTAGACGGTTCTTACGGAACAAAAGGATTTGTCACCGATGCCCTGCCCAAGGAATATACCTATTTTTACACCTGCGGCCCGGAGCCTATGTTAAAGGCTGTCCACCGTGCCACGGAAACCTCCGGCCAGATGAGCTTTGAGGAGCGGATGGGCTGCGGATTCGGTGCTTGCATGGGTTGCTCCTGCAAAACCCTCACCGGTTATAAGCGTATCTGCAAGGAAGGGCCTGTGATGAAAAAGGAGGAGATTTTATGGGATTGAATGTAAATCTTTGTGGGATTGAACTAACCAATCCTGTGATTCCCGCCTCCGGCACCTTTGGCTACGGCTATGAATTTGCAGAGCTTTACGATATCAATGAATTGGGAACCTTCTCCTTTAAGGGCACTACCAAAGATGCCAGATTTGGCAATCCCACCCCCCGGATCGCAGAATGTACCTCCGGCATGATCAATGCGGTGGGCCTGCAAAATCCCGGCGTGGAAAAGGTCATTTCTCAAAAACTTCCCAAGCTGAAACAGTGCTTTCATAAGCCGGTGATGGCAAATGTTTCCGGTTTTTCCGTAGAAGATTATGCCTACACCTGTGAAAAGCTGGACAAGCAGGCGCAGGTTGGCTGGCTGGAAGTAAACATATCCTGTCCCAATGTCCACGGCGGTGGCATGAGCTTCGGCACTTCTCCCGAGGCCGCAGCCCAAGTGACTAAGGCCGTCAAGGCCGTGACCACAAAGCCCGTGATTATTAAGCTTTCTCCCAATGTCACCGATATTGTATCCATCGCTAAGGCCTGTGAGGATGCCGGCGCAGACGGCATCAGCTTAATCAATACCATGCTGGGTATGCGTATCAATCTGCGCAGCCGCAAGCCCATCATTGCCAATACCATGGGAGGTTTTTCCGGTCCGGCTATCTTCCCGGTGGCGGTGCGGATGGTCTATCAGGTTGCCCAAGCTGTCAAAATTCCCGTAGTGGGCATGGGCGGTGTCAGCAGTGCCGAGGATGTAATTGAAATGATGCTGGCCGGTGCTACCGCTGTGGAAGTGGGTGCGGCCAATCTGGTAAATCCCTATATTTGCCGGGATATTGTCCGGGACTTGCCCCGGGTTATGGATATCTACGGAATTCAAAATTTACAAGAGATAATAGGAGGCGCGAAAAATGGGTAAGGATGTAATTGTAGCCTGCGACTTTTCCTCTGCCGAGGCAACCTTTGCATTTTTGGACAAGTTTACCGGCAGAAAGCCCTTTGTAAAAATCGGCATGGAGCTGTACTACGCGGAAGGCCCCAGTATTGTGAAAGAAATCAAGGCCCGGGGACATAAAATTTTCCTGGACTTAAAACTCCACGACATCCCTAATACGGTTAAAAAGGCCATGGCAGTGCTGTCCAATCTGGACGTGGACATTACCAATCTCCACGCCGCCGGCACAACTGCCATGATGCAAGGTGCTCTGGAGGGCCTCACCCGTCCCGACGGCACACGCCCCCTGCTGATTGCCGTGACTCAGCTGACTTCCACCGACCAGGAGGCCATGGAGCGGGATTTGCTCATTGAACGTCCCATTGACGAAGTGGTGATGCACTACGCCGAAACCGCAAAAAACGCAGGCTTAGACGGTGTAGTCTGCTCTCCCCTGGAGGCCGGTAAGGTCCATAACCGCTGCGGTGAGAAGTTTTTGACCATTACCCCGGGTGTCCGGTTTGCCGATGGGGATATCGGCGACCAAAAGCGGGTCATGACGCCTGCCGCCGCCAAGGCAATCGGCTCTGACTACATCGTGGTTGGCCGGCCTATTACAGCAGCCGCCGACCCCGTTGCGGCTTACGAACGCTGCGTGGCAGAATTCTGCGACTAAGTTTCCCCTGTTCCCGATTGCGAAAGGAGACTTTTTATGTTTACAGCTGAAGAAATTATGCAGCTAATTCAAAGTCTGATCTGGCTGCTGGCCGGTGTTGGTATTTTCATTGTCGGTATGAACTTCATGAGCGAGGCTCTGGAAAAGAGTGCCGGTACCGGTATGCAGAAGTTGCTGAGCAAAATCGCCGGCAACCGTCTTTCCGGTGTGGGCATCGGTGCCGGTGTCACCGCTATCATCCAGAGTTCCTCTGCCACCTCTGTCATGGTCATCGGCCTTGTAAATGCCGGTGTTATGACGCTGATGCAGGCCACCCCCATTATTATGGGTGCCAACATCGGCACCACCATCACCGGTGTTCTTGTGGCCCTGAAGAACGATTATTTCAATATGGCTATGTATTTGCTTGGCTTTGCCGGCGTGATGATGGGCTTTGCGAAGCGCGAGAAAGTTAAGATCACAGGTCTTCTTTGCAGCGGTCTGGGCCTGATCTTTGTGGGTCTGAACATCATGAGCAGCCCTGAAGCCTTTGGCAATGCACTGATAAAGGACCTTTTTACGCAGATTTTCAGTGTTATCAACTTCCCCTTGCTGCTGATTCTTGTGGGTATCCTCTTTACCGCTTTGATCCAAAGCTCCTCAGCCGCCACCGGTGTGGTCATCACCATGGTGGGTACCGGCGTTCTGGGACTGGATCTTGCGCTGTTCATCGTGCTGGGCGCCAATATCGGCACCTGTGTCACTGCCCTGCTGGCCTCGGTGGGAGGCAGCGCAAATTCCAAGCGTGTTGCCCTGATCCATTTTACCTTTAACTCCATCGGCACAGCTCTGTTCGCTGCCTTGATTTGGATCTTCCGGGAGCCTGTCACCGACCTTCTGGTCTCCTTCTTCCCCGGTGATGATGCCATGTCACTGCAGATGCGGGTATCTGCTTTCCATGTCATTTTTAATGTTACCACAACCGCTTTTCTGTTGCCCTTTGTAAAACAGTTGGTTTCTTTCTCGAAAGCAGTGATTCACGACAAGAAAGACACCCCCGCCCAAACCCATACCCTTCGCTTTGTGGACGACCATATGCTTGCCATGCCCACGGTTGCCGTGGCACAGGTCAAGCAGGAGATCGGTTATATGCTTCAGCTGGCCCAGGAAAACATCAAACTTTCCTTTGATGCCATGCTGACCGGCTCGGACAAAGACAACGAAACCATCACAGAGAACGAAGCCATTATTGACTTCACCAACAGTGCCCTCAGCAACTTTCTCATCAAGCTTTCCAGCTCCGCGCTGGACGCAAGCAGCGAAGCTGCGGTGGGTTCTTACTTCCATGTGCTTAACGACCTGGAACGTATCGGTGATCATGCCGTGAACTTCATGGAAATCGGTCAGGAAATGAATCAGAAAGGCCTTAAATACTCGGATACCGCGCTCACTGAGATTCAAGGAATGTGCAACGAGGTTCTTTCCATGTTCGCAGTTGCCAGAAATGCATTTGAAACTGCAAATTATGAGTTGCTGCCAGAGCTTACCGCATACGAAAACCGTGTGGATGATATGAAAAAGGAACTCACCGCCAAGCACTATACCCGCTTGGCCGACGGCAGCTGCAGTGTGACCCACAGCCCCTATTATACCTCCACCGTCGCAGGCCTGGAGCGTGTGGCTGACCACCTGGTCAATGTGGGATACAGTATCAGCAACCCCACCGGCTCTCAAAGTGAACATTTGTAATACAAAGGAGAAGCATTATGGAAAGCTACAAGAGAGAATTTATTCAGTTCCTGCAGAGTGCAGGGGTTCTGAAATTCGGCGATTTCACCGCCAAATCCGGTCGAAAAATCCCCTATTTTATCAATGCCGGCATGATTAAAACCGGCGACCAGATTACAAAAATGGGCGAATTTTACGCCAAGGCCTATTTCGACAAGCTGGGAAAAAAATCCGCTGTGCTCTATGGGCCTGCCTACAAGGGCATTTCCCTGTCCATCTCCGCCGCTGTGGCCCTTTCTAAGAACGGTTTGAATGTCCCCTTCTTCTTTAATCGCAAAGAAGTAAAGGACCACGGCGAAGGCGGTAGCTTTGTGGGTTACGTTCCCCAGGCCGGTGAAGAGATTGTTATCATCGAGGATGTCATTACCGCCGGTACTGCCATCCGGGAAAGCATGGAAATTTTAAGCCATCTGGATGGCACGAAGGTGATTGCTACCTTTATCATGGTGGACCGGAAGGAAAAGGGCCAGAGCGAAAAGGGTGCAATGCAGGAAATCGAGGAACAGTTCGGTTTCCCTGTCTATTCCGTGGTAGATGTTTATGACATCATCGAATTTTTAGAGGAAGACCCTGCCAACGAAGAAAACGTCACCCGAATTAAAAACTATTTAGCTGTGAACGGAGCAAAGTGATATGAGAAGCTTAATCAGTATTCTTGATTTTACTGTTGCGGAGCTGGACAGCTTAATTGCCAGCGCAAAGGATATTATTGCCCACCCGGAAAATTACTGGGACAAGTGCAAGCATAAAAAGCTGGCCACTCTTTTCTTTGAACCCTCCACCCGGACACGGCTCAGCTTTGAAGCCGCTATGCTGGAGCTGGGCGGTACGGTGCTGGGCTTCAGCGAGGCATCCTCTTCCTCTGCCGCCAAGGGTGAAAGCATGGCAGACACCGCAAAAATTTTATCCTGCTATGCCGATATTATGGCCATTCGCCACCCCAGGGAGGGCGCGCCCTATGTGGCCTCCCAAAATGCAACCGTGCCGGTTATCAACGCCGGTGACGGCGGTCATAACCACCCCACCCAGACCTTGGCAGATATTCTTACCATTTCCCGGGAAATGGGCCGCCTCAACAATCTGACCATTGGATTATGCGGCGATTTGAAATACGGCCGCACGGTGCATTCTCTCATTGAGGCTATGAGCCGGTATCCCGGCATCCGATTTGTGCTGATTTCTCCAAAAGAGCTGAAAATTCCCGGATTTATTCGGTTCAATGTGCTGGAAAAGCATAATATTCCCTACACCGAGGTATCCTCTCTGGAGGAAGCCATGCCGGAGCTGGATGTGCTGTATATGACCCGCATCCAGCGGGAACGGTTTGACGATGCGGATACTTATGAGCGCTTAAAGGACAGCTATATTCTGGATGTGCCGAAGATGGCTCTGGCCAAGGAAAAAATGTGTGTGCTCCATCCCCTGCCCCGGGTCAATGAAATCAGCGTAAAAGTGGATGATGACCCCCGGGCCGCCTATTTCCGGCAGGCGCTGAACGGAAAATATATGCGCATGGCGCTGATTCTAAAGCTGTTGGAAGAAGCCCAGAATCCCCAGCGGCAAGCGGTTGACACCCAGGATTTTGTCTACGACCGGGTCTGCACCAATCCCAAATGTATCTGTCAGATAGAACAGGAGCTTCCCCAAATCGGAAAGCTGACAGATAAGGAAGCAAAGATTTACCGCTGTATTTACTGCGAGCAGAAAATTTAATCTTTCCAAAACAAATGCCGGGTGTGCTTTCGCACACCCGGCTGTTTTACGCATCTATATGGCATAATGCCAATTTTTCTTCCCGGCTCATATGTTTCAGCTCCCATTCCCGGCGAAAGGCAGAAGGCTTATCGGGGTAAGCTTGGGTATATACCAGTGTCAGCGGACCGCGCCCACGGGTATATTTTGCTCCCTTTCCGCACTGGTGGGCCGCCAGCCGCCGGGCTACATCCGTCGTCACACCGGTATAAAGCGTTCCGTCAGCGCACCGAAGGATATACACTGACCACGTCTTCCCCACGTCAGTTCCCAGCGCCATTGCGCTTCAGCAGATTATACTTGATATCCCACAGCTTTTGGCTCAAGTCCACATAGTAGGTATGGGGATTGTCAAACCGTTTGACCTCATCCCAAAGGCTATCCACCTGCTCCATGCAATACTGACGAATCTGTTTCAAATCCGGGCAGTCATATACCAACTCTCCGTTTTTGAAGATGGGCACCTGCAGCTCCTTGGCGGTAAAATTATACACCGTCTTGGTCTTCCAGGTAGCCTCCGGGTCGAAAATCTCCAAATCCTTGGAATCGTCCACCGTTTCATCATACACACACAGGTAATCGGCAATGGCCTTTCCGGTGTCGTTGCCGAAAAAACGGTATAGCTTTTTGAAATGGGGGTTGGTAATCTTTCCTACATTTTCGGAAATCTTAATTTTCGGCTGAACGGTGCCGTCTTCCCGCTCCACGGCGGCCAGCTTATACACGCCGCCGAATACCGGTTCGCTCCGGGCGGTAATGAGCCGTTCGCCTACACCGAACATATCAATTTTTGCATCCTGCCGCAGCAGGTCCTGAATAATGTATTCATCCAGGGAATTGGAAACGGAAATTTTACATTCTGTCCAACCTGCATCATCCAGCATTTTTCTGGCTTTCTGGGTCAGATATGCCATATCGCCGGAGTCCAGGCGGATGCCGCACTTGGTAATTCCCATGGGCTTCAGCACCTCATTAAAGGCACGGATGGCATTGGGAATACCGGATTTCAGCGTGTTATATGTATCTACCAACAGCGTTGCATTTTCTGGATACATCTGGCAGTAGGCCTTGAAGGCATCGTATTCCGTGTCAAACATCTGCACCCATGCATGGGCCATAGTTCCCCCGGCATAAACACCGTAAAGTTGGTCGGAAATGGTACAGGCTGTGCCGTTACAGCCGCCGATATAGGCCGCCCTGGCACCCAAAATCGCCGCATCCGCGCCCTGGGCCCGACGGGAACCGAATTCCAGAACCGTTCTGCCCTGTGCCGCCCGAACCACCCGGTTTGCCTTGGTGGCAATTAAGCTCTGGTGATTCACAGACAGTAAAAGGAAGGTTTCAATGAGCTGTGCCTCAATGGCAGGCGCCCGAACGGTAATAATCGGCTCTTTAGGGAACACCGGCGTGCCCTCGGGCACGGCCCAGATATCCCCGGTAAACTTAAAATCAGCCAGATATTCCAGAAATCCTTCGGAGAACAGCTTTCTTCCCCGGAGATATTCAATATCCTCCTTGCTGAAATGCAGGTTTTTGATATACTCGATGACCTGCTCCAATCCCGCCGCAATGGCAAAGCCGCCGCCATCGGGACAACGGCGGAAGAACAGGTCAAAATAGCAGATTTGATTCTTATAGCCCTTTTCAAAATAGCCGTTACCCATAGTCAGTTCGTAAAAATCGCAAAGCATGGTCAAATTCAATTTTTCGCTTGTTGCCATCATTGACACTCCTATCTGTAACAATGTGGCTATATTATAAGCTTTCTTATAAAAAATAGCAACCGTTTTTTGTTGACAGGCCGAAAATAATGGTATATATTGAGGCAAGAAAGGTTGTGAAATGCATGAATCTTACCGTTGGCATGAAGGGTACTGCCTCCACGTTAGTAGAACGGGAGGACACAGCTCAGGAAGTGGGCTCTGGGGCTTTACTGGTCTATGCCACCCCCTGCATGGTGGCGCTGATGGAAGGCGCTGCCTGCGAGGCCATCGCTCCGGGACTGGATGAGGGTGAAACCTCTGTGGGCATCGCGCTGGACATCCAGCACACCGCCGCTACGCCGGTGGGTCTGGAGGTTCGCTCAGAAGCGGAGCTGACCGCAGTAGACGGGAAAATCCTGACCTTTGAAGTCCGTTCTTTTGATGAAGCCGGCGAAATCGGCAAAGGTATCCATAAGCGGGCCGTGGTCAACGCCCAGCGGTTTTTGGACAAAACCTATGCTAAGCTCTAAAAAAACATCGGCAGCTTCGGCTGCCGATGTTTTATTGTATATGCACAAAACAGGAAATATAAGTTTGTAAATTATCACGAAGTGATATTTCTTTTCTTTTATTGGTAATTATGTTAAAATATAGGTGAAATCAAAACAATAAGGAGGGATATTATGAAAAGGAGTTCGTTATGTGTTACTTTGTGCATCTGTATCCTGATATCCATGCTGTTAGGTGCTTGTGCATCCGACGGGCCGGTGGATAACCAGCTTTCTGCAGAGCCGTCAACCACAACTATTCCGGGGGTCAGTTCTTCCGAAACCGGTGGGGCAGAGGAAAATATATCGGAGCCTGCTGATGAACAACTATGGTCTAAATATTTGTATTTGATTGAAGAAGATAACAGACCGCCAGATCTTTCAGAATACCCCTTAACATATGATTTCCCGGATTCGCCGACATACTCACTATATGCAAACTTGTCTTATTGGGTGAATAATGAAGATCATTTACCCAAAGTAAAAGAAACATTTAAGGGCGTGGATAAAAGCAAGAAAGTTTTTACTGTTGGCCCTGCTCAGGTTTATTACCCAAAACAAATGCTGGAGATTTTAGGAGAAATACCGGAAAACACATCTAACATCGCCCTGGAACAAGCCAGGAGTATTTGTGATAAATGGAAAGAGCAATCTTCTAACACGCCCCCCACAAAGGAGGATGCATTTCAGGAATTAAACGCCTATGCAGCAGCACCGGATAATCGTGTGATTTATGATTTAACCGAAAATTACTATTATTTTATAAATGAAACCGGGACAGAATATATTAGGGTTATGATTAAAAGACTTTCAAGTAAAAAAGAGCTTTATCGCATAACTTATGGAAGTGATAAAGAGCATGAAGAAGTGCTCTTTTCCGCAGAGTAAATAAGATAACTTAAAGTTTGCGCTGCAGGGTTAACCTGCAGCGCATTGTTTTTTGTATCAAATACTGCCAATCGCTAGGACTGGTAAAAGGTATTTCCGCCGATGAATTCCCGCACCAAACTGGTGGGGGGAATTTCATCATCCACGTCCGCTTCCCGGATGTAATTCAGGATTTTCACAATAGCCCGGACATCGTCGTAACATTCATCCTCCGGGCCAATGGCCGTCAGCAATGGGAAAATATGCTTTTTCAGCACCGCCAATTCATACAGCGTGGAGCTGTTGAAAATCACGTCTGCATTTTCCTGATACGGGAAAATCCACCGCTTTTCTCCCCGGCGAACCGAGTCCCACATGGCGATGGTACGCTGTACCGATGTGCCCCGGCTTTCGTAGTCCCGGACAATTCGCCGCAGCAGCCGTAAATAGCTGGTGGGAATCCGGTTGTGATTGTCCAGATTCAGCGGCAGCAACGGACTGACGTACATCCGGAAAATCCGCCGGGTATCCACGCCCTCCGGCAACAGCACCGGATTCAGCGCATGAAGCCCCTCTACAATCATCACAGAATCCTCGGGCAGTGACACCAAATGACCACGCCACTCCCGTTTTCCGGTTTTGAAGTTAAACACAGGAATTTCGACCTCTGCCCCGGACAGAAGTGCCGCCATGTGCCGGGCAAACAGCGCCGTATCAATGGTATTGATATGCTCCAAATCCAGCTTGCCGTCGGGCCCGGGGGGAATCTCATCCCGATTGATATAGTAATCGTCAAGGCTCAGCAAAATCGGCTTCTTGCCGTGTACCCGAAGCTGCACCGCCAGCCGATTGGCAGAGGTGGTTTTGCCGGAGGAGCTGGGGCCTGCCAAAAACACAAGCCTGGATTCCCGCTGGCAAATCATATCCGCCACCTGGGCAAACCGCTTTTCATGAAGGGCTTCGTTGACCCGTATCAGTGCCCGAAGCTTTCCATCCCGGGTCAGGGCGTTCAGCTCTGCAGCGGTTTTACAGGCCATCAGCTCGCCCCAGCGCTGACCCTCAGAGAACACCTGAAAGAAATTGGGCATTTCCTGATAGTCCGCCACCTTGTCTGGATTCCGGTCATCAGGAAACAGGAACAAAAAGCCTCCCTCTGCCGGTAAAATATCCCACACCCGGAGATAACCGGTAGAAGGTGCCATCTCTCCGTAAAAATAATCGCCAAAATCGCCGTAGCTGTAAAGGTCAAAGGTTTCCGTCTGCCGCCAGGCCAGCAGCTGGGCTTTATCCTCTTGCCCCTGGGCCCGAAAATCCTCAATGGCCTGCCGGGTGGAAATCCGGCGGCGAAGCAAGGGAATGTCCTGCTGCACAATCTTATGAACCTGCTGTTTCAGCCGCTGGGCAGAGAAATCCTCTGCCCCGGATACGGATATGTATACTCCAGCCCCAACTGTATGATTCATTTTGGCAACCGCTTCCGGCCAAAGCTGCCGCAAGGCCAAAAACAGCACAAACTGGGCAGTGCGCACATAGGCATCCCGTCCGGTAGGGTCACCGTAGCGCAAAAGATGCACCACGCCGCCGGATGCCGCCATGGCCCGGCGGATGGAGGTCCTTTCCGGCAGGGCATCCTTTTCCCGTACCGGGATATAGTTCAACGTAAAAATCTCACCGGCAATTTTTGCCACCAGTGGGTCATCGGACAGCTTCTCTGATGTAAGCCCCATTTGGCGAATAATGTCCCGCAGAGATTGCCCCGGCAGTGCTTCCACCAAGCGGCCGTCAATTGTCAATTTCATACCCGTTCCCCCTTCTTTGTAACCGGAATCATTCTATGCAGGTAGAGCGGAAAAATCACCTGAGGGTGAGCTTCATTTCTCGCCGATGGTCATCAAATCATACGGCGTGGTCTGATAGACAAAATAGTTCAGCCAGTTGGAAAACAGCAAATTCGCATGACCCCGCCAACGGACAATGGGCTCTTTGGTATCGTCATCCTCCGGGAAATAATTGGCAGGCACAGAAATGGGAAGCCCCTGGTTTTTATCCCGAAGGTATTCGTTTTTCAAGGTATCCGGGTCATATTCCGAATGGCCGGTCACAAAAATCTGCCGGCCCTCCTTGGTCATCATGGCGTACACGCCGGCCTCCTCAGAGGATGCCAGAATCTTAATTTCCGGAACTGCCTCAATATCTTCCCGATTCACTGTGGTATGCCGGGAATGGGGCGCCCAAAAGCAATCGTCAAAGCCCCGAAGCAGAATCGCGCGCTTATAATCGGCATGATGACGGTAAACACCGAACAGCTTCTCCGGCAAATCCTGCTTTTTTATGCCGTAATGATAGTAAAGCCCTGCCTGCGCGCCCCAGCAAATATGGAAAGTGGAATGGACATGACTCTTGCTCCATTCCATAATCTCACACAGCTCGTTCCAGTAGTCCACCTGTTCAAAGTCCATCTTTTCCACCGGCGCACCGGTAATGACCATGCCGTCAAACTTTCTGTGTTTCAGCTCGTCAAAGCTTTTGTAAAAGGAAAGCATATGCTCCTGGGATACGTTTTTCGCCTTGTGGGTGGTGGTGTGCATCAGCTCCAGATTCACCTGCAAGGGGGTATTGCCCAAAAGACGGCTCAGCTGGGTTTCCGTGGCGATTTTTGTGGGCATCAGGTTCAGCAGTACAATCTCCAAGGGACGAATATCCTGTTGGGTCGCCCGATTCTGTGGCATAACAAAAATATTTTCCTGCTGCAGTGCGGCAGTCGCCGGCAAATCATTGGGAATCCGAATAGGCATGGGTATCCTCCTTAGGGAATGTATTTCTATATATATTTTACTCTACGGCACCCAGTTTGTCAATTCTTACGCCCCTGTAATAATATTGCAGAATCTGTTCGTAGCTGCTGCCCCCTGCCGCCATGGCATCTGCGCCGTACTGACTCATACCCACCCGATGCCCCCGACCGGAGGTGGTTACGGTAATGCTGTTTTTCTTTGCCTCCATGGTAAAGGCGGTGGAATTTAAGGACAGCAGTTCCCTGAGCTGGGTGCCTGTATAGCTTTTTCCTGCCACCGTCATGGTGGCCACACCGCCACCCCGGGTGTAGTGAACCTGCCCCAGCCAAGCTGCCGGTGTGCCGTAAAGCTTACGCCCCAGACAGGCCGCAAATTCCGATGCGGTAAAGGTGACGCTTTGGGTATAAATTTCTGCCCATTCCTCCCCCGGACTTTCCACCGACTGCAAATAGGGCACCTCGGTCCCCCATACAGCCACAGCATCCTCTGTCCGTCCTCCGGAGCAGGAAAAATAGGTGGCTTCAATCAGTTCCCCATCATAGGTCAAAACCTGTCCTGCGGTATCTGTCACCGCCTTTCGGATTTTATCCACATCCTCCGGCGCACCTCCTGCCTGACAGTACTGCTCCTGGCTTATGTATGCCTGACAGCAGGTGGATTCGGTGCACACCGCCATCACCGGATGCTTGTCCGGGTCCTGCATAAACTTCAGCGTGCAGGTTCTGGCCGCCACTGCCTGGGCTTTTAATGCCTCCATACCGAAGGATGCCGGCATTTCTGCCAGCAGCACACCCACCAAATAGGTGTCCAACTCCAGAATCTCCACCCGTTTTCCATGGAGCACCGGTATATTTTGGTTTTCGGGAATGGTCTGCAGGCAATCCGGCGCCGTAGACGGCTGGGTTTGCTCCATACTCTGCCGGCCATCGCCTACCGGCCACAAGGCCGTCGCCGTTCGAAAAACCAGCCCGGGAATCATCACCCCTATCACTATTGCCGCCAGCCATTGCTTCCATTTTTGCTCCATGGTCATCCCTCCCAAGCACATCATAACAGGATAACCCTTCGGGATTTGCCGCAATGGGGCGAATCCGTTTCCATTTTTATCCCACGCCTTGACATCCCTCTGCTGAGAAGGTATAATTTATGACAGAATTCCTCGAAACGGAGCATATTTATGAAATCTTGGAAACGAATTCTTCCGATTCTTCTTGTGATAGCGGTGATAGGCAGCATCGGTTGGTATTTATTTGCCTATGATACTGCTTTCACCAAAGATATATTGGTTGACCAGGCCCGGTTTTTTGAACTGAAGGGAAATCACAGCGTTGCCGCATGGCTTTATGACCTGGCATACCGCCAATCCGGTAACAGCGAAGCCGTTGCCATTGAGCAGGCGCAAATGTTTAAGTCCCACGGAAATTATTCCAAGGCAGAATATACCTTATCCCGGGCCATTGCCGCCAACAGCTCTGTAGACCTTTATATTGCGCTGTGTCAGACCTATGTGGAGCAAAATAAGCTGTTAGACGCGGTTACCATGCTGGACCGGGTCACCGGTGATATCAAAGCCCAGCTGGATGCTTTGCGCCCCAGCGCCCCGGTGGCCACACCGGCCCCCGGCTTTTACAGCCAGTACATTACTGTAACAGTAGAAAGCAGCTCCGGCACGCTGTATGCATCTTCTGACGGAGAATATCCCTCTATCGAAAAGGACATCTATAACGGCGGCATTCCCTTAGTATCCGGAGAAAATACCATTTATGCCCTGTCTGTCGGTGAAAACGGTTTGGTCAGCCCCCTTTCCATCTTCGGCTATACCGTAGGCGGCGTTGTAGAACCGGTACAGCTTTCCGACCCGGCTCTAGATGCACTGGTTCGTAAAACCCTAGGGGTCAGCGCGGAATCCCAGCTCATGACCAGCGACCTGTGGGCAATTACCTCTTTGGTGATGCCGTCAGATGCCACCAATTACTCTGATTTGCAGTATTTTCCCTATTTGACCTCCCTTACCATTGAAAAGGGCAATTTTGAAAATCTCCAGGCGCTGTCTAATTTGATGCAGCTTTCCCATTTAACCGTCACCGATTCTGCCGTATCTTCTCAGGACCTGTCGGTGATTTCCACACTTCCCAATCTGAAGGAATTGACCCTGTCCGGCTGTATGCTGTCCAATATTCAAAATCTGTCCGGAATCGGAAGCCTGGAATATTTGGATTTGAGCAACAATACCATTCGGGATGCTTCTGCCCTGTCCTTCATGTCCGGGCTGAAGGAGCTGAACCTGTCCCATAACGCCCTGACCAACTTGAGCTATCTTAGCGCCTTAAACAATTTGAAGGCTTTGGATGTGTCCTATAATTCCCTGGCATCTGTCGTGCCTTTAACCGGCTGTACCGGGTTGGAATCCCTGAACATTTCCCACAATGCCATCGCCAGTCTGGAGGGCATCGCCACCCTTTCCGGCTTAAAAACCCTCAACGCTGACAGCAATCAGCTGACGGATATCAGCCTGCTGACTGCCAATACGGCGCTGACCAATTTAACCCTGTCCCGGAATTCTGTCTCTGACATTACCTCCCTGTCTGTGTTGAATCAATTGCAGTATTTTGATGTTTCCTATAATCAAATCGTCAGTTTGCCCCAATGGTCTAAGGATTGCGCGTTGGTTTCCTTTAACGCTATCAGCAACCGAATCAAGGACGTTTCTGCCCTGGGCGGGCTGAAAAAGCTGAATACCGTTAAGCTTGACAACAACAGAATTTCCTCTGTCAACGCCCTTGCAGACTGTCCCAATCTGATTCAAGTGGACGTGATGGATAATCCGGTCAAGGATGTTTCCAAGTTAAAAGAGCAAAGCATCATCGTTAACTACACGCCTGCATAACAAATCACCGCTCCCCGGAATCTCCGGGGAGCAGTTACTTTTTATTTTGCGTACTCTAAAATCATATTAAGCGCATTGTCCACAGCTTGCTTTCGGATTTCTTCCCGGTTTCCGGAAAAATGAAATTCTCTGGCCTCCCGGCGCGCTTCATCCGCATAGCCGATAAACACCGTGCCCACCGGCTTTCCGAATTCGTCTCCATCGGGGCCTGCCAGACCGGTGACGGACACTGCCACATCTGCCCCTATTGCTACCCTTGCCCCCACCGCCATGGCCTGTGCCACAGCAGCGGATACCGCGCCGCAGGTTTCCAGAACCTCCGCGTCCACCCCAAAAAGCCGGTGCTTCACTTCGTTGCAATAGCTGATGATGCCGCCCCGGTACACCTTTGAGCTGCCCGGCACTGCGGTCAAAGCTGCGCCAATGCCGCCGCCGGTACAGCTTTCCGCCGTGGCCAGGGTTTTCCCGGCCAGTGCCTGCAAAACCTTATAGGGAAGGCTCATCATGATACCTCACCGTAACCTTTTCCACACTCTGCAGTGCCTTTTCTATCAGTGCTTGTCTGTCCAGATTCCGTTCCGCGTGAAGCACCTGTCCTAAGGTGGGCTTGGTCTTGGGATGCTTAGGGGTAAAGACCGTACAGCAGTCCTCATAGGGCAAAATTGAGGTTTCCAGCGTGCCGATTTTCCGGGCAATGGTGACGATTTCTTCCTTGTCCATGCCAATCAGCGGCATAAATACAGGCATATCCACCACCGCACCGGTGACCGCCATGGCCTCCATGGTCTGGGAAGCCACCTGACCCAAATTCTCACCGGTAATCAATGCGCCACAGCCATCGCCCTTAGCAATCCGCTGAGAAATTTCCATCATAAACCGACGCATAATGAGCGTGAAATATTCCTCCGGGCAGTTGTCCCGGATGGCTTCCTGAATTTCCGTAAAGGAGACCACATTCACCGTCATTCTGCCGCTGTATTTTGTCACCAGCCGGGCCAGCTCAATGACCTTGTCCTTGGCCAGCTGAGAGGTATAGGGATAGGAGAAAAAGTGAACACACTCAATTTCCACACCCCGCTTGGCAATCATATAGGCCGCCACCGGAGAGTCGATACCGCCGCTGAGCAGGCACATGGCCCGACCGCCCACGCCGGTGGGAAGTCCTCCTGCTCCCGGCTCTGCCGGTCCGTGGACATAGGCCGCCAAATCCCGAACCTCCACATAAACGGTATAAGCAGGATGATGCACATCCACCGTCACATGAGGATGGGCCTCGGCCAGTCTTCCCCCGATTTCTTGGGAAAGCTGAATGGAATTGAGAGGGAACTGCTTATCTGAACGCTTCGATTCCACCTTAAAGGATTCGGCGCAGTCCAAATTCTCTCCAAGATAAACTTCCACTGCCTCATAAATGGCATCCAGTGTTTTCTCGCAGGGACGGCAGCGGCAAAGACTTACCACGCCGAAAATGCTGTGGCAGGCCTCCCATGCCCCCTCCAGGTCACAAGCTTCATCCATGGGCTCGATATAAACCGTGGACTGCATAATATACACGTCAAAATTTCCGTAGGCTTTCATCCGCCGACGAACATTTTGCCGCAGTTTTCCCTCAAACTGGCGCTTATTTGCGCCCTTCAGCACAATTTCTCCCAGCTTCATTAAAAAGATTTCTTTCAAAGCGTTATCCTCACTTTACTGATTTCCAAGATTGAATGTACGATATTGAATGGCTTCGGCAATATGCTGAACCTCAATTTCCTCACTGCCGTCCAAATCCGCCACCGTTCTTGCCACCCGCAATATCCGGTCATAGCTTCTGGCAGTCAGATTCATGGTGTCAAAGGCCTGCTTCATGAGTTCGGCGCATTCCTCGCTGAGGTTACAGAATTTTCGCATTTCCTCGGGACCCATCCGGGCATTGCACATGGTTCTGTTCTCCGGGAATCGGAGATGCTGTCGGGCTCTGGCGGCATTGACCCGCTGACGGATGGATTCAGAAGGCTCTGCCTCAGTGCGGCTTCGCAAATCCTCAAAATGCACCGCTGGGACTTCCACGATAATATCAATTCTGTCCAGCAACGGTCCGGAAATCCGTCCTTGATAATTCACAATGGTCTGCTCCGAGCAGGTGCACCGGCCGGAGGGGTCGCCGTACCAACCGCATTTACAGGGATTCATGGCGCATACCAGCATAAACTCCGCAGGATAGGTCACTGCCCCGGACACCCGGGAAATGGTAACACTTCCATCCTCCAGTGGCTGGCGCATCATGTCCAGCGTATCTTTCTTAAACTCCGGCAATTCATCCAAAAACAGCACACCCTTGTGCGCCATGGAGATTTCTCCGGGCTTGGGATGACTGCCGCCGCCGGCAAGACCTGCATTGGAAATGGTATGATGAGGTGACCGGAAAGGCCGCCGGGTCAGAAGGGGCGCTTTCGCCGTCAAAAGTCCCATCACGGAATAGATTTGACTGACCTCCAAGGATTCTTCCCAAGTCATATCCGGCAAAATGGAGGGTAAACGCTTAGATAGCATACTCTTACCTGAGCCGGGAGGGCCAACAAGCAGTACATTGTGACTGCCGGCCGCCGCCACTTCCAGTGCCCTCTTTACGTTTTCCTGCCCTAATACATCCTTAAAATCTGCCGGTTCTCCCTCCGGCTCACCGGGTTCCCAAAGAGGCTCAGGCTCCAGGGTCAATTCTCCGTTCAGCCCTGCAATCAGTTCTTTGACGTTGCGAAGGCCGTAAATTGCCGGCCCTCTGGCCAAGGTAGCCTCCGCCGCATTTTCCGCCGGAACAAACAGGGCTTGAATCCCCTCTTTTTTTGCCGCCAGCGCCATGGGAAGCACACCGGAAACCGGCCGAAGCTGGCCATCCAGACTAACTTCACCGATAAAGGCACTGGTGGACTTAGGCTTTCTGACACTGCCGGCAGCGCACAAAATACTAAGCAATATGGGCAGGTCATAATGGGTGCCTGCCTTTTTCAAATTCGCCGGCGCCAGATTCACCGTAATTCGGCTGACAGGAAAGCTAAGGCCGCTGTTCTTTGCCGCAGCCCGAACCCGTTCTCTGGCCTCTTTCACCGCCGCATCCGGCAGACCTACAATGTCAAACCCCGGCAGGCCGTTGGAAATATAGCACTCTGCCACGACCCCATGGCCATGGATTCCGCTGACACCCAGCGTACGGACACTGCAAATCAAACAAATCGCCTCTTCTCCTGTATTTTTATCATCATACCTTATTCTGCTAAAAAAGACAATCCTTTTTTCACATTTACAAGAGAAAGACAATGGCCGTCCGTAGTGCATATATTTCCAAAATTCGTAGTTTTTTCACAGAAAGTCCTGCGCAAACGACTTTACAAACGGAACAGAAAGTGCTATGATATGCAAGTAGAAATTTGAATACTATTAGGAGGTATTTTATCTTGGCAAGAAAATTCAAGACTATGGACGGCAACACCGCCGCCGCCCACGTTAGCTACGCCTTTACCGAAGTAGCTGGCATTTACCCCATTACCCCCTCTTCCCCCATGGCTGACAATGTGGACCAGTGGTCCGCTGCCGGCCGGAAGAACATCTTTGGCGACACCGTCAAGGTTGTGGAGATGCAGTCTG
>JAZNIX010000015.1:0-45177 GCA_045577715.1 Faecousia sp.
GGATCCCACGCTGATTGCCTACGGCGAAGACTGCCGTGACTGGGGTGGCGCATTTGCAGTTTACCGCGGCATGATGGACGCTCTGCCTCACTGCAGACTGTTTAACTCCAACCTGGCAGAAGGCGCGATCGTCGGTACTGCCGTTGGTTACGCTCTGTCCGGCGGCCGTGCGCTGGTGGAACTGATGTACGCTGACTTCATCGGCTGTGCCGGTGACGAAATCTTCAACCAGATGTCCAAGTGGCAGGCTATGTCCGCCGGCATTTTGAAGATGCCTCTGGTTCTGCGTGTTTCCGTTGGTTCTAAGTACGGCGCACAGCACTCCCAGGACTGGACCGCTCTTTGCGCACACATCCCCGGTTTGAAGGTCGTATTCCCTGCAACACCTTGGGAAGCCAAGGGTCTGATGGAGACTGCTCTGAAGGGCACTGACCCTGTGGTCTTCTTCGAGAGCCAGAGAATCTACGACGTGGGCGAGCAGTTCCATGAGGGCGGCGTGCCTGCTGAACGTTATGAGATTGAGATCGGCGATACCAACAAGGTTCGCGACGGTAAGGATATTACCATTCTGACTGTTGGTGCAGTGCTGTACCGTGCTGTTGAGGCTGCAAAGACTCTCAGCGAAAAGTACGGCATGGAAGCGGATATCATCAATATCCACTCTCTGTCTCCTTTGGACTACACCAAGATTGTTGAGTCTGTCCGCAAGACCGGTAAGGTGTTGCTGGTTTCCGATGCTTGCGCTCGCGGCAGCTTCCTGAACGATGTTGCCCGCAACATCACCGAGCTGTGCTTCGACGATCTGGATGCACCTCCTGTGGTTGTTGGTGCTAAGAACTGGATCACACCTCCCTTCGAGTTTGACGAGTTCTTCTTCCCCCAGGCAAGCTGGATTCTCGATTCCATCAACGAGAAGCTGGTACCTCTGGCTGGCTACGAGAACGTCAACACCTGTGACGAGGCGGAAACCATCCGCCGGGCTAAGGAAGGCGTATAATTAAATTTTGAGAGCCTGCTGCAGACGCAGCAGGCTCTTATTTTTTAATATAGTTTACAGTTGGAAGCTGCATCAATCAGAAAACAGCAAAATAATGCTTGACTTTCTCTGCAAGCAATGGTATAATACGCCAGTCTGAAATCAAGGTGAGTCCTCTGCGGCAATTTTGCGCGCACGAACGCCTAATATTTAAGGAGGACGTAATTATGGATTTGGTAAAGGCATTGTCCAGCCAGTACATGAAAGAGGAGCTGCCCGAGGTTAAGGTCGGCGATACTGTTCGTGTGCATGTGCGGATCAAGGAAGGCTCCCGTGAGCGTATCCAGGTGTTCGAGGGTACTGTAATCGCCCGGAAGAACGGCGGTATTGCAGAAACCATCACCGTTCGCCGTATTTCCTACGGTGTAGGCTGTGAGAAGGTGTTCCCCCTGCACGCTCCCAATGTTGCGATGATTGAAACTGTCCGTAAGGGCAAGGTTCGCCGCGCAAAGCTGTACTATCTGCGTGACCGTTTCGGCAAGGCTGCCAAGGTCAAGGAGAAAGTTTAACAGAAATCGAAAAAAAAGAGGGCTTGCCCTCTTTTTTTTTGTGCCTTTTTCGTTTATAATGATAATATTATAGCGTGTGTATGCTCCGTGGCATACAGATACCTTAGGAGTGTTGATTATGGATGATCGTAAATTTGAATCTTCCCATAAGGAAGAATTGCCGTTAGAGAGCATATCCGGCAGTGAACCTATAGAACAATCTAGGGCTGCCCGGGATTCTGCGGAGAAGAAATCAAAAAAGGCAGTGAATGAGAAAAAAGAGACACTTACCTGGCAAAAGCAGGTGCTATCTTATCTGCATGACTTGGTATATCTTCTGGCTGCGGTAATGCTGATTTTCTTGCTTTGCTTCCGCGTGGTTGTTGTGTCCGGAACCTCTATGAACAATACTTTGTTGAATGGAGATTATCTACTGCTGCTCGGCAATACCTTTTATCATAATCCCAGCTATGGGGATATTATCGTGGCCAGCAAGGATTCCTTTGATAACGGTGCGCCTATCGTAAAGCGTGTGATTGCCACAGAGGGACAAAAAGTGGATATTGATTTTTATGCAGGGATTGTCTATGTGGATGACAAGCCTTTGGACGAGCCCTATACCCTGACTCCTACTTCTCATTATGAGGGCGTGAATTTTCCGCTGATTGTGGAGGAAGGCTGTCTGTTTGTGATGGGTGATAACCGAAACGATTCCAAGGATAGCCGCCATCCGTCTATTGGGTTGATTGACCGTCGTGAGGTATTGGGTAAGGTAATCTTCCTGTTTTTGCCGGGTACCAATTACGGAGAATATGAAAGAAGCTTTGACCGGGTTGGGGTGGTGTCCTGATGCAGGAACAAATGAATATTCAGTGGTATCCCGGGCACATGACCAAAACCCGCCGACAAATAGAAGCGGATTTGAGTCAGGTGGATGCTGTATGTGAAATCGTGGATGCCAGAATTCCCGTGTCCAGCAGAAATCCGGATATCGACAGTATTTGCGGAAATAAGCCCCGGATTCTTGTACTGAACCGCATGGATTTGGCAGACCCGGCTGTGACAAAGCGTTGGGCTGCGTATTTCCGTGAGAAGGGAATGGCTGTGCTGGCCACGGACTGTAAGACCCGAAAAGGTATTTCTGATTTCACTCCGGCAGCCCGGCTGGCCTGTGCAGAAAAATTGCAGCGGGATGCACAGCGGGGAATGAACCGGCCCTTACGGGTAATGGTGGTTGGAATTCCGAACGTGGGTAAATCTACGCTGATTAACCAGATTTCCGGCCGGAAGGGTGCTAAGGCAGAGAACCGCCCCGGTGTGACCCGTGGAAAACAGTGGGTTACGGTGGACAGCGGATTGCTGCTGTTGGATACGCCGGGAATTTTGTGGCCGAAATTTGAAGACCCTCAGGTTGGCATGATGCTTGCCTATACCGGCGCGGTGAAAGAGGGTGTAATTGATATTGAGGAGCTGGCATACCGGCTGATGGAGTTGCTCCATCGGAGATATCCCCAGGTGCTTTTGGAGCGCTATAAGGTGGAAGCCCCTGCCGGGACACCCGGATATGAACTGCTGGAAATGGCAGGGAGAAAACGGGGATTTTTATTGGCCCGTGGGGAAATTAACACCGAGCGGATGGCAAAGGTACTGTTAGACGAATACCGGAGCGGAAAATTGGGCCGTTTTACCCTGGAAGAACCGGAGGAAACAGAGAATGGTTGATATGTGGAAGCTGGAAACGGAGCTGTTTGATTTGGGCTATAGCGCGGTTTGCGGTATCGACGAGGCCGGCAGAGGTCCTTTGGCAGGGCCGGTCTGTGCCGCGGCGGTGATTTTACCGAGAAATTTGGAAATTCCCGGCCTTGACGACAGTAAAAAGCTTTCAGACAAGCGCAGGAGAGAACTGTTTCCCATGATTAAAGAGCAGGCCGTTGCTTATGGTATCGGCTTTGCAGACCATCGGGAAATTGATGAAATCAATATTCTCCAGGCTACCTTTCTTGCTATGAAACGTGCCCTTGCGGCCATGGCAAAAGCACCGGATTTTGCCTTGATTGACGGCAACCGGGAAACGGAATTCGGCCTGCCGGTAAAAGCTGTGGTGAAAGGCGACAGCCTAAGCGCAAACATTGCGGCGGCTTCTGTACTGGCCAAGGTAAGCCGGGATGATTTGATGGAGGCTATGGCCAAGGAATATCCCCAATATGGCTTTGAAATTCATAAGGGCTATGGCACAAAAATGCATTATGAGGCACTTCGTACTTACGGCCCATGTCCGATTCATCGGATGACGTTTCTAAAAAAGTTTTATGGCAACAACTAAGCTAACAGGGCATTGGGGAGAGGCCCAGGCGGCAGAGTTTTTGCGGAAAAAGAAATATCAGCTGGTGGCAGCAGGCTATCAATGCCGATTCGGTGAAGTGGATTTGATTGTAAAGAATCGAAAATATCTTGTTTTTGTGGAGGTCAAGCTACGCAAAAACGAGGCATTTGCCACCGCAAGGGAGTATGTCAACCGGGCAAAGCAGGACCGGATTCGCATGACGGCTTCCCTATATCTTTCTGAGAATCCTACTCAGCTCCAGCCCCGATTTGACGTGGTGGAGATTTATGCGCCCCAGGGAATTCACACCAAAGACCCTGTGATTCATCATTTGGAGGATGCGTTTGCATGAGCTTTCCTGTTTTTGATTTACATTGCGATACAGCCCTGACCTTGGTACAAAAAGGCAAGGACTCCGGTGAAACCTTGCGAAAAAACATGGGACATATTGATTTGGAACGGGCAAAAGCTTTGCCGGGCTATTGTCAGTGCTTCGCCTGCTTTTCCACTACCGGGGAGGGATTGCCCAGCGGCATTTCAGCGACCACTCTGTTTGAACGGGAAATGGATGCAGTGATGGGGCAAATTGAGGAAAATTCTGATTGGATTCGATTGGCGTATTCTGCTGAGGACGTGGAAGAAAATCAAAGAATCGGCCTTATGTCCGGTATTTTGACGGTTGAAGGACCTGCCGGCTTTGGCTTTGACCCGGAACTTTTAGAGGATTTATATAAGGCTGGCTTTCGGATATCCAGTCTTGGCTGGAATGAAAAAAATGTCCTTACCGGTTCGAATGTTACCGGCGGCGGTCTGACGGATTTGGGCAGGGAATATGTAAAAGAAGCCCAACATGTGGGCATTGGGGTGGATGTGAGCCATATCAGCGATGCGGGCTTTTGGGATATTATTAAAATCACGGAAAAGCCAATTATTGCCACCCATTCCAACAGCCGGCAGGTTTGGAATCACAGCCGGAATTTGACAGACGATATGTTCCGGGCTATTTGTGAAACCGGCGGCGTGGCAGGCCTGAATTTGTATTCGGTCTTTATTGGCCGCGAGCCGGATTTGGATACGGCCTGTGCCCATATTTTGCATTTTCTGGAGCTGGATAATGACGGCAGACATATTGCCCTTGGGGGCGATTTAGACGGCTGTGACCAGTTGCCAATGGGGTTTGAGGGAGTAGAAAGTTATCCTGCCCTGGCCCAGTGTCTACTGCGTCATGGTGTGGGGGAAACGATTGTAAGACGTATTTTTTGGGAAAATTCACTGGAGGTGTTGCGAGCATGCTCTACATAACAACCAGAGACAAGCATAATGCCTATACAGTATCCCGGGCCATCCATGAAGACAGAGGTCCAGATGGCGGTTTTTATCTGCCCTTCCGTATGCCGCGGTTTGAGCAGGAGGCGTTGGCCGCGCTGCAGGAGAAAAGCTTTGCCCAATCTGTGGCGGAGATTTTGAACCTGTTTTTCTCCTGCGGTCTTACCCCCTGGGATGTGGAGTTTGCAGTTGGCCGTCATCCGGTAAAGCTTTCCTTTTTACAGCAGAGAATCAGTGTTGCTGAACTTTGGCATAATCAGAAAATGGATTATTCCGGTCTGGTGCAGGCGCTGACACAAAAAATCTGCGGAAAACCCGGCATCCAAACCCCCAGCAGTTGGGTAAAAATTGCCATTCGCATCGGGGTGCTGTTCGGAATTTACGGTCAGATGCTTCACAGCGGTGTTATGGATATTGGAAGCTTATTCGATGTTGCCTTGCCCACCGGCGATTTTTCCGGGGCAATGGCTTGCTGGTATGCCAGACAAATGGGACTTCCGGTAGGCAATATTATTTGCAGCTGCAACGAAAACAGCGGCGTTTGGGACTTGCTTCACCTTGGGGAGGTCCGTACTGATGTGTCAGCAGTAAACACTTGTATACCGGAATCGGATATTCCTCTGCCGGAGGAAGTGGAGCGTTTGATTTGCGCTGCTTTGGGCGTGGATGAAACGGCGGAATACTGCGCTATCCGAAATCGGGGGGGCATTTACAGACTTTTGCCGGTCACTTTGGATATGTTGAGAAAGGGAATGTTTGCTGCCGTGGTCAGCCAGAGCCGATTGGAGGCTGTGATTCCCAGCGTGTACCGCACAGCAGAGTATATTATGAACCCCTATACTGCCCTGGCCTACAGCGGTCTGGCAGATTATCGAGCGAAAACGGGAGAAAGCCGCACGGCACTGCTTCTTGCGGACAAGAATCCTTTAAGTGATGCCCAAGTGGTTACATCGGCTATGAATATGTCGTTACAGGAAGTAAAAGAAATTCTGGGAATTATTTAAGGAGGAAACCATGGCGCTTTATGCGATTGGGGATTTGCATCTATGCCTTGGGGCGCATAAGCCCATGGATATTTTCGGCGGGGCTTGGGTCGGATACATGGACAAGCTGAAAAAGGGCTTGTCTGTCATTGGCCCGGAGGACACGACGGTGCTTCTGGGGGATTTAAGCTGGGCGCTGGGACTTCAGGAGGCCGGTGCAGATTTTGATTTTATCAACCAAATTCCGGGTCGGAAGATTATCTTAAAAGGAAACCATGACTATTGGTGGACTACTGCCACCAAATTTTACCGATTTTGCCAGGAAAACGGCTATGAAAACCAGTTAATTCTTAACAACAACCATTACGAATATGAGGGGTACGCCATCTGTGGCACCCGGGGATGGTTTTTTGAGGAAGAGCGCAGTGGCCAGCACGATGAAAAGGTGTTTCGCAGAGAGCTTATGCGGCTGGAGGCGTCCTTGCAATCTGCCGGTGATTTGCCAAAGCTGGTTTTTCTTCATTATCCACCCAGATATAAAGGCTATACTTGTGAGGAGATTCTGTCATTACTGGAATCTTACGGCGTGACCAGATGCTTTTACGGCCATCTCCACGGGGCCAGCCATGGCCTTGCCCAGGAGGGACTCTGGGACGGAATAGACTTCCGGTTGGTGTCTGCAGATAGGTTATCCTTCCAACCCTTCCTGGTACTTCCCTAAAAGGACTGTGAAAACACAGTCCTTTTATATTGAAATGGACGAAATTGGCAAAATTCATAAAAAATTTTAAGAAAAGGGTGGACAATTGCCGTATTCTTTGATAAAATACTACGGCTATTAATAAATATAAAATGGCTGAAATATGCAGCCAATATTGGAGGACATGAACCATGAATGTAAAAAGCATTGAGAAAAACGGCAATCAGGCTACCGTCGTTGTGGAAATCGATAAGGAACTGATGGAATCCGGTGTTAACAAGGCTTACATGAAGGCCCGGAAGAATATTATGATTCCCGGTTTCCGTAAGGGCAAAGCACCCCGGAAGATGATTGAGTCCATGTACGGCGCTCACGTTTTCTATGAAGACGGCCTGGAGGAAATCTTCCCCGAGATTTATCAGTTTGCAATTGCAAATCAGGATATGAAGGCCATTGGCCGTCCCAGCCTCACCGATATGGACATTAACGAGGAGAATATTGTTACCCTGACCCTGACCACTGACCTGTATCCCGAGGTTACCCTGGGCGACTACAAGGGCCTGGAAGTGGAAAAGGATGAGGCAGAGGTTACCGATGCCCAGGTGGATGCAGAGCTGGACCGGATGGCACAGAATGTGGCTTCTACCGAAACGGTTGAGCGTGCCGCTGAGATGGGCGACACTGCCAACATTGATTTTGAAGGCTTTGAAAATGGCGTACCCTTTAACGGCGGTAAGGGCGACAACTTTGATTTGAAGCTGGGCAGCGGCTCTTTTGTTCCCGGCTTTGAGGAGCAGGTTGTTGGTATGAGCGCAGGAGAGGAAAAGGATATCGATATCACTTTCCCCGAGGATTATCATGCAGAGCTGGCCGGTAAGGCAGTTGTATTCCATGTAAAGTGCAACAAGGTGACCGTCACCAATACCCCCGCCATTGACGATGAGTTTGCCAAGGACGTTTCTGAGTTTGACTCTGTAGAGGAACTGAAGGCCGATATCCGTGCCAAGGCTTTGGAAAAGGCCCAGAAGCAGATTGACAGCGCTTTTGAGCAGGCTGCTGTGGACAAGGCTGCGGAGAACACCACTGTGGATATGCCCAACGCTCTGATTGAGGCAGAGCTGGATACGCAGATGGAGCGCTTTGCCTATCAGCTGCAGATGAGCGGCTACTCTGTGGAGCAGTATGCCAAGATGATGGGCGGCGACCTGAACACCATGCGCAATGCCTTCCGTCCTGCCGCTGAAAAGCAGGCAAAGGTCAATGTAACCCTGGAGAAGATTGCCGAGGTGGAAGGTGTCGAAGTTACCGAGGAGGATATGACTGCCGAGTTTGAATCTCTGGCAAAGCAGTATTCTCTGGAGGTGGACAAGGTGAAGGAAATGGTTCCTGCTGAGGAAATCAAGGCCAGCCTGAAGATTCGCAAGGCTGTGAAGGTGATTGTGGACAGCGCAGTTGCTGTCGCACCCAAGGCAGAGGAGAAAACCGAGGAATAAGCTGCCAGTTTGATGGTTAGAATGTTTCAGAAGCCCATGAAAGGAGACATGACCATGAGTTTAGTACCTTATGTTGTTGAGCAGACCAGCCGGGGAGAGCGGAGCTACGATATTTTCTCCCGACTGCTCAATGACCGCATTATTTTCCTGTCCGAGGAAGTCAATGATACCACTGCCAGCTTGGTTGTGGCACAGCTGTTGTATCTGGAAGCACAGGACCCGGATAAGGATATTCAGTTTTATATTAACAGTCCTGGTGGCAGTGTCACCGCCGGTATGGCCATTTATGACACCATGCAGTACATCAAGTGCGATGTTGCCACCATTTGCGTGGGTATGGCGGCATCCATGGGTGCATTCCTGCTGTCTGCCGGCACCAAGGGCAAGCGGATGGCCCTTCCCAATGCCGAAATTATGATTCATCAGCCCTCTGCAGGTACCCAGGGTCAAATTACGGATATGGCCATCCACATGAAGCGACTGCAGACCATTAAGGACCGAATGAACCGAATCCTTGCGGAAAATACCGGCAAGAGCATTGACGAGGTCACTGCGGCCTGCGAGCGGGACAATTTTATGACGGCAGAGGAAGCCCAGGCTTTTGGCCTTGTAGACCGCGTCCTTACCCGTCACTGATTTTAGTTAGAAAGGCGGTAGCGGGTTTATGGCGAAAAAAGAAGACCAGAGCATCCGCTGCAGCTTCTGCGGAAAGCGTGAAACTCAGGTGCAAAGGCTGATTGCCGGGCCGGGAGTTTATATTTGCAGCGACTGTGTGCAGGCTTGCAGTGAGCTACTGCAGGACGATATGCAAGTCGACCACCGCGGTAAGCTTCGGAAGCCCGAGCGGCTTCCAACTCCGATGGAGATGAAGTCCTTTATGGATAGCTACATTGTCGGCCAGGAGCAGGCAAAAATAGCGTTATCTGTAGCTGTCTATAATCATTACAAGCGTATCTATATGTCGTCGGATTCTGACGTGGAGCTTCAAAAGAGCAATATTTTGCTCATTGGCCCTACCGGCAGCGGTAAGACCCTCTTTGCCCAGACCTTGGCCAAAATTTTGAATGTTCCCTTTGCCATTGCGGATGCCACCACCTTGACGGAGGCCGGCTATGTGGGCGACGACGTAGAAAATATTCTGCTGCGGCTGCTCCAGGCGGCGGATTTCGATGTGAATTTGGCAGAGCATGGTATTATCTACATTGATGAGATGGATAAGATTGCTCGGAAAAGCGAAAATACCTCCATTACCCGGGATGTTTCCGGTGAAGGTGTTCAGCAGGCCCTGCTGAAAATTCTGGAGGGTACTGTGGCCAGTGTTCCGCCCCAGGGTGGCAGAAAGCATCCTCAGCAGGAAATGATTCAGGTGAACACCGCGAATATTCTGTTTATCTGCGGCGGTGCTTTTGATGGACTGGATAAGATAATTGAAGCCCGAACAGATAAATCTGCCATTGGCTTTGATGCACCGGTTCAGAGCAAGAAAAAGCGGGATGTAGGCAAGCTGCTTTCCCAGGTTGAGCCCCATGACCTTCTGAAATTCGGCATCATTCCCGAATTGGTAGGCCGTATGCCTGTTATCACCAGCCTGCAAAGCCTGACCCAGGAGGATTTGGTGCGGATTTTGGTAGAGCCGAAAAATGCTCTGACCCGTCAGTATCAGACCCTCTTGCAGATGGATAATGTGGAGCTGGAAATTCAGGAACAGGCGCTCCAGCTGATTGCACAAAAAGCCTTGGACCGGCAAATTGGCGCAAGAGGTCTGCGTGCAATTATGGAAGGGGTCATGACAAACATCATGTACGAAATTCCTTCCGATTTATCAATTAAAAAAGTGGTCATTACGCCGGAGGCTGTTTCCGGTGGAGAGCCGAAAATTCTGCGGGACCGGGCGAAGCCCCGCGCTCAAGCAGGAGCCAAATAACAATTTGCATTGGAAGAGGGGGAGGGAATTTCCCCCTTCTTTTGCTTTGTTGTAAGGAGGTTACACAATGGATGAGAAATGGAATATCGGCACACTGCCGATTTTAGCCCTGCGGGGTATGGTTGTGTTCCCGGAACAGACGGTCCATTTTGAAGTAGGACGGAAGAAGTCTGTCCTTGCGCTGGAAGAGGCGATGAAGCGGGATCAGGCCCTTTTATTAATTCCCCAACGGGATATTGCTGTGGATGACCCGGGTTTGGACGATTTGTATCCCATTGGCACAGTTGCAAAGGTGAAACAGGTGCTGAAGGCCCAAGGAGAAACCATCCGCGTATTGGTTACCGGCATTTGCCGGGCGAGAATTCAGGAATTTACACAAAAAGAACCCTATTTGTTTGGCGTGGTAGCTTCTGTGCCGGATACCCAGACCCAGGACAGCCTGCGCGCCCGGGCTCTGCGCAGAGATGCCAATGCGCTTTATGCCAACTATTTGGAAACAGCGGAGCATCCCCCCCAGGCCATTCAGCTTCAAATGCTGGCGACCAATCATTCCGGTTTCCTTGCAGACTGTATCGCCCAAAATTCCAGCATTGACTACAGAGATAAAATCAGCCTTTTAGGCCAGCTGAACCCTGTGAAGCGACTGGAGATGACGGTGCGCTTTCTTCGGCAGGAGCTGGAAATGCTGCACCTGGAGTCTGATATTCAAGAGAAGACCCGGGCAAATATTGACCAGCAGCAAAAGGATTATTTTTTGCGTGAGCAGATGAAGGTCATTCGCGACGAGCTGGGTGAAGACGAGGTTTCCGAATATGATGCTCTGGAGCAGCAGATTCGCAGCTTGAAGCTGGATGCAGATAGCGAAAAGAAGCTGCTTAAGGATTTGGAAAAGCTGAAAAAGCAGCCCTTTGGTTCTTCAGAGGCTGCGGTTTTGCGTAATTATCTGGATACAGTTTTGGAGCTTCCCTGGAATGTATATACAAAGGAACGGCTGGATGTGACAGCGGCGAAAAAAGTTCTGGACCGTGACCATTACGGCCTTTTGAAGGTAAAAGAGCGTATTCTCCAAACCATTGCCGTGCGTCAGATGGCACCGGAAATGCCGCCCCAGGTTATTTGTCTGGTAGGCCCTCCCGGTGTGGGAAAAACCTCCATTGCCTATTCTATTGCCAGAAGCTTAAATCGGAAAATGGCGCGCATTTCTCTGGGCGGTGTTCGGGATGAGGCGGATATCCGCGGTCACCGGAAAACCTATATCGGCTCGATGCCGGGCCGTATTATGACAGCGCTGACCCAGGCCGGCAGCAGTAACCCCATTGTGCTTTTGGACGAAGTGGATAAAATGGGCAGTGACTATCGGGGTGACCCCAGTGCGGCGCTGCTGGAGGTGCTGGATGGGGAGCAAAATCATACCTACCGGGACCACTATCTGGAGATTCCTTACGACCTGAGCCGGGTGATGTTCCTGACAACGGCAAACACCTTGGATACCATCCCCAGACCCTTGTTGGACCGGATGGAGATTATCGAAATCGGGTCTTATACCGACGAGGAAAAACGAATGATTGCAAAAAATCATTTGATTCCCAAGCAGTTGAAGAAACACGGGCTGAAAAAAGGACAGCTTCGGATTTCCGATGATGCCATCCGTGAAATGATTCAATGCTATACCAGAGAATCCGGTGTGCGAAATCTGGAACGTTGCATTGCCGAAATCTGCCGGAAAGCGGATATGAAGCTTTTGACAGAGGAAGTAAAGAGGATTTCTATCGACGGCGCATCCCTGGAAATGTTTTTGGGCACCAGAAAATTTCTCCCGGACAGATTGCCTGCATCCGACCAGGTCGGCTTGGTCACCGGTCTTGCCTGGACGGCCGTGGGCGGTGAAACCCTGGAGGTGGAAGTCAATGTGATGGAAGGCACCGGGAAACTGGAGCTGACCGGAAACCTTGGGGATGTGATGAAGGAATCTGCCCATGCGGCATTAAGCTATATTCGCGCCAATGCGAAGCGCCTTGGAGTTGCGGAGGATTTCTATAAAACAAAGGATATCCATGTGCACTTCCCGGAGGGAGCAGTCCCCAAGGACGGTCCTTCTGCCGGTGTGACGGTTTGCACGGCTATGGTTTCTGCCTTGACGGATACCACTGTCCGTCGGGATGTGGCTATGACCGGTGAAATCTCCATTCGGGGCAGGGTTTTGCCCATTGGCGGATTAAAGGAAAAAACCATGGCGGCATTGCGCCATGGGGTATCTACGGTGATTCTTCCCAAAGCCAATGAGCGTGACCTTGGGGATATTGACCCCTTGGTTCGGAAATCTCTGAATTTTGTCACGGCGCAGACGGTGGACACGGTATTGGATGTGGCATTAAACCGGAAGGCGGAAGAAATGATACCGCCTATTTTGAGCAAGATTCCCGAAGATGTAAAAGGAAAGTCCCAGAAGCCTGGTCTGCGGCAGTGAGGTGGCTATGAATTTTCAAAAGGTTGAATTTTTAATTTCTGCGGCCGCTACAAAGGATTTCCCCCAAAAACGCTTACCCGAGATTGCCTTTGCCGGCAAGTCCAATGTGGGGAAGTCCTCTGTGATTAACCGACTCTTGCAGAGAAGGAACTTTGCCAGAGTCGGTGACAAGCCGGGAAAAACAGTTCATGTCAACTACTTTTCCTTGGATAACCGGTGCTATCTTGTGGATTTGCCCGGCTATGGCTATGCAAAAGTTCCTCAGTCTGAGAAAGAGCGGTGGGGGAAGCTGATGGAGGCATATTTTGCCGCCGGGCGTATCACCTTGGGAATCTTAATTGTGGATTTTCGCCATGCGCCCACCAATAATGACATAACCATGGCAAATTGGTTTTTGGAAAGCGGCTGTCCCTTTGTTGTAGTTGCCAACAAGCTGGATAAGCTGAAGAAAAGCGAGATTGCACCCAATTTGGCAACCATCCGGGAGGATTTATCCCTGCCGGAGGATTGCCCGGTGATTCCGTTTTCCGCGGAAAAGGGAGACGGCCGGGATGAATTGGTAAAGTACATTCTTGCAGCTGCAGGAGAATAGTGATTAAGCCCAGTCCGAATGGACTGGGCTTAAATATTTAGATGGTTAAAATATAGAATTCAGCATTTAGGCAAGATATAGACTTGTGTCTACACCCTTTGGGTGCATCCCCAAGTCTATGGATTTTCCCACGGCCTAAAAACATGCCACTGGCATGTTTTCTTTACGGCCTTTCAAATCCCTCCTTCCAAATACCATACCAAAATAAAACACCCAACCGTATGGTTGGGTGTTTTATTTGGCGGAGAAGGAGGGATTTGTTTGCATCCGCGCACGGGAATGTGCGCGGATTATTGTTTCGCTCCGTCGAGCCGTCGCGAGCAACAGGCCACCGGCCTGTTGCATTTAGATGGTTCAAATCCCTCTGTCATATACTTATAAAAGAAATGCCCACACTACTGTGTGGGCATTTCTTTTATGGCTAATAACCCTGATTTTGATACAAAAGCCCCGTTTTTTGAGCAAGCGGAAAATTCATTTCAATGGGGGCAATTTTTACTGCTGAGAGGTACATTTCAATAAATCTGCAATTTCTGTGTGTCCGTCTTCAATGGCATAATCATAAGCAGTTTTCCCGAATGAATCCTTTCTCGCAGGATCAATGCCACGGTCTATCAAATATTGAATGTACTCCTTTGAGGGATCAGAATAACCGCTCAGACAGGCAAAATGCAATGCTGTACGGCCATCTGAATCACAGATGTTCGCCGGAATCTCTTTCTCCTCAATTAGAAATTTTGTCACTTCAATATCCGATAATAGCGCTGATTCACACAACAAAGGTCGTTCATCAAAGCTTGGATGAGAAGCACTCATACCATGCTGCTCCAATAAAGAATACCCGGCCTTGTAGGATTCCAATGGAATACTTTCATTTATGTACCATCTCGCATCTTTTGTTAGCTTAATTAATGCGTTGTGACCATGCAATTCCACATCTGCACCATTCTCGATTAGTATAGCCATAATATCAACATTGCCATTTGATGCGGCAATTTGAATGGGAGCGTACCAAGATAGCTGAAAGGGAGGCGTTTTATTGGGATCTGCTCCATGTTTAAGCAAAATTGCTACCGCTTCAATATCGTTGTTAATACAAGCCGTTTGCAAGGGAGTCCATACATTAATTTCGGCAAGAGCGTTGGCAATAAGCGAAAACGTTGGTGTTTTGTCGATAAAAAGTACGGCTTCACATGCATTTTCCAAGCCTTCGTAGTTTTTCTCATTTATTAATCTGACAATATTTTTTGCTTGATTTACGGAAACCAGGAAAATAGTAAAAAAACATAAAGTCAAAAATATAAGAACGCCGGATATTATAATTGGGATTTTCTTTCTCATTATACCATTACCTCCTGCATTCATTATATCATCTACCACCATTATACCATAAAAAACAAAAACCGCAATCCTTTTGTATCAGAATTGCGGTTTTGTTTGGCGGAGAAGGAGGGATTTGAACCCTCGATACCCTTTTGGGGTATACACGATTTCCAATCGTGCGCGCTCGGCCAGCTACGCGACTTCTCCATGTCGCTTCCTTTCGGTCAGCCTTGATATATTACAATAGGAAAGCCATTTTGTCAAGCATTTCTTTTTCCTTTTGGACAAAAGTTTTCTCAACAGGGAAAGAAATCATCAGGTTTCGCACGGTGGAAATGATATACTATTCACAGATACTGGGGAGGTAGGGGAGTGCCGATGCTGTGAAGGATTTTGCAGATAACCCGACGGCACTTCTGTGACAAACCAAACCCCTAGATTCTATCGCGGCGGCCCTAACGGGTCGCCGAAACGTTATCACATGGGTGATGAAAATCCCGGAGTCAAATGACTCCGGGATAGATTATTGTTCTTCCTTCTTTTCGGGATTTAGCTGCTGAATAATAGGTGCTTTTGTATAGTAAACCTTTGCATAGCTGAAAAAGGAAATGAGCATTACGATGCAATCCAATCCCACAATCGCGTAAACAATGTTAATATTCAGTTCCGGCATGAGAACCAACACAATCAAGCTGATAAATAGAACCGCTGTGCAAATTTTACCGGATAGCAAAGCGCCTGAAAGCATTTTGCCCTTGCGTAGCGTAAATAGGCCGGCAATGAGTTGGAAGCTCTCTTTAATCACAAACAGGCTGACTAAAAGCCATAAAATCGGGTGGTCAACAGCCAGACAGATAATTAAGGTAAATTGGGTGGCTTTGTCTGCTAAGGGGTCCAAAATCTTGCCGACGGTGGAAATCATATTAAAATGTCTGGCAATTTTTCCGTCAATGGCATCCGTAAGGCAGGATACGGCCAGGATTCCCCCTGCAATAAAATAATCTGTGGACTCGTTGGCGTTTAGGTAGATTACCATATAAACAGGTATCAGCAGCAAACGAAACAGACTGAGCCAATTTGGAATTGTCAGCAATTCTTTCTTCCAATTTTGAATGCACATGATACTTCCTCCGGATATTCGGTCTGCAACAACCGATACCTTATATTATATGCATTATTTCGGTTAAATCAAGGGCAAAGTTTGATTTAGGTGGAAAAATTCTGAAAGCTCAACAATATTTGAGAATTATTCTCACTGTTTGTTTCAGGAATCGGTTTCACTGCCAGTCTTGAGGCCAGTGGGTATTGCTTTGCCAGCTGAAACCATGTAATTCTATCCAGTTCTCCGGTGGAGGGAAGCTGATTCAGGTCTTGAAAGGAACGGATGGATTCAACGGTAGGCAGGTCTAGCTCCCCAGATAACGCCGGCGGCAGGATGCTGCTATACACATCAGATAGGACAGTCAGCATCCCTTGGGCAAGATACACATTGGGATGGCGCTCACCCCGGCGTACAATTTGATTTGGCTCCCAAATGACTTGGATGGGCTGGGCTTCATCAACCAGAATCAAAGCAGATTCATACTCCAAGTAAATTGCATCCCAGGTTGCCTCGTCGGTGATTCCCGTAACCGGCAACCCTTTTTTTCTCTGGAATTCGGATACGGCGGTTACCGTGTTATTTCCGTAAATGCCATCGGGTATTGCACCGGGTTGGGTTCGGTCCGCTTCTGCAATCACCCGGAGCATGGTTTGCAAACTGCGTACAGGCTGGCCGAGAAAGGATTCCGGCGGTCTCATCGAATCACCTCCTGACGAACTGGGTCTTGTTGTCCGCGGCTTAAATCCATACCGGGAAATTGGGTATGACGTGAGGTCCTGTTATACCGATTTCTGGATTGGGTAGCGAAAGCAGGGACAGCGTTTTGTGCTTGGGCAAACAGCTCCGGATCGCGAAGACTTGTATTTTCAATGCCGGAGAACTGGTCATAGATTTCATCCCAAGTGGCGGTATCTACCGAACCGGTTTGGGGAAGTCCAAACCAACGCTGGGCTGCAAGCACGGCTTCTCTGGTAGCCGGGCCGAAAATGCCGTCAACCTCGATTGGCGGGATTTCCGGTATATAGGCAGAAAGAACGGAGAGCATATATTGAAGTAAGCGAATTTTTTCACCAGTGTCACCTTCGTAATAGGAATTGGGATATTCCCAATTGATGGAATAAAACTGCTGACCTTGACTGCGTAGCTCATTCAGTGCAGTAACCGCGGTATAAAGCCGAACCAAGGCATACCATGTAGCCTGGCCGACAATACCGTCGGGAGTCAGGTTAAAGATGCGCTGAAAGGCCCGGACTGAGGCTTCAGTCCGACTGCCAAAAATCCCATCAACTGTGGCTAGTTTCGGAATGGCAGGATAATTTTGAGAAATGCGGTTTAATTCCACCTGAATGACCACAACATTGGGTCCAGAGCTTCCTCTGCGCAGAGGCGTTCCCGGATAGGAGGTAGTGATACCTCTGATGGGTGCATTGTTTACAATCTCCACATTCCCATAGTAATTTCGCAAAATTTCGGTGGAGCTGAATCCTTGCTGTGCCAGATTTTGACTCCCCCATTGGCTTAGACCCTCACAGGTAACGGTAGTTCCGTTACAGAATTTAGCAGCCAGGGGCTCCACAAAGCCGGGACGTCGCAGATAGTCGTTAAACAGTTCATCTACGATTCTTGATACACGCTCAAAATAGCTCCTGCCATTGACAAAGGCCTGGTCAAAGGCTGTGGAATTGGTAATGTCAAAATCATAGCCACGACTTCGGTAAAACTCTGTATACACCCGATTTAGGGCAAAAGAAACGATGGCCAAAATATTTGCACGCAGTGCGCTGTCATCCCAGGTTGGATAAATTTCACTGGATGCCACATTTTTCACATAGTCAATAAAAGGCACAGTCACATTGGCGGCGCTGGATGATGGAGCACCTAAATGGACTGTGATTCTCTGTGGCACAAAAGGCAATACGGTTGGCATGGTCACCTCCTAAAGATTTTGGGGCGGAGTATCAAAAAGCTCGCTTTTGTTCCACTGACTTGGGAGCTCCGACAGGGGAATGAGCTCTAACTCCTGATTGGTAGTTGTATCAGCGAAGACCTGAGCCCGGGTTACGCTGATTTGCTCATATCCCGGAATCTGCGCATGAATGTTTACAATTGCAAAGGGTATTTCGCCGGGATTGGGTGACTGACTGGCTGCCAAATCCGGTACCGATAGAGCAATTGGCTCAATGCGTCCGCTTCGGTCTGTTAAACGCATGGCAATGGCAGTTCCGTCGTCGGCAGTAACGGTAATGGCCACATATTGTAAGGGGATTTGGGCAAAGCTGGTGTATGCATGTACTTGGATATAGCCTGTGGACGGCAAATGTATTCCTCCTTTCCGTCTTCGGATTATGATATGCCCAAAAGAAGAAAAGGTGCGGAAAACAGAAAGCTGTTTTCCGCACAGATTAGAGAAAGGTTTCCATCTGGGTCAGATTTTCTTTTTCGCAGTTCAAAAGCTGGTGAGCAAGCTCTGTGATTTTTGGGTCGGTTTGGGGGTTTTTGTTCAGGTTCTTTGTGCCCGTTATAATACCCTGGGTATTGCCCCGAATCATCATGCCGGCGATTTTTGTGTCCTTTTCCTTACCTGCCAAACGGGAATGGGCCATCCATTCAGCGGTTTTCCGCAGTGCCGGGTTTAACTCCCTTACCTTCCAGCCCCGTTCTGCACAAATCCGGTGAGCCTTCGTTTCAATCCGGTCGTACTTCTGAAGCTGTTGAAGCAAAACATCTTTTAGATGTTCGTTTCTGGCGTATTTTTCTACACTGCGGATTCCCAGCTGGCCCATCTGCGTAGTTTTTAATATGGAGGACAGTACCTCCTTGTTGGTTTTCATATCCATCACCCAATGTCAGTATGTCCGGTATGGTTTTTCATATCCGTACCAAATCTATGAAATTCAGCATACACTAGAGGAGTGAAAGGAGGCATATTATGTGTGCGATTGCTGGAATCCTTGATTTGCCTGTCAGCAGGCTTACTTCAGACAATATGCTGTTGACCATGAGGCGCAGAGGGCCGGATAGTACGGGGTATTTTCAGAAACAGGGATGTACGCTCCTCCACGCCCGTCTGGCGGTGATTGACCCGCTGGGAGGCGCACAGCCCATGACCTGGTGCAGAGGCGACGAAACCTATACCATTGTCTATAACGGTGAGCTGTATAATACATGGGAACTTAGAGATGAACTGATAAAATGCGGACACGTTTTCAAGGGGCACTCTGATACGGAAGTGCTTCTTCACGCCTACGGACAGTGGGGTGAAGGATGTCTGGAAAAATGCAACGGAATTTTTGCCTTTGGTATTTGGGAGCATAAGGCGCAAAGACTGTATCTTGCCCGGGACAGAATCGGTGTAAAACCTCTGTTTTACAAACTGCATGAAGGCGGACTGCTATTTGCATCTGAAATAAAGACAATCTTACGTTATCCTACGGTGAAAGCCCAGCTGGATGCTCAGGGAGCAGGGGAGATACTGCTTCTGGGACCGGGAAGAAAACCGGGCAGCGGTGTGTTCCGGGATGTTTTGGAGCTGGAGCCCGGGTGTTGTGGGTATTATGCCAAGGGAAAATTCCAATGGAAACGTTATTGGTCCTTGAAAGACCGGGAGCATACCCACAGCTTTGAGGAGACTGCTCAGCAGGTTCGGGAATTGGTACTGGATTCTATTCGCCGTCAAATGGTCTCCGATGTACCCATTGGCACTTTCTTGTCCGGCGGTTTGGATTCCAGTTTGATTTCTTCCATCTGTGCCGAGGAGATGGATAAACAGGGAAAACGGTTACAGACATTCTCAGTGGATTATGAAAATAATGACAAATATTTTGTGGCAAATAAATTCCAGCCAAATGCAGACGGCTATTATATCAGAAAGATGCAGGAAACCCTAAACTCAGAACATCATTGGTGTATACTGACACCGGAGGATTTGGCGCAGGTGTTAGAGGAAGGCACGGCTGCGAGAGATTTACCGGGCATGGCAGATGTGGACCTGTCGCTTCTTGCTTTTTGCCGGGAAATTAAGAAGAATGTGACAGTTGCCTTGTCCGGGGAGTGCGCCGATGAGATTTTTGGGGGATATCCATGGTATCGGGATCCGGAGGTTCGCAGCAGAGAGGGCTTTCCCTGGGCTCAGAACACCCTTCAGCGATGCCAACTAATGACACCGGCGTTATCCGGACAATTAGACGGTGAAGCCTTTGTCCGTTCTTTGTACCAACAAACCTGCTCAGAAAGTGACATTCTTCCCGGAACTTCTCCGGAGGAACGGCGAATGAAAGAAATGGTGAATCTGAATTTCAAATGGTTTATGCAGACACTGTTGGACCGAAAGGACAGAATGAGTATGTATTCCGGCTTGGAGGTTCGTGTCCCGTTTTGCGATTATCGGATTGCAGAGTATTTGTACGGCGTTCCCTGGGAGTTTAAGAATTATCAGGGGAAAGAAAAAGGCCTGCTTCGGTATGCCATGCAGGATTATTTGCCCCAGGAGGTGCTTTGGCGGAAAAAAAGCCCCTATCCGAAAACCTGGGACCCCAGATATCTCCAAATTGTACAGCAGCGGCTAAATATATTAATGGAGCAAGGGAATGCACCCTTGTTCCAATTGGTCAGCAAAGAGGGAATTGAGAAAATATTGCGGGAGGAATCCCAATGGCCCTGGTACGGTCAGCTCATGAGAAAACCCCAGACCATCTGCTATCTGCTGCAAATCAATGCATGGCTGGAAATGTATCGGGTTGAGATGCTGTATTAGTGATTTGTTTGATTTTTTAGAAAAATGTTCTAAATCTATGGGATAATTTTTGAACAATATCACCACATGAAATTTCCTTCCGCTTGTGTTATAATAATATCAACACAAACGAATGGAGGGATTGGCTTGTACGCAGTAGGGGATTTTGTTGTCTATGGGATACACGGCGTTTGCACAGTGGTGAATATTGAGCAACAGCAGCTTGGCGGCCATGTGCGCAGGTATTATGTACTGGAGCCGGTAGAGCAGACCGGCACAAGATTTATGCTGCCCATTGACAATCCCTCTGTCATGGGGAAGGTCCGAGCTTTGATGACCGGGGAAGAATTGGAGCAAATTCTGCAAAGCGAAGCGGTTCAGAAGGACTGCTGGATAGAAGACGAGAATCAACGCAGGAAGCACTATCGGGAGCTAATCACCAGCGGAGAACAGCTGGCTCTTATCCGAATGATTGGCACATTGGAAAGACACAAAATCGGGCAAGCACTGGCTGGCCGGAAATTTCATCTGAGTGATGAAAATTTTTTACGGGATGCAAAAAAACTGGTAGAAAGCGAAATTTCCATGGTTCTTGGCATGGAGAAAGCCCAGGCCGGCGCATATATTCGGGAAAAACTCGGTATTGAGGAAACCGCAGCAGCTATTTTTTAGTTGCTGCGGTTTTTGGTATTGACAAATAAATGGATGTGAGTATAATTGTATACAAATATTGGAATGGATTAGAAAGGGGCCTTTATTATGCTTGAGATTTCCAATAAAACCAATCTGCTGGAGCAGAAGTCCTATAAATACTCCCTGCAGGATGTGCAGGAGCCCAATTTACAGCGGGACTTGTATTCCTACGGAACAGTTCCTAAGGTTGCCTTTAACCACCGCCGGGTGCCCATGAATATGCCGGAGGAAATTTGGATAACAGACACTTCCTTGCGTGACGGACAGCAGTCCGTTGAGCCTTATTCTGTGGACCAGATTGTGAAAATCTATCAGCTTTTGTCCAAGCTGGGCGGCCCTTACGGAATCATTCGCCAGACGGAATTCTTTATTTACAGCAAAAAGGACCGGGAAGCCATTGAAAAATGTATGTCTCTGGACCTGAAATTCCCGGAGATTACAAGCTGGATTCGGGCCAGTAAAGAAGATTTCAAGCTGGTTCGTGATTTGGGAATTAAGGAAACCGGCATTTTGGTCAGCTGCAGCGACTATCACATTTTTAAGAAGATGAAGATGACCAGAAAGCAGGCGCTGGAGCATTATCTTGCCACGGTAAAGGATGCCTTTGCCGCCGGCGTTGTACCCCGTTGCCATTTAGAGGACATTACCCGTGCAGATTTTTACGGCTTCGTAATTCCTTTTGTCAACGAACTGCAAAAGCTGTCTGCTGAGGCAGGAATCCCTGTGAAGATTCGTGCCTGCGATACCATGGGTTACGGCGTTCCCTTTACAGAGGCTTCCATGCCCCGAAGCGTTGCCGGTATTATTTACGGCTTACAGCATTACTCCGACGTTCCCAGCGAATGCCTGGAGTGGCACGGACATAATGATTTCTATAAGGGTGTGGCCAATGCATCTACTGCCTGGCTTTACGGTGCTTGTGCTGTCAACTGCTCCTTGCTGGGTATTGGCGAGCGGACCGGCAATGTGCCCCTGGAGGCCATGGTTTTCGAATATGCATCCCTGCGGGGGTCTTTAGACGGCATGGACACCACTGTGATTACGGAAATCGGTGATTTCTTCCGGAAGGATATTGGCTATGATATTCCGCCCATGACTCCCTTTGTAGGAAGAAGCTTTAATGCCACACGGGCAGGTATCCACGCAGACGGACTGTTGAAGGATGCTGAGATTTACACGATTTTCGACACCGGCAAGCTGCTGAACCGGCCTGCGGTGGTGGAAATCAGCAAGACCTCCGGTCTGGCAGGCATTGCTTACTGGATTAATCAAAACTACCGTCTTACCGGGGATAATGAGATTCAAAAACATGACCCCATCGTGACAACCATGAAAAATTGGATTGATCAGGAATATGAAGACGGCCGTCAGACAGTGATGACGGACAAGGAATTGGATGCCATGCTCCACCGGCTGGCACCGGAACGATTCCAAGAAGTGTAAGGAGGGGATGAAATGGCTGATTTCAAATCCGTTTCATTGGCAGACCAGATTTTTGAAAAGCTGGAAAACGATATCATTCTCGGGGTTTATCCCCGGGGAGAGGTTCTGACAGAGCTGAAGCTGGTAGAACAGCTGGGTGTCAGCAGAACTCCCATCCGCGAGGCTCTGCGCCGTTTGGAGCAGGAGCATCTGATTGAAGAATCCGGCAAGGGCTCTGTGGTTTTGGGCATCACCGAGGATGACTTGGAGGATATTATGAATATCCGTCATCATATTGAGGCGCTGGCTGCATACTATGCCACCTTGAATATGACACCGGAGGGCCTGAAAGAGCTTTCCCATATTATGGACTTGCAGGATTTCTACTACAGCAAGTGGGATATTGAGCATTTGCGTCAGGCAGACGACGCCTTCCATGACGCGATATGCAGCATGAGCAAGCGAAATGTGATTATGGACACCCTGATTCCTCTTCACAGAAAGACCCGCAGATACAGAAAAATCGCATTGGAAAACAAACTGCGGACAGTGAACAGCCTGGCAGAACATCATGCTGTTTTTGATGCCATTGCCGCCGGAAATGCAGACCTTGCCAGACAGCTGACAGCCACCCATATTGAAAACGCAAAACAGCACATGCTCAAAAGGAGACAGGAAAATGGGTAAAACGATTGCACAGAAAATCATTGCAGCTCACTTGATTTCCGGGGACATGACCCCCGGCAGTGAGGTTGCCCTGCGAATTGACCAGACACTGACCCAGGATGCCACCGGAACCATGGCATATCTGGAATTTGAAACCATGGGTATCCCCAGAGTAAAAACAGAGTTAAGCATTGCTTATGTGGACCACAACACCCTGCAGTGCGGCTTTGAAAACGCCGATGACCATCGGTATTTGCAGACGGTTGCGGCAAAACATGGCGTGTATTATTCCCGTCCAGGCAACGGCATCTGCCACCAGCTCCATTTGGAGCGGTTTGGTAAGCCGGGAAAGACCCTGATTGGCTCTGACAGCCATACGCCTACCGGCGGCGGTTTGGGTATGCTGTCCTTCGGTGCCGGCGGTATGGACGTGGCTGTGGCCATGGGCGGCGGTGCTTACTATATCACCATGCCGAAAATGTTTAAGGTCAATCTTACCGGCAAGCTGAATCCCTTTGTTACGGCAAAGGATGTGAGCCTTGAGCTTTTGCGGATTCTTTCCGTCAAGGGCGGTGTAGGGGCAATCATCGAGTGGGGCGGCCCCGGCGTAGCCACTTTGAGCGTGCCGGAGCGGGCCACCATTACCAATATGGGCACAGAGCTGGGAGCAACCACCTCCATTTTCCCTTCAGACGATGTTACAAAGGCATTTCTCACGGCCCAGGGAAGACAGGAAGATTACATACCCCTGGCCAGCGACCCGGATGCTGTGTATGACCGTGTGATTGACATTGACTTGTCTGCACTTTGCCCCATGATTGCCTGTCCTCACAGCCCGGATAATGTGGTGGCTGTCAGCACCCTCAAGGATGTGAAGGTTGACCAGGTATGCATTGGCTCTTGTACCAACTCTTCCTTGCTGGATATGCTGAAGGTTGCCGCAATGCTCAAGGGCAAGACCATTGCCCCCGGTGTAAGCCTGTCCATTTCACCCGGTTCCCGGCAGGTACTGACCATGCTTAGCCAATGCGGCGCATTGACGGATATTTTGGCCAGCGGCGCAAGACTTCTGGAGTGTGCCTGCGGTCCTTGTATCGGCATGGGCTTTGCCCCCAACTCCGGCGGTGTCAGTCTGCGAACCTTTAACCGAAACTTTCTGGGCAGAAGCGGAACAAAGGACGGTCAGGTGTATCTGGTTTCTCCCGAAACTGCAGTGGCCTCTGCCTTAACCGGCTATATTACAGACCCCACAACCATGGAACCCATTGGTACTATTGAGCTGCCGAAAACCTTCCATATTGACGATTCTGCGGTGCTTGCCCCTGCTGAGGATGGGGCGAAGGTGGAGGTTCTTCGTGGGCCGAACATCAAGGAATTCCCCAAGTCCAAGCCCTTTGCAGACAGCTTGACCGCAACGGCAGTTTTGAAGGTGGGAGATAATATTACCACTGACCATATTATGCCGGCCGGCGCAAAAATCCTGCCTTACCGGTCTAATATTCCGCACCTGTCTAAGTTCTGCTTTGAGGTCTGCGACCCGGCATTCCCGGAGCGTGCCAAGGCGGCAGGGGATGGCATCATCCTCGGCGGCAGTAACTACGGTCAGGGCTCGTCCCGTGAGCACGCGGCGCTGGTTCCCATGTATTTGGGAATTCGCTGTGTGATTGCCAAGAGCTTTGCCAGAATCCATGTGGCGAATCTGATTAATGCCGGAATTTTACCCCTTACCTTTGCAAATCCGGAGGATTACGATGCGCTGGAGCAAGACCATGTTTTGCAGCTTCAGGACCTGCGCAACGGCATGGATGACGGAAAAATCACGGTGCTGGATGTGACCACCGGAAAGACAGTGACTGCGCTGTGTGACCTGTCTGAGCGTCAGCAGAAAATTTTGCTCTGCGGCGGATTATTAAACTACACCAAGGAGGGTGGACTGTAATGAAAGAAGTAACCAATGCCTGTGAGGCATTTAAGGCTTTGCTGGAGGAACAGCTTCAGCGTGTAGCAAACATGTCCTGCGAGAAAACCGATTTCTCCACGAAAAAGACGGTAACCATCGGCGTAATTGACGGCGACGGTATCGGCCCCATCATCACTCGCCATGCAACCCGGGTGCTCAATCAGCTGTTGGCTGAGGAGATTGAAAAGGGAAGCATCGTGATTAAGGAAATCCAGGGACTGACCATCGAAAACCGGTTGGAAAAGAACCAGCCAGTGCCCGATGATGTGCTTGCCGAGATTAAGACCTGCGACGTTTTGTTGAAGGGCCCCACCACTACGCCCCATGGCGGTACGATGGAAAGTGCCAATGTAGCCCTTCGCCGGGAACTGGATTTGTATGCCAACTGCCGGCCTGTTACCATTCCGGAGCAGAATATCGACTGGATGTTCTATCGGGAAAATACCGAGGGTGAATATGTGCTGGGCAGTCGGGGTGTGGAGCTTCCCGGTATGGCTGTGGATTTTAAGGTGACCACAGACCTGGGTACTCGCCGGATTGCTCGCGCCGCCTTTGAGTATGCCAAGAATAACGGAAAAACCCACCTGTCCGTGGTTACCAAGGCCAATATTATGAAAAAGACTGACGGTAAATTCACCGCCATCTGCCATGAAGTGGCTGCTGATTATCCCGGCATTACTGTTGAGGACTATTACATTGACATTATGACCGCCAATCTGCTGAAAGAGGGACTGCGTGAGAAATTCCAGGTGGTATTGCTCCCCAATCCCTACGGCGATATCATCACCGACGAGGCGGCACAGCTCCAGGGCGGTGTAGGTACTGCCGGCAGTGCCAATATCGGCGATAAGTACGCCATGTTTGAGGCGATTCACGGCTCTGCACCCCGTATGATTGAGCGGGGAATGGGCGCATACGCCAATCCCGACAGTATTCTCAAAGCGGCGGCGATGCTCCTGCGGCACATTTGCCGCGGCGATGCAGCCAAAAAGCTGGAAGATGCCATGGCTGCCTGCCCGTTGACGGTAAAATCTGACGGTTCTGCTGCCACCTGCGAAGAGTACGCCAACAAGGTGATTGCATTGCTGTAAAGAAAAAGTGCCGATGCAGTTGCGTCGGCACTTTTTTTGTGCTATAATCAAGAAAATTGTCAACAAGGGGGCTTTTACCGTGAGCAGAGCAGACGAACTTTACCGCCAGACCTGTTTGGATATTTTGGAAAACGGCTTTTCTGACGAGGGGCTAGAGGTGCGCCCTCGGTGGGAAGACGGCACACCCGCTCACACCATTAAGAAGTTCGGCGTGGTAAACCGCTATCATTTGGCGGAAGAATTTCCGATTATGACCCTTCGCCGCACCTACTGGAAATCTGCTGTGGACGAGCTGCTGTGGATTTGGCAGAAGAAATCCAACCGCATCTGCGATTTGGGCAGTCACGTTTGGGACGAATGGGCCGGGGAAGACGGCACCATCGGTAAGGCCTACGGCTATCAGCTTGGGATAAAGCACCACTATAAAGAGGGAGACTTTGACCAGGTTGACCGGGTGCTTTATGATTTGAAGCACAATCCTGCATCCCGCCGGATTCTCACAAATATCTATAATTTTGAAGACCTGCATGCAATGAATCTGTATCCCTGTGCTTATTCCATGACCTTTAACGTGACAGGCAATAAGCTCAATGCAATTTTGAATCAGCGCTCACAGGATATGCTGACAGCCAACAACTGGAATGTGGTGCAATATGCTGTGCTGACTCACATGATGGCACAGGTCAGCGGCCTGGAGGTGGGGGAATTTGTCCATGTGATTGCGGATTGCCATATCTACGACCGGCATATTCCTGCAGTTAAGGCCATGCTGGAAAAAGATGGCTTTGATGCGCCGAAATTCTCTATGGATACCTCTGTTACGGACTTCTATCAGTTCACCAAGGATTCCTTCAAGATGGAAAATTATCAGTTCCATCCCTTTGATTTTGAAATTCCTATGGCAATTTGAGGTGCGCAATGGAACTGATTGTTGCAGTTTATGAGGATTGGGGCATCGGTGCAGACGGAACACAGCCCATTGCACTGTCTGCAGACCGGAAGTTTTTTCGGGAAACCACCCGGGGCGCGACGGTCATTGTAGGCAGAAAAACCGTTGAGGATTTTCCCGGAAAGAAACCCTTGCCGGGACGGGTGAATCTGGTTTTGACCCGGTCTAAAACGGAGCTTCCCGGATTTACCCTGTGCGCAAGTCCGGAGGAAGCGGTGGCCCTTGCAAAAAAAGCTGACAGAGCCATGGTGATCGGTGGGGGAAGTGTCTATCGCCAGTTACTTCCTTACTGCGACAAAGCCTATGTGACAAAGCTACACACAAAGGTTTCTTCCGATACCTTTTTCCCCAATCTGGATGAAGACGAAAATTGGCAGATGTCCGATATTTTGCAGTCCGGTGTGGAAGACGGAATTGCCTATGAAATGTGCTTATATCTCCGAAAATAGAGAAAACGACCTGCATAGCAGGTCGTTTTTCATAAATGCGGGTTTTGCTTTATACCGGAGCGATGGTACGCTTCTTTGCAGAAAGATGGAAAGGCAGGAAAATGATAAAAGCACCAAGGCAAACGGTGGGAATGTAAAGGGCCGTGCTGACGTACCAGCCGAAATTTTCAGAAATTGTTTTGAACACAATCAGGGAAGAATTGCTGGGGCCCACAAAAAACATATTCACGCTTCCGCCGGATACATTCCGAAGTAAAAGATTGATACAAAAAGCAACGGCACACAGGCACACAAAGGTAACGGATGCGGAGCGGTAATCGGCCATAGATTTTCCGCCACGGTTGGACATTGCCAGATATAATCCCACAAACACCAGAATCATATGCCAAATAAAGGCGTGGAGCGTAAGGGTCCAATAGCCGTGAACAATGCCGGAGGGCTCAATAAATGCCATAAATCCACCAAGCAGATTGTAAATCATCATAAAATTATACATTCCCTTTTGCACCCGGCCGGGTTTCAGCAATGGAGCAAGGATGCATAAATACATGGGAACACTGCACATCTGGAATGGGAAAATCCACCATTGATAATTTCCGCCGCCAATGTAAAAATAGTAAAATAGCTGCTTATATATTTCGGTGACTGTTAGGAAGATGCCACAGCCCATTAAAAGGATTTTATTTCCTTTTTCGCCGAGCTTTCGCAGTTTTAGAGCAAGAAAAATACTCAGCAGAAAGCCAACAACCGTGAACGTGATATGGAAAAGGCCGTAGGCAGGCGGTGGGGTCATGGTCCAGGCGGTGGCATTTATCAGTTTTTCAGCAAGTGCGTACATAAACTGTCCTCCTTTACTGTTATCGTCAATATTCTATCAGATTCGACAGAATTTGGCAAGAAGTATTAATAATTTTTGAATAGAAAGAAGAAATGCTTGCGAGAAATCACTGTATTGCGTATAATAACTGGTGTTGTAATTATTTGGAGGTTTTGGATATGACGTACGAGCAAATCAAGCAAGACCCGGCAATTAGAGTTTATATCCAACAGGCAGATGCAAGCCTTGGTGCTTTGGGATATACAGAGCACAGCTTTGCCCATGTGGGAAAAGTAGCAGAGGTTGCAGGATATATTCTGAAAACCTTGGGGCATGAGGAAAGAACTGTGGAGCTTGCCAAAATAGCAGGGTATCTTCATGATATCGGAAATTTAGTCAATCGGATTGAACACAGTCAAAGCGGTGCTGTGATGGCCTTTCGCCTTCTGGACAATATGGGTTTTTCCCCGGAGGAAATTTCTCTCATTGTGACTGCGATTGGCAATCACGACGAGGGTACGGGCGTTCCGGTAAATCCCGTTGCGGCGGCGCTGATTTTGGCGGATAAATCCGATGTGCGCCGCAGCCGGGTAAGAAGCAAGGAGATAGAGTCCTTTGATATTCATGACCGGGTGAACTATTCTGTAACCCATTCTGACATGTTGATTAACGACAGCTGTACCGAGGTGCGGCTTTCCCTGTCCGTTGATACCCATTTTAGCTCAGTTATGGATTATTTTGAGATTTTTATGAACCGGATGATTCTTTGCAGACAGGCGGCAAAATGCCTGAATTTGCGTTTTGCGCTGATTATCAACGGCCAACAGATGGTTTAGATTCTCACAGGAGGCAGTCGCAATTATGAAACATTCTACCGTGCATCTAAAGGAATATTTTCCTGCTTTGGGAGCAGATAACGCAGACCCAACCTTAACGCTGTATCTTCCGGATAATCTGGAGTCGATGGGCAGGCAGGACCAACGGCGCCCCGGCATTTTAATATGTCCGGGCGGTGGCTATCAGCTATGCAGTGACCGGGAATCGGAGATGGTTGCCCTGCAATTTTTATGTAAAGGGTATTGTGCGTTTGTGCTGAATTACTCTGTATGGCCTCATGGATTCCCAACGCAAATCCGGGAGGTGGCCGGAGCGGTGGAGCTACTGCACCGCAATGCAGATATATGGCACTGTGACTCTAACCGTCTGGGAATTTTGGGATTCTCCGCAGGCGCGCATCTGGCGGCCCATTATAGCAACTGTTTTGACTGCGATGAGATTCGGCAAGTGTTCCCGGAAAGCAAGCCGGTGCAGGCAAGCGTACTTTGCTATCCTGTCATTACTGCTGACCCCTCTTTCCGGCACACCGGCAGTATTCAAAGGCTTAGCGGTCATGAAAATATCACACAGGAAGATATCCAATGCTTTTCTTTGGAAAATAAGGTAACGGAAAGAACACCACCTACCTTCCTTTGGCATACCTCTCAGGACGGCACTGTGCCGGTGAAAAACAGCCTTGTTTATGCACAGGCGCTGGCGGAGAAGAAGATACCTTTTGCATTGCATATTTATCCCTTTGGGGGACACGGCCTTTCCACAGTTACCCGAGATACCAATGACAGCATAGAACCCAAGGTGGCCATGGCCGCAGATTGGATTCCTGCACTCTGGAAATGGCTGGAGTTTAATTTGTAAATACAAACAGCGAGCCGATTTACGGCTCGCTGTTGTGCTATAAAAAGCTAGAAATTAATGCAAAAACTTGAGGATGGAGGCAGTATCCAGTTTGTCGTAGTTTTTCAGGAACTGCGATAGTTCGCCGGCAATGGTGCGGCAACCGCCCTCGGTATTGCTTTCAATGTTGAGGGGCAGCAGCGGGTCGTGGAGGGACAGACGAAGGAGGAACCAGCCGTTTCCATGGGCATCGTCAAGGTTAACCCGAACACCCTCGAAGTTACTGGGCGCTAAGGACCAGCCGGGCTGGGCTTTTGCATATTCCGTCAGCGCGTCAATGACCTGCTGACCGTAGGGCTTAAAGTCCTCCAAGAGAATATTCATGCGGAATTCCACGCTTTCGGCAGGCTCTTCCAGTGTTTCAATGAGGGATTCCAGGGTATAACCCTCTTTCTTTCCCCGGGCCAGCTCAATCAGCAGCTTTGTGACAAGATACGCACCGTCATCCAGGAAGTAATTTTCCTTCAGCGCGCCGTGGCCGGAGGTTTCGATGGCCAACTGGCTGTCCTGACCGTTTCCGTTCAGACGAATGGATTCGTTAATAACGTTGCGGTAACCCCGCTTGAAGCGGGGATGTACGCCGCCTTTTTCTGCGATAAACTTGCCAAGACCGGTAGAAGTAATGGAGTCGGTCACGATGGTAGTGCCGGGAACTTCCCGCAGCAAAATGGCAGCCAGCATGGCAATGATACGGTTGCGATTCAGCTCACTGCCGTCAGAAAGAACAGCCCCGGCCCGGTCCACGTCCGTATCAAAAATAATGCCGAAATCTGCATTGTTTTCCTTGACTGCCTGGGTGATGGCTTCCATGGCGGTTTTGTCTTCCGGGTTGGGGATGTGGTTAGGGAAGCTGCCGTCGGGCTCTAAGTAACGGCTGCCAGTGGTATCTGCCCCCAAGGGTTTCAGAACCTTGTCTACAAAAAATCCGCCTGCACCGTTGCCGGCATCCACCACAATACGGAAGCCCTCCAAAGGTTTTTCCTCTCCGGTGGCACTGCGAATTTTATTGGCAAGGATTCCGGCGTAGGTGTCCATAAACTCGCCCTGCTGAAGACTGCCAATGGGCAGATTGGTGGTTTCCTCTCCACCGGCAAAGGCGAGAATTTCCTTAATATCTGCCGATTCCAAACCGCCTTGGGCGGTGAAGAATTTGAAGCCGTTGCGGTTAAAGGGCAGGTGACTGGCGGTTATCATCACCGCACCGTCAAAGCAGTAGCCCTCAGTAACTGTGGACATAAACATGGCAGGCGTGCTGGCCATTCCGAAATCTGTGACCGTAAGCCCCTGATTTACCATGCTGTCGCAAATCCAATCGCATAAGGTTTTGCCGGAAAGTCTGGAATCCCGACCAACACTGACCCGGAGCTGGGATTTTCCGGTCTTTTTTTGCAGCCACAGGGCAAAGCCTCTGCCGATGTCACGGCAGGCCGCCTCCGTCAGATTGATGTGCTGACCCTCGATACCCTCCAGCGCTACGCCGCGGATATCGCTGCCGTTTTGAAGCTTTTTATAATCCATAATATTCTCCTTTCTGCAAGGCATCCCTGCAGATATTTATTTGTGTCCCAGTTTTTTCTTTGTGCCGTCGGGGTAGACAAGATAAGTGTTATCCAGTTCCCCCACAAGGCTGGCTTTCACGGAGTCAATATAAATTCTGCGCAGCTTGTCCCGCTCGGCAGTTTCCTCCGGTGTTAATGTTTCGGTTTTTGCCTTTTTGGCAAGAACATTGATTCTTGCAATGACTTCGTCCATATTCATTTCATTACCTCACAAATAGCGATGGATTGTAACGGAAAGCCGACCTTTTTTGGTCTGTCCGTGAACGGTTTGCAGCTTGATTTTTCCCGAGCCTCTGAGGGTTATGACCGCGCCCTCGGCAACAGGCTTATCCGGTTTTTCACAGGGCAGTCCGTCGATGGCCGCCTTACCCGACAAAATTTGCTGGGATGCCGAAGCGCGACCCATACGGAAGCCGGCAGCAAGGATGCTGTCCAGCCGCAGGGAAGAAACGGTATCCCGGATTTCAGCAACCTCCGGTTCCGGGATTTGCGCCGTAGCTATGGGCACTGCGGTCAGCTTCAGTTTGGTACGTCCGGCAGAGGAAAGATTTTGCAGTAGGTATTGAGCGATTTCTGCGGTAACGAAGAAATCACAGCTGCCGTTGCCTATGCAAATATCCCCAACAGTTTCTCTTGCAATGCCTGCGCCCATCAGCGCCCCCAGAAAATCCCGATGGCCGGGGCTATCTCCCTCGTAAAAGGCAGCGCGTAAGCACACTATGGGGGAATCGCTGCTGTAAAGATATTCTTCAGACAGGTAGTCCGGTAAATACACCAGCATTTTCCGCTCCGCAGTTTCATAACCGCCAAAGGCATACAGCCCATCTTGCTGCCCCAACAGATAACGGCTCAGCTCCAACTCCCGCAGGGAAAGAAAAGAAGTGCTCACCGGAATATTTCTTGTGATTCCGGCATGAATTTTGTCCCAGATTTTTGCAAGGAGCAGACGGTCTTCAGGGGTTTGGGCAATTTTATCGATACGGTTGCGGTCCATTTTTATATCACCATGCCACATTATACCATACCTTTTTTAGAATGCAAAGAAGTTTTTCTTGTGTCGGGAATAGAAATGTCGTATAATGGCTTCAGAAATTTCTGTATGGTTTGATTTGTAATATTTGGAACGAAAGGCAGAGTGGCCATGAAGATTGGAATTATCGGCGGCGGTGCATCGGGAATGTGCGCAGCCTTGGCAGCATCTGAAAATCCCAATGTCCAGGTGCATATTTTTGAACGGCAGGGCAGGGTTGGCAGAAAGCTTCTGGCAACCGGAAACGGCCGCTGTAACCTTACAAATATGGATGCCCAGCTATGCCATTACCATGGAGAAACCCCGGAATTTTCCCTCCCGGCACTCACTGCCTTTTCCCCGGAGAAAACTCTGCGTTGGTTTCGTGGTTTGGGTCTTTATACGGTTACGGAATTATCCGGCCGGGTATATCCTTATTCTGACCAGGCAAATTCTGTGGTGGATGTGCTTAGATTTGCCCTTGAAAAGCCGAATATTTCCCTTCATTTGGGCTGTGAGGTTACGGCCGTTCGGAAAACTTCGGAGGGCTTTACCGTCACCGTTGGAGAGGAAAAGGCTTGCTTTGATAAGCTGATAATTGCCTGTGGCGGACTTGCCGGCAGTAAATTAGGCGGTACCATGGCAGGATATCAACTGCTCAAGCGGATGGGTCATCATATTACCCCTCTTCGGCCGGCTCTGGTGCAGATAAAAAGTAGCTGGAACGGCTGTGTGTCCTTAAAGGGCGTGCGTGCAAATTGTGGCGTAAAAATCTGTTGTGACGGACAGCTGCACAGCCAAAGCACAGGGGAGTTGCAATTTACGGAATACGGCCTGTCCGGCCCGGTGATTTTTGAAGTTTCCAGAGATGCCTGTCAGGGAAAGGGAAGCTGGACCTGCCGTCTGGACTTCCTGCCGGAGATAGCAGAGACGGCCCTAAGGGAGGAATTGGCACGGCGCAGAGAATCCCAACTGCCCACAGAAGAACTGCTGACAGGGATTCTCCATAACCGCCTGGGAAGAGTGCTCACCGGCGCTGTGGGAATTCGGGGTCAGCAAAGTGTGAAATCCATCACCGATGAAGAATTGGATGCAGTTTGCCGGATTGTGAAATCTCTGGAGCTTCCTCTCACCGGGCTTATGGGCATGGACAATGCCCAGGTCACCGCCGGCGGCGCGGTAACGGAGGAATTCTATCCGGACACCATGGAAAGCCGCATTGTTCCGGGGCTGTATGCCTGCGGCGAGGTGCTGGACATTGACGGCGATTGCGGCGGCTTTAATTTACAATGGGCCTGGAGCTCCGCAATGGCGGCAGGACGACACGCAGGAGAGGTTACAGTATGATTCGTATTCGGGATATTTCCCTTGCACCCGGTCATAATATTCATCAGCTTTCCTTTGAGGCGGCCAAGCTGTTGCGGATTTCTCCGTCTCAGATTCGGAATTTGACCTTGGTGCGCCGTTCAATTGATGCCCGAAAAAAGCCGGATGTCCGGGTTATCTATACTGTAGACGTGCAGGTTACCGGCAGCGAACAGAAAATTCTACGGTTTAGCGGCTGTAAGCGTGCGGAGATTGTGAAGAGAACCTATTATACGCCCCCAAAGCCTGTTGCGGCGGCAGAGAATCGTCCTGTAGTCATTGGCTTCGGTCCTGCCGGGATGTTTGCAGCGCTGATTTTGGCCATGGCCGGCTTAAAGCCCATCGTGCTGGAAAGGGGAGAGGATGCCGCCACCAGACAGAAAAAGGTAGAACACTTTTTCTCTACCGGGGAATTGGATACCCGGAGCAATGTGCAGTTTGGAGAGGGCGGTGCCGGTACCTTTTCCGACGGCAAGCTGAATACCGGCGTAAACAATATTCGGATTGATTGGGTTTTGCGGCAGTTTGTCAACGCCGGCGCATCAGAGGAAATCCTGTTTGATGCCAAGCCCCATATCGGCACCGATGTTTTGGTGACGGTGGTGCAAAATTTGCGCAAACGAATCATAGAATTGGGTGGTGAGGTACGTTTTTCCACCCAGGTCACTGAACTCCTCACAGAAAACCGAGAAATTCAGGGCGTCAAAACGGAGCATGGCGAAATCATTTCCTGTGACCGTGTAATTCTTGCCATCGGCCACAGCGCCCGGGATACCTTTTCCATGCTTCACGAAAAAAAGATTCCCATGGAGCGAAAGCCCTTTGCCATGGGGGTGCGGATTGAGCATTCCCAATCCATGATTGATAAATCCCAATACGGTTCAGGGGAATTGCCCCTGCCCCCGGCGGATTACAAGCTGGTTCAGCATTTGGATATGGACACGGTGTATACCTTCTGTATGTGCCCCGGTGGATACGTGGTGGCCGCGGCATCGGAACAGGGGGGCATTGTCACCAACGGCATGAGCAATGCCGACCGGGCAGGGGAGAATGCCAACGCCGCCCTTTTGGTGACGGTACACCCCGACGATGTGCCTTATGAAGGTGTCCTTGGAGGTATGCAGTGGCAAAGAGAAATTGAGCAGCGGGCATATTCTGTAGCCGGAAATTATTGTGCGCCGGCCCAGCTGGTGGGTGATTTTTTGTCAGGAAAAGCCTCGGTTGATAGCGGCAGTGTAAAGCCCACCTACCGCCCCGGTGTAACATGGTGTGATTTGCACCATGTACTTCCCGAAAAGCTGACGACAGCCATAGCCCAGGTGTTACCGCTGCTGAATAAGCGGCTTGCGGGTTTTGCTTCCCCTGACGCAGTAATGACAGCACCGGAAACCAGAAGCTCCTGCCCGGTACGGATTCTTAGGGACGAGAACCGACAGTCCCAGCTACGAGGACTTTATCCCGCCGGCGAGGGCGCTGGCTATGCCGGCGGCATCATGTCGGCGGCGGTGGACGGAATCCTCTCTGCGGAAGCACTCATTGCTGACATTTATTTGAAATAATTCACATTCTCGGGGGAAACATGTCATAGAACTTCTTTTTAGATTGGGTGATTTCTGTAAATATTCACTAAATATCACTTGCAAAAAAGAAAAGAATGTGATAGTATGTTAAAAAGGTATTTCTGAAAGATTAAAATGAATGTCATTTTACTTGAAGAGGGGAGCACGAAAATGAAGAAGAAGTTCATTGCACTGGTTGGCGTTTTGGCAGTTTTGCTTGGCGTTGTGTCCGTGACTATTTTTGCCAGCTTATCCAACTCGAGCGGTGGTGGAGTATCAGGTATTAGTGATGCTGGTGATGTTAGTTCGGCCATTGTTGCAGGTTATGCTGCCAATGGTAAGGTTACTGTAGACGGTGTCCTGAATGCCACTGAAGGGTGGGTGCTGAACGGCCCTCTTGGCTCCGACGATAGCTTTGGTGCCCAATGGTACATGGAGAACGGTATTCCGCATTTATATTTAGCTGTTGCCTCCGGTGACGGGAGCAGGGACGATGTATCGGAATTATATATTAACGGTGAAGAGGTTGTAAACCCTGAATTTATGTATTCCGTAAGTACACACAACGGAAAATATATTGGTGAGATGGGTGCCTTAAATATTAGTGCTTATATTGAAGATGTTGACTCCTATGACCAATACATTTCCATTACCATTAAACTGACTGATGGCGGCAGCTACTCCGGTTACTTAAAGCTCTCCTCTGTGAACTGGTGGCTGACCTCCAATATTTCCAACTCCCTGCACCCGAGCGGTATTGGCGCACACCTGATGCGTGGTATTGAGGTTGATGAATTGACAGACAGCCATATTGGCGGCAAAACAATTACAAACGGTTTTGAGGTGTTTGACCGCTATTCTGGTAACGCTGCACTTAGCGAAAAACAGATAGGCTCCAGAATTGAGTTGCCCTTCTGTGATAATGAAGCAGTTAAAAAATATCACGAAGGCATGCGTAACCGCGACCGGACGGTGTATTTCTCCTTTGATTTTCAGGTGGGTTCCATGCCGGTATACAATTTGGCTGAGGCTCTGGGCGGATACCAGTATACCAATAAGGTTGCCAACTATGGCTTTACCTGGCGTATGGGTGACGGTCCCGTGACCGATGCAAACGGAGATACCTGGTCCAATGTTACCATGGGCGGTATTGTCAATACAGAGGAAGGACTGTACTTAAATATTTGCGGCGATTATAACAGTGTGCTGAAGCTGAATAAAAAAGTGGGCGATACCTTTAATATCGGTATTGGCTGGCACAGCAACGGTGATGTTTCTGTCTATATCGACGGCGTGAAAAAGGGCTATTTTGCGAATGCGACCCGGTACATGAAGGACGTTGTTGCTGACGGCGTGTATATGTTCACCTGGCGTGACGAAGTAACCCCTGTGAGCAGCGACGCAGATAACATCGAGATTACCGTTACCAACATGGCCTTTGGTTCGGCCTTGCCCGAGTCTCCCGTAAAGGCACTGGATGTTACGGATATCCTCAATGGCAATAGCAGCGCTGAGGAAGTCACCACTGCTTTGACGCTTCCAACCGTTTTGAATAAAGACAGTGTTTCTTCCGGTGTTAACGTCACCTGGACCAGCAGCAATCCTACGGTTGTTGCGCCTAATGGTACAGTCACACGCCCCACCACCGGTGCCGCGAAGGTTACATTAACTGCCAGCGACGGAGTCAACCAGAAGACATTTGATGTGATTGTGCTGGGTGAAAATCATTCCAGCGTGAGAGTCATGGCCGTGGAAGGGGATATTAACCCCGGCATCGGTGCTGCAAAGCTTTATTCCGGAAATGTCTTCCATTTTGACAGCAATAACAACAGCCTGGTCTATGACATGGTAAACGAAACCAGAGTCAATGTGATTAAGCTGACGGATATTGACAATGTGTCCCGTTTGAATCGGGAATCCGTCTCTATTTGGGTCAGTGATGATAACATTAAGTATACCAGACTGGAAGACAATTTTAAGTTACTGCACAGCGGAAACAACTGGTATTTGTACGACTTTGAGGCAACCACCCGATATGTTAAGGTAAATTATACCCTGTTTGATACAGTGGAATCGGATTTTACCAATGTGATGTGCAATATCATGTCGGCCTACGCCGAGGATGTGTTTGGTGCGAATACCGGTAGCTTCTCCAACAAGACTGTTACCGTCACCAATACCACAGCCAAGGACCAGCAGGATTATCCCTGGCGGATTTCTGCCGAGAGCCTGGGAATCAATAATCCGTCCAAGATTCGCGTAAAATTGGGCGATGCATATCTGTATCACTATGTAGACGGTAGTGACATCTATGTTCGGATTCCCGACCTGGCGAAGGATGACACCGCAGAGCTGACTGTTTACTACGGCAATCCCAATGCGTTGGACAGCTCTGATAAGGAAGCTGTCTACGAAGTGACCTACGGCACGAAGGAAATGTATGCAGAGGATACCACCAACCGTTATCTGTATACCTTAAAGGCAGGTACTGTGTTGGGAAACAAAGAAACACTGGAAAAGGATGTACTTTTGTGCAACAGAGGCTTTACCTTTGACCTTTCCTACGACGGCGGCTTGACATGGACGAAATCCGGTAGCTTTCAGATTGCTGATTTTACCGGTGTCAGCGTCCATGCCCATGGCGGATACATTTTTGATAACGGACGTCTGTACTGGAGAACCAGTATTTACGCGTCCAGCAATGCTGACTATGTGAAAGGCAGCGCGATTATCGTATATTCCGACGACGGCGGTCTCACATGGGAAAACCCGGTAGTCATCGCACCCCAAGAAGTAGACAATAAGCCATTTGCATCCTATGACGGATATACCAACGGTGTTGTTTTGTCGAACTCGATACGGGAAGAAACTGGAGTGGACTATGTGTTCCCTGTTGCCGGCTTTATTAACAGCACAGAGTCTGCAGGCCTGTTCATTATCGGTACAGACGATGGCGATACCTGGACGGTGGATGACTCCTATCTGTATTTAAAGTCCGAGCAGGGCTCGGAAGGCGGCTTAACAGAAGCGACGCTTCTGGAAAACGAAAGCGGCCAGCTGGTATGGTATTGCCGTAACCAAACCAATCAGGTGGTTACCTTTGCAACGGCAACGGCTACGGTTACAGCTGACGGCTTAGACTGGAGCGATATCACTTCTTCCAGCGTGTTTGGTACCAATACCCAGCCTGTGCTGAATAAGATTGACGGTGACCCCATCCTTGTATGGGGTGGTAACAACGCCTTCGGCGGCCACTCCTTTAACCGGATGCCTTTGAGTTTTGCGGTATCCTATAACGACCTGACCACCTTCCGTAACATTCAGAACGCCTTCTCTGAGACCTTCCTGGAGGACTATACACAGACAGAGCTGGGTGCGTTTATCACCAACCCCTCCGTTGTAAAGTGGCAGGATGAATTGCTGGTCGCCTATTACACCAACACACCCGGATATAAGGTGTTCACCCGATTGACGGATTTTGAAAATTGGTTCTACCGCACCAAGGGTATTTACGACTCTTTTGATGGTCAAAATACCAAGTATGAGGGCTGGATTACCTATATGGGCGGCACGTCCATTTTCGATACTGATTCTTCACGCAAATATGCTTTGCAGATCGCGCCCAACGGTGTGGTTTCCCGTTCCGTACCTTACCTACAAAACGGTACCGTTTCCTTGGATGTACTGGTTGATGCCCAGTCCGATTTCACCATCGAGCTCCAATCGGCATTTACTCCGATGATGAATGAATGTGCTCCCATCACCCTTCGGGTAAGTGGTGGCCAACTGACTGCTACTAATGGTACTAACACTACTGTCATTGGCATATTGACGGATGACTGGCACACCATTACGGTGAATCTGGGTCTGGCAAAGACCGTAAAAACAGCCTCCGTATGCCTTGATGAAAGCGATCCCGTTCCCATTGACCCTGTTGTTTCCAGAACGGACAATGCCGGAACCGAGATTCCTATGGATTATGTCTGCTACATTGCAGTCAGCACCGGAGAGGCCTCCGTTTGCGTGGATAATGTTCTTGTGCTTTCCAATCTGGATGCGATTAACTATGACGGTGTGATTTCGGCACCTACAGTCGGGATTACCACCCAACCTACGGCGCAGGAGGCAACTGTGGGCGAGACTGCGACCTACAGCGTTGAGGCACAGGGCTATGGACTGATGTATCAGTGGTATGTTTCCGATGACGGTGTGAACTGGACAGAGATTGTAGGTGCTACCTCTGCCAGCTACATCACCGATGCATTGACCATTGAAGACACAAATAATTGGTACAAGTGTCTGGTGCTGGACAGAAATGAAAATTCTGCAGAATCCTCTGCAGTAAAGCTGACTGTTAACCCCTTCGTTGGAGAAATCTCTCTGGATATCGGATGGGATAGTATGGAATTTACCTATACAGACAGAACATGGAATGCTCAGGACCATAGTTACAGCGGCGGTAAGTGGAACTCCACCAGCAATTCCATTTTTGCTACGAATAAGAGCAATGTTGACCTGGAAGTGACTGTTACCTATGAAGAGGAAGCAGGTTACGGCAATATCAGCGGAAGCTTTGATGAGGATGATACACCCCACGAATCCACCGTTATCCTAAACAAGGCGGAAAATCCTGAAACGCCGGATCAGGAAGGCGGCACAGCGAGCTGGATACTTAGCCTGAACGGTGAACCTACCGGTGAATTTGAAAGGATTCAAATCGGTTCTGTTACGATTATTGTTCAACAGTTAGCAGAGTAATTTTGTTGGTATGAATCACTATAAAAAGGACGGATTTCAAAAAAATCCGTCCTTTTTTATTGTGTCTTTCGGTGGATAAAATTCCTGTTGGGATTCCTTAGATAATGGTTGCAAATTCTCTGCTTTCGTGATACAATTACGAAACGGTTAAAAATTGTTAACTAATTTTTTAGAAAGGAATGGCCGTGTTATTAATTCGCTGACAATTGGATTTTCGTCATAAGAATTTCCATACGCACTTAAAGGAGAAAGTATAGAATGAAAAAACAGTTTTTAGCGCTGATTCTTATGTTGGTTATGTTGATTGGCATGCTGCCAATGCATGTTATTGCCGGTACTGCCGGATTGCAGGGCCAGTCTGTTCAGAACACGAATTTAGCTGCCAGCACTGTGAATAAGAGCGGTACGGCCGACCCGGCAGTTCTTGCAGCATATACCGCAGATAGCGGTAGCAAGGCAATTGCAGTCAATGGGACGCTGGGTTCCGACGAGGGCTGGCTGCTCCAGGGACATTTGACCTCCGGGGCCAATGTTGTGGGCAGCTTTGGCGCTCAGTGGAATAAGAACCATCTGTTCCTGGCAATCAAGCGAACCAGTGCCCAGGACACCATTACATTAAAAATCAACGGTAAGACTGTGGATGTCTCTGCCTTAGGGGCCAATGCAAGTGTAAATAAGGCTATGGCAGAGCTGAAAATTCCCATGTCACAGCTGGGCTTGGGAAATATCAGCGGTTATAATACCCTGGTAGCTCTGGAGCTTTCTCTTAGCTCCGGAGGTCGCTATCAGGGCAATTTGAAGCTGTCCTCCGTAAATTGGTGGAAGGCTTCTAATGTGGAAAATACCTTTTCCTCGGCAGGCTACGGCGTGCATCCCATGCGCGGTCTGGACGTATCTGAAGCAAAGAAAGGCGGCTATGTAGGCGGTAAGACCATCACAAACGGCCTGCAGCTGTGGGATAAATATAACCCCACTTCCGGTGCCACCAATCAGATTGGCACAAGAATCGAGACAACCATCCTAACTGCCTCACAGATGAGCGGCCATGACCAGACGTATTATTATTCCTTCGACTTTAAGGCAGATTCCATGCCGGTATACGATTTGGCACCTTCTTTGGGTGGTTATACCTATTCCCAATTCTTCTCCAACTTTGGATTTTCCTGGCAGATGGGAAGAAATACAACAAAGGACAGTGCCGGTGACTCTTGGTCCGATGTGGTTATGGGCGGCATTGTTAACACAAAAGACGGCCTGTATTTGAATATCAGCGGTGATTTCAGCAGTGCGCTGAAGCTGAATAAAAAGGTGGGCGATACCTTTACTGTAGGTCTGGCCTGGCACAAAAACGGTGATGTTTCCGTCTATATCGACGGCGTAGAGCAGGGCAATTTTACAGGCAAAACCAGGAATCTCAAAAATGTTGTTACTGACGGCATCCGGTTTTTCTGTTACCGGGATGAAACCAACGCTTTTGACTCCAGCGATGATAGTTTCGATATCTCTGTTACCAGCATTGCCATCGGCGCTGCATTGCCCGAGTCCCCGGTAGAGGCTTTGCGCTTTGTGGATATCCGCAATGCAAACGCAAGCGCGGAGGCAGTCACATCCGATTTGGTGCTTCCTACGGTGCTCAATAAGGACAGTGTCTTTGGTGGCGTGAACGTTACCTGGGAAAGCAGTCATCCTGCTGTGATTTCTGCATCCGGAAAGGTAACCCGTCCGGAAAGCGGTGCTGTAAAGGTGACCCTGACCGCTAAGGATTCTGTCGGCAATCAGAAAAATCTGGATGTGATTGTCCTTGGCAATACCTATAGCAGTGTCCGTGTTTTGGTTGTGGAGGGGGACATCAACCCCGCCGTTGGCAGTGCAAAAAAATATACAGGCGGCATCTTCCATTTCGATAGCAATAACAACAGTCTTGTCTATGACCAGGTAAATGCATCCAAGACCAATGTGATCAAGCTGATAGATATTGACGAGGTATCCCGTCTGAACCGGGAGTCCATTTCTATTTGGACCAGTAACGACAACATGAAGTACACAAGACTGGAAGACAATTTCAAGCTTCTGCACAGCGGAAACAGCTGGTATTTGTATGATTTTGAGGCAAATGCCCGGTATATTAAGGTTAATTATACACTGTGGGACACAGAGGAATCGGACTTTGCTAACGTCATGAATAATACAGACGGTAATATCATCAAGGCATACTATGAGGATGTGATTGGTGCTAATTACGGTACATTCTCTGAAAAGTCCGTTACTGTTACCAACACCACAACGAAAAAGCTCCAGGACTACCCCTGGAAGATTTCCGGCAGTTCCCTTGGCATCAATGACCTAGCCAAGGTGCGGGTGAAATTGGGCAATCATTATCTCTATCACTACACTGATGGCAAGGACCTTTATGTTCGGATTCCGGATTTGGAGAAAAATGAATCTGTAACACTGAAAATTCTTCACGGAAACAGTGGTGCCATGGACATTTCCAATAAGGAAGCTGTATATGAAGTGACCTACGGTACGAAGGAAATGTATGCAGGAGATACCGGCAACCGCTATCTGTATGCACTGAAGGCAGGCACAGCGTTGCGTAACGGAACCACCCTTACCAAGGATGTTGTTCTGTATAACAATGGCTTTACGTTCCAGCTGTCCTACGACGGCGGCTACACATGGGAAACCTCCGGAAGCTACGCCACCAGCACGTTTTCCGGCGACAGCCCCAATGCCCACGGCGGTTATATTTTCGATAACGGACGTCTCTACTGGAGAACACAGGTTTATAAGGGTACCCATGTGGGACAGATCATCATTGTTTATTCCGACGATGGCGGCAAGACCTGGGTGAACCCTGTGTTACTGAATAAGCCAACCGTAGGCGGCCACTATCTGGCGAAATTAGACAGCTACGCCAACGGCGTTGCATTGTCCAGCCGTGACGGTGAGGGCCCGAAGGTAGACTATATATTCTCTGTTGGAGGAGAGGACCAGAACAAGCTTTGGGGAAATGTTTTTGTTATCAGTACAGATGGCGGTAAAACCTGGAAGTTTGGCAATGCCTATTTATCCCTGCCCTCTGAGCAGGGCATGGAGGGCGGCTTAACAGAAGCGACGCTTCTGGAAAATGAAAGCGGTGAGCTGGTATGGTATTGCCGCTACCAGACAAACAAGGTTGTTACCTTTGCGACCTCCGTGTCGAAGGATTCCGGTCTGAGCTGGACAACGCCGACCTCCTCAACGGTTTACGGCACCAATACCCAGCCTGTGCTGAATAAGATTGACGGCGACCCCCTCTTTGTTTGGGGCGGTAACAATGCCTTTGGCGGGCACACCTTTAACCGTATGCCTCTGAGTATTGCAGTGTCCTACGATGGCTTGTATACGTTCCGCAACATACAAAATGCCTTCTCGAAAACCTTCCTGGAGAACTATACCCAGACAGAACTGGGTGCGTTTATCACAAATCCATCCGTTGCGAAGTGGGGCGATGATTTGTTGATCGCCTATTACACCATCTATCCCGGATATAAGGTGTTCACCCGACTGACGAATTTTGAAAATTGGTTCTACCGCACCAAGGGTGCCTATGACTCCTTTGAAAATCAAAATACCAAGTATGAGGGCTGGATTACCTATTCCGGCGGCACATCAATTTCCAATAATGCCTCGGCAGGGAAGTACGCTCTGGAGATTGCACCCAACGGTCTGGTTTCCCGCTCCATACCTTACCTGCAAAACGGCACCGTTTCTCTGGACGTATATGCTGACGGACAGTCTACATTTACTATCGAACTCCAGTCCGCATTTACACCTGTAATAAGAAAATGCGCCCCTATTTCCTTGACCGTCAAGGGTAACGCACTCTACGCAAATGGCTATGATGTCGGTGTGAAGCTGAATGCCGGATGGAACAATATTAAAATTAATCTTGGATTAGCGAAGAAGACCCCTACCGCATCCGTCTGTGTCAATAACGGTGTTACACTTTCGCTGAATGCCAATGTTGCAGTGGGCGATTATATTTGCTATATTGCAGTGACCACCGGAGATGCATCCCTTCGTATTGACGAGGTGCTTGTGCAGTCGAGTCTGGACGCGGTGAACTATGACGGCGAAATGAAAGATGTTGATGTCAAAATCAATACCCAGCCCACCGCCCAGACCGCAACAGAGGGGAATAAGGCCACCTTTAGCGTAAAAGCTACCGGTAACGGCCTGACCTACCAATGGTATGTCAATGAAGGCAGCGGCTGGAAAGTGATTCCCGGCGGCACCTCGGCATCTTATACCACCGATGTTCTGAAAACGTCAAATAATGGCCATCAGTACAAGTGCTTGGTGTGGGATAGAAATGAAAATTCTGTAGAATCCTCTGCAGTGTCTTTGAATGTAAAGGCTTGTAGCCATGTGGCTAACAAAGATGACGGCAATTGTACCACCGACATTACCTGTTCCCTTTGCGGCGCGGTAATGACGGAAGGGAAGAAGGCGCATACTGAAAAGATTGTAAATGCAAAGGATGCCACAACTACGAAAAAGGGTTACACCGGCGATAAGGTATGCTCTGTCTGTGGCTATGTGATTGAAAAGGGTAAGGAAATTCCCGTTCTCGGCACAACACCCACTGTGCCCAACACCCCCACCACAGCCCCCG
>JAZNIX010000016.1:0-6516 GCA_045577715.1 Faecousia sp.
GTCACCTTGTTGTTTTTGATTTTGGAAAGATTGACATTGGAGATTCCCACACGTTCCGCAAGTTCGTTTAAAGAAATTTTCCTCTCTACCATCATTCGATCCAAACGGAGAACGATTTTACCCATAATGCCCCCTTACACCAATCCGTCAACATCTTTTTCAAGCTTGGCGCCATAGGCAAAAAACTGTGTAAGACACAAAATAATGATGCCCATAAAAATGCCGCTCATATCAATGCTGATCTCTGCTGTTTCCACACCGGTGACCAGGCGGATAATGGTGCTCATAATGAGTCCGATCAGGGGCACGGAGATGGAGAAAATGCCGATTTGGCGCATCAGGCGCACATTGTCCTTTTGGAAGGGCGTGGCGTTTTCGGACTTCTTAAAGATCAGGTGCAGATTGCGAAATACCATCGCCATCACCGCAAGGATGATCACCGCGCCGATGCCAAAGAGGAAAAACGATACCATATCCGTCTTGCCGTCCACAACAGGGGCGTTGACTTCGAAGCCGTACACATTGAGCTCTGCCCCACAGCAATCCTTCCCATCAAAACTGACGAAGCGATTGACCCAATTGGGCGCGGCAACGGAGCACACGGTAGCGGCCAGCATCAACGCGGCGCCTACCCAGTGAAATACCTCTAAGATTTTTGTGATCACTGTTCCAAGCTTGTTAAGACCTTTCATAATAAGCACCTCCAAAGTATTTGTTGGTATAAGCTTAGCACAGATTTTAATGTTTGTCAATTAAAATTTAATGTTTGTCGTTAAATACGCGCATACCTCCTGTTAGGTCCCTACTACCTTGTTAAGCCTAAAATTATACGTCATTGTTGTGAAGGAGCACCACCAACGCCTCCCCTATAAGCTCTTACGGCAGGGAGATTCGCCTACGAGGATGCAGCTTCTTCATCCATACCGATTTTATTTGCAATGTGCTGATCTTGGTGGTATAATGACCTGTAAAGAGCCGCAAGGGTCGCTTGCGGTGGTTACGGGGGATTCAAATGACCAGATTTTTTGTAACGTCCCGGGAGTTAGACGGGGATTTTTTGGTATTGACCGGTGAAAACGCAGACCACGCCAAGGTACTGCGCCTGAAAAACGGGGAGCAGGTCTTGGTATGTGACGGTGAGGGCAGAGAGTGTATTTGCACGGTCAGTGATGTCAGCCCCGGGCAAATCAGCCTGGTGGTGCTTTCCCGGCAGGAGAGCAAAACGGAGGCTTCCGTCTGTGTGCGGGTCTATATGGCCTTTCCCAAGGGGGACAAGCTGGAGCACGTGATTCAAAAGGCAACAGAGCTGGGGGCTTATGAGATCGTGGCATTTCCCTCCAACAGATGTGTTTCCAGACCGGATGAAAAAAGCCTGCAGAAAAAGCTGGAGCGGTGGCAGAAGATTGCCGCATCAGCGGCGGAGCAATCCGGTCGGGGGAGAATCCCACAGGTGATCGTCCTGAAAAGCTTTACAGAGGCGATCCAACGGGCAGTGAAAGCGGAAAAGGCCTTGCTGTTTTACGAAAATGAGCAGGCTACCACCTTGAAGATGGCATTGACAGGTGAGAAGTACCGCTCTGTCAGCCTCCTGACCGGCCCGGAGGGGGGCTTGGAGGAAAAGGAAGTGCTGCAGGCTCAATCCGCAGGAATGACTGTCTGCACCCTGGGAAAACGGATTTTGCGATGCGAAACCGCGCCGCTGTGCGCTTTGTCCGCGGTGATGTATGACTTTGGAGAATTTTAAGAAAACAGCCCGTCTTTTGACGGGCTGTTTCTATTTATGGTATTTGCTTCCTGACTGTATTGCCTCAGCCCGGTAAAGCTGCTCCAGCACCATAATCCGGGCCAAATGGTGGGGAAAGGTCATGGGCCCCATGGACAGCTTAAAGTCTGCCATGTCCTTGATTTTCTGGGAAATGCCAAAGGAAGAACCAATCAAAAAGCAGGCACTGCTTTTTCCACTGAGCTTAACATCTTTCAGCTTTTGGGCGAAATCCGGGCTGGAGAGGGTTTTTCCCTCGGGGGTAAAAATACAAAACCATGCGCCCTTTGGAATTTTTGACAGAATCAGCTCCGCTTCCTTGTCCAAACCGGCAGAGATTTCTGTTTTTGAGGGATTCTCCGGCAGACGGTATTCCGGCAGCTCCAAAATGTGGAAATTGCAGTAACCCTTCAAACGCTTTTGGTATTCTTCTGCGGCGGATAGGTAAAATGTTTCCTTCAGCTTTCCCATGGCAATCAGGGTGACGTCAAACATAGAATCCCTCCTTTTCGGATATGATATCATAAAGCGAAGAAAAAGACAATCGGGGAGAGATTATTATGTGGAAAAAGAAGAAGGATAAAAAGGAAGTCATCAACACAGACCCCTTTGGCAGTTATACGGGTGTACCCACTGAAAAAGGGGAGCGGCCGGTACAGGATGCAGATGATTTATAAATGATGACGGGGCGCATACAGCGCCCCGTCATGTTATGCTTCCCCTTTGTATTTTTTTCTTGTGGCAATGCCGCCGCGGATATGCCGTTGCTGCTTGTTAAGGTCCAGTACCTGTCGCACTTGGTCATAAAGGATGCGGTTATACTGGGGCAGGCGTTGCTGAAGGTCTTTATGCACGGTGGATTTTGAGATGCCAAAGTGCCGGGCGGCAGCGCGGACAGTGGCGCCGGTTTCAATCATGTACACAGCCAATTCGCAGGCACGTTCTTCGATGGTATCTGACATAATCTCCCCTCCGATGCTGTGTGCTACCATGAAAACCTTATGCCTGCTCCGAACGGAATATGCGTTCTTGACAGGGCCATAGAAAGGGAATAAAATAGGACACAGAAAGATAGGAGGCTACAGTAATGATGATGTTTCATAACGATTACAGCGAGGGCTGCCATGAATCGATTCTTCAGCGGCTTCAGCAAACCAATTTGGAGCAGACACCGGGATACGGTGAGGATGCATATTGCCGCATGGCGGCAGACAAAATCCGCAGGCTTTGCCAGAAGGAAGATTTGGGGGTTCATTTTTTGGTCGGGGGTACCCAGACAAATCTTACGGTAATTGATGCGGCACTGCGCCCTCATCAGGGCGTGATTGGTGCTGTCAGTGCGCATATTCATGTACATGAAACCGGTGCGGTGGAAGCCACCGGACACAAGGTTCTGGCGGTGGACTCGGAGGACGGGAAAATTACGGCTCAACAGGTAGAGCAGGTGGTACGCCTGCAAAGGGAGTCCGGTGCGGTGGAGCACATGGTACAGCCGAAGATGGTATATATTTCCAACCCCACAGAACTGGGAACGCTGTATACCCTTCAAGAACTGGAGTCTTTGTCACAGGTATGTAAGAAACTGGGACTGTATTTGTTTTTAGACGGCGCCCGGCTGGGGTATGGCCTGGCGGCAAAGGACAACGACGTGACACTTGCGGATTTGGCCAGACTTTGCGACGTATTTTATATCGGCGGAACAAAGGTCGGGGCGCTGTTTGGGGAAGCGGTGGTGATCAGCCAACCGGCCATAGATGAGGATTTTCGGTATCTTATGAAACAGCATGGGGCAATGCTGGCAAAGGGCCGATTGTTGGGGCTTCAGTTTGACACGCTGTTTACCGATGACCTGTATTTCAAGCTGTCAGCCCATGCCGACCGGATGGCAGACCGTATCCGCCAGACGCTGGATGCTCGGGGATGTGCCTATCTGGTGCCGGGTACCACCAATCAAATTTTCCCCATTTTATCCGATGATGCATTGGATGTGCTAAGCAAGCAATTTACCTTTACGGAGCAGGAGCGGGTTGACGATAGCCATCGGGCTGTTCGTTTTTGTACCAGCTGGGCCACAAAAGAGGAAAATGTAGAGGCTTTGTGTGCCGCATTGAAGAAAATTTAATAAAATGTCTGTTTTCATAAAAATTTCATTGGCTTTTTGCGAAAAATAAACTATAATAAGTCTTAAAGGAGGGATGCGTGTTGGAATTGAATAAAAAAACCCTTCGGACAATTTTCCTGGGCGTTGCCGGATGTATCGGACTTTATTGGCTGTTGCATGAAACAGAGCGGCTGACGATGCTTCTGAAGACCGTTTGGGGAATCTTATCGCCCTTTGCGGCCGGTGCTGCCATTGCGTTCGTTTTGAATGTTCCCATGCGGGCCATAGAGAAGACATTGAAGAAGGTGAAGAAACCGGGACTTCGCCGTGGTATTGCAATGCTTCTGACCTTTTTGGCGGTAGTGCTGTGTCTAACGGGTGTTGTGTATCTGCTGCTGCCCCAAATCGTTGCAACAGTAGAATCCTTGATTTCCAGACTTCCTTCCTTTGTGGAGCGGGTGATAGATGCCGGTCAAACATTCCTGGATGAGCATCCGGAGCTGATGGAGTGGCTGTCGGAATATACCAGCTTTGACAGTATTGACTGGACGGGCTTGATACAAAAGCTCCTTGGCTTTGTAACGAACGGCTTCACATCCCTTGCAGATACGGCCTTTACTGCGATTATCAGTTTCTCCACCGGAATTTTCAACGCGGTTTTAAGTATTGTATTTGGACTGTATTGCCTAAGCAGAAAAGAGATTCTTGCCCGGCAGGGAAGACGGCTGCTTTATTCCATCTTCCCGGAAAAAGCCAGCGATGAAGCGGTGCGAATTCTGCGGATGACCAACTCTGCCTTTTCTAACTTTATTTCCGGCCAGTGTCTGGAGGCACTGATTCTGGGCTGTATGTTTGCTGTAGCGATGTCCATATTCAAAATGCCCTATATGCCTCTTGTCAGTGTTATCATTGCGATAACGGCCCTTGTGCCCATTGTTGGTGCTTTCGTGGGTTGTGTTTTGGGCGCGTTCTTCATTTTGGTGGATAATCCGGTGCTGGCATTCTGGTTTGTGATTATGTTCCTGGTTATTCAGCAGATTGAGGGCAATATGATTTATCCCAGAGTGGTGGGCAGCTCCATTGGTTTGCCCGGTATGTGGGTGCTGGTGGCGGTGGCCGTCGGCGGAGATTTAATGGGCGTAGGCGGAATGTTGCTTATGATTCCCTTTGCCTCCGTTGTATACACGCTTCTTAGAGAGTTTACCCAAAAACGCTTGGCCGCCCGTGGAATTGAGTCCAGCAAATTGCAGGACCATCCGCCGATGCTTCGTTCCGGTTTTAAGCAAAAACAGATTGACCGCCGCGAAAAAAAGCGCAAGCAGCGCAAGGCGGAGCGTCAGGAACAAAATACGCATGATACGGAAGAATAAAGAAATGCAAGCCCCGGGGGATTCCCGGGGCTTGTTTTTACAGTTGGATAAATTCGTAGTTTTCAAATTTCAGACGGTCGCCTACATCGATCCCAAAGGGGAGCAGTGCGATGGCAACCTCGGATACCACACCGGTGTCATCGTACTTTATATAGGCATAGTCGCCGCGAATATCAACAACAGTACAAAGCATGGGGTTTCTCCCTTCACTAGTGTTAAGGCCGGTAAATGATTGTATATGTTATGAGAGGTATATCCGGAGCCTCCCTCTGACGAGGGAGGTGGGCCGCCGAATGGCGGCTCGGAGGGAGAGAAACTACCCCTCAGTCACGCTGTTCGCGTGACAGCTCGCTGAGGCGAGCCCGGTCGCGGCTCGGACAGTCCACCGGACTGTCATTCACTACCGCGACTGCGCTTCGCTTACCCCTGACAAGGGGAGCCTTTGTGCTCCGCTAAACAATCATTTATCGCGTTCCTGTCTTTTGAAAAGACCCGCCCCCGGAAACGGGGGCGGTCATTGTTAGGGATAAGGATTAGTCCTTGTACATTTCGACCAGCTTCACCAGATGCTCGTAACGCTCCTTGGCGGCAGCTTCGTTCTTTGCGAACAGCTCGGTTGCACGCTCGGGGAACTCACGGGTCAGACGGCTGTAACGGGCCTCGTTCATCAGGAATTCCTGATAGCCATCCTTGGGAGCCTTGGAGTCCAGAGTGAACTTACCGGTTTCCTTGGAGGGATCGAAGCGGAACAGATTCCAGTAGCCACATTCCACAGCCTTCTTCATTTCGGCCTGGCAGTTGGTCATGCCGCCCTTAATGGAGTGCATCTCACAGGGAGCGTAGCCGATGATGAGGGAAGGACCGTTGTAGGCCTCAGCCTCACAGATGGCCTTGATGGTCTGAGCCTGGTTAGCACCCATAGCAATCTGGGCAACGTAGACGTAGCCGTAGCTCATGGCGATTTCGGCCAGGGACTTCTTCTTGGTTTCCTTACCGGAGGCGGCAAACTGGGCAACCTGACCGATGTTGGAGGCCTTGGCGGCCTGGCCGCCGGTGGGGGAGTAGACCTCGGTATCGAAGACGAAGATGTCCACATCCTCGCCGGAAGCCAGAACGTGGTCCACGCCGCCGAAGCCGATGTCATAGGCCCAGCCGTCGCCGCCGAAGATCCAGATGGACTTCTTGGACAGGTAAGCCTTCTTGTCCAGGATGTCAGCAACCAGATCGCAGCAAACCTTAGCTTCCAGGTTGGCAACCAGAGCCTTGGTAGCAGCCTTGTTGGC
>JAZNIX010000017.1:0-8816 GCA_045577715.1 Faecousia sp.
GAATCATAGACAATACCGGCTTCTGTGGTATTGGACACCACATATTCCAGTTCGTCGGACACAGCCAGTTCCATCATTTGGTTAAAGCCATCCTCTGCATAAGGATTCAGGCAACGGGAAACAGAGGAAATCACCCGCTTACGGTCTACCTTTTCTCCGTTTTCTGTGCCACGAAGATACAAAGTATACAAGCCTTCCTGCTTATTGATCAGCTCGGTCAAGCCCTGAGCGATGGGCTGAACCAGCACACATTTTCCGTTCCAGCCTGCCTTTTCATTGGCAACATCGAACCAGTAGTTGACAAATGCCCGGAGGAAATTTCCCTCACCGAACTGCAGTACCTTTTCCGGTGCCTGCTTCAGAAGATATCCGTTATAGCCCTGCTCTTGCAATGTTTGATAAGATAAATTTTTCATAAAAAACACACCTTTCTTTTATATGCATCCGTTTATTTTATACATCCGGGATAGTTCCCTGATTTATGCTTTATAACGGGGCTCGCAGGTCAGATTGATTCCCAACCGCTTAAACACCTTTTCATCCACCGGCGACAGAATCACAGACGAATGCACCTCACAGCCCCGCAGCTTGCTCAGCTGCTCCATGGCCAGCTCCGCCGTGGGATTGGTGGCGGCGCTGATAGACAGGGCAATCAGGGTTTCGTCCGTATGCAGCCGGGGATTCCGGTTGCCCAGATGGGCCACCTTCAAATGCTGAATGGGGTCAATGGCCACCGGGGAAATCAAATGCAAATCATCCTGAATCCCGCCCAAAGCCTTCAGCGCGTTGAGAAGCAATGCCGAGGAAGCGCCCAACAGATTTGAGGTTTTTCCGGTAATGATGCGTCCGTCCATCAGCTCCATGGCCGCCGCAGGAAGCCCTGTTTTTTCCGCTTTCTCCAAAGCCGGTGCCACCACACGGCGGCTGCGCACATCCACGCCTGCCTTCTTAATCAGAAGTTCCAGCTTTCGTACCACATCCTCCGAGGCCTTGCCCTGCTTCTGGTCGCACAATGCCGCATAGTAACGGCGGATGATTTCCTGCCGGGAGGCTTCTTCTGCCGCATCGTTGTCAATGATGCAGTTGCCTACCATATTGACACCCATATCTGTGGGAGATTTGTAGGGACACTCCCCTAAAATCTTCTCAAACATGGTCACCAGCACCGGGAATGCCTCCACATCCCGATTGTAATTGACCGTCATTTCTCCGTAAGCTTCCAAATGGAAGGGGTCAATCATATTCACATCGCTTAAATCTGCCGTAGCCGCCTCATAGGCAAGGTTCACCGGATGATTTAAGGGCAAATTCCACACCGGGAAGGTCTCAAACTTGGCATAGCCGGCTTTTACGCCCCGCTTATGCTCATGATACAGCTGGCTGGCACAGGTGGCCAGCTTTCCGCTGCCGGGCCCCGGCGCAGTTACCACCACCAAAGAGCGGGTGGTTTCGATATATTCATTTTTACCAAAGCCCTCATCGGAGACAATATGGGCTGTATCCGACGGATAGCCTGCAATGGCGTAGTGACGGTAGACCTTCAAGCCCATACTTTCCAACCGGGCCTGGAACGCCTTGGCTGTGGCCTGCTCATCATAGCGTGTCAGCACCACGCTGGAAACATAAAGGCCAAAGCTGCGGAACACATCCACCAACCGGATCACATCCCGGTCATAGGTGATTCCCAAATCTCCCCGCACCTTATTACGCTCAATGTCCGCGGCGTTGATGGCAATGACCATCTCCACCTGATCCTTTAGCTGAATCAGCATTTTCAGCTTGCTGTCCGGCTGAAAACCGGGCAACACCCGGGAAGCGTGGTTATCGTCATACAGCTTGCCGCCAAATTCCAGATACAGCTTACCGCCAAACTGGCTGATGCGCTGACGGATATGCCCCGATTGGGTTTTTAGGTATTGTTCGTTATCAAAGGCAATCTTCCCCATATTCTTACCTCTCTCTTTTTTCCTACCCGATTATTGTACTAAATCAAAACGCAAATAGCAAGGATTTTTCGGAATAATTGTATCCTTTTCCGGAAATGTCCTGTCCATGGGCCAATCCTGCTTTTTTTGATACATTTGCCCTTGGAAATGGTAAAGCCCTCAGATTGCAATCCCCTATGGGCTGTGATAAGATGATCTTAGCAGAAGGTTTTACACCATTTCTTACAGGAATGCAGAGGTTATGAATATGAACTACTTAGGAATCGACTGTTCTATTAAGCACAGCCCCGCCCTGGACCCGGGCGTTTGATTATGATTTCTTTCAGAAGCTTTATGCGCGGAAGCTGGAAATTTTAGACCTGCCTCTGTCCGGTTGGCCTTTTCCATGTTTGGTGCACACCGGATGGTACTGGTGTCCGACTCCGGCCGTTGCTGCGGCCTGCCGGAGGGCAGTGAATTTGACCCGGGCGGTAAGGAAATATCACTCTTTTTCGGACAGGGCTTGTTCCTGCTTAGGTTTTCTGCTATAATATGACAAATAATACTAATTATCCTATGTGAGGTGCTTTATGCTCCGTAAATTCATCGGTGACAAGGTATTTTACCGTCACATTGCAACCGTTGCCGTGCCCATTGTCATTCAAAACTTCATTACCAATTTTGTCCTTTTGCTGGATAATATTATGGTGGGCCGGGTTGGTACTGTGGAAATGAGCGGTGTGGCCATTGTCAATCAGCTTCTGTTTGTTTTCAATCTATGCATTTTCGGAGCCGTATCCGGGGCAGGTATTTTTACCGCCCAATTTTACGGCTCCGGTGACCGTGATGGAATTCGCTATAGCTTCCGGTTCAAAATCTACGCCGGTTTCCTGCTGACTGCTTTTTGGGTAGGGCTATTCTGTGTGGCAGGAGGGCCGCTGATTCGCCTCTACCTAAGCGGAGAGGGAAATCCTGCGCAGGCGCAGCTCTCTCTGGAGCATGGCCTTTCCTATCTGAAGATTCTACTGCTGGGCCTGTTGCCCTTCGCCCTTACCAATGCCTATTCCAGCACGCTCCGGGAAACAGGACAAACCTTCATTCCTATGGTGGCCGGCATTTGCGCTGTTCTTGTGAATCTGTTTTTGAATTATGTGCTGATTTTCGGCAATTTCGGTGCGCCGGTTCTGGGGGTTCAGGGTGCCGCCATTGCAACGGTGGTATCCCGATATGTGGAGTTGGGCATCGTTGCCCTTTGGACCCACGCCAACCCCAGGAAAAACCCCTTCATCTGCGGTGCTTACCGCTCTTTCCGGATTCCGAAAAAGCTCTTTGTGCAGATTTTCGTTTGTAGCACACCTTTATTGCTGAACGAATGTTTTTATGCCATCGGCACTGCTGTTTTGAACCAATGTTATTCCGTCCGGAGCTTGGATGTGGTGGCCGCAGTGAATATCTCCAGCACCATTTTCAATTTGGCCAGTGTGCTGTTTTTGTCCATGGGCAGTGTTATGAGCATCGTGATTGGCCAGCTTTTGGGTGCCGGCGCGCAAGAGCACCATGTACGGGATTCCTTCCGAAAAATTGCCGCTATCTCCGTGTTCTCCTGTGTGGTAATCGGTATCATTCTGGTATTGACCTCCGGTCTGTTCCCGGAAATTTATAACACCTCCGATTCCGTCCGCAGCCTTGCCGCAAAGCTGATTTGTGTCAGCGCCCTGTTTATGCCCTTTAACGCCTATGTCCACGGCGTATATTTTGCCCTGCGCTCCGGCGGGCAGACGCTAATTACCCTGCTTTTCGACAGTTGCTTTATGTGGGCGGTCAGTGTCCCATTGGCCTATTGCCTGAGCCGTTTCACCCAAATCCCCATTATCCCCATGTATGCGCTTTGTTTAAGTACAGATTTTATCAAATGCTTCATCGGCACCGTAATGATAAAGGGAAAGCGTTGGATGCAAAACCTAACGCACGGATAAAAATGACCGCCCAAAGGCGGTCATTTTCTTATTTCAGCTGAGAACTGTTGTTCAGCACCAGGGTGCTGTACAGGAACAAAACATCCTGGCCGTGAAAATCCAGAAATCTTCCCAGCATGTTTGACGGCACATAGCGCACATCCACCAAGGTGACAGACTTATATCCGGGCACCAGCAACGGCGCAATGGAACTGCCAAAGGAATCCCGAAAAATAATGAGCTCCCGCTCCGTTGTGGCGTGGGGATTTTCCACGGTCAGTAAGGATACCGGCCCGGATAGATATACCTCATATAAATCTTTCCCTTCCAGCTTTTTGGGGTCATATACCGCCGCGTAACTGCCGGTTTCGTAATTGTAAACCCGGCAATCCGCCAACAAATCACTTTCCATGGTATACAGCACCTCCGGCTGCATGGGCAGTGCCGCCTGACCGTAGTATACGCCGTAGAAGGGCTTCTCCACCGCCCGGGCTGAAAACTGCCAATTTTCCGGCCACGGAGCTCCCATCGCACCACACAGCCGCTGTGCGGCCTGTGTCAGTGTTTCCTGCCGCCAATGGGTATCCGTTCGATAGTAATGCTGAATAGAAAGCAGGTCCTTTAGGTTTACATAATCCGCAAAAGACATGCCTTCTTTCATCTTATTCTCCAGCTTGCTGTAATCCATGGCAGGGTAGCCGCCCTCTTCCGCCAAAAAATAGCTTTTATCCGGGATAATAGACAAATATACCTTAGCATCCTGCAGATAGCTTTCCCAAATTCCCCGAAACACCTGCAAGGCATGGTCAACGGACTTTTCGTTCAGAGGGTATTCCAGCTGGGCCGCATACCCTTGGGACAAATAAATGCCGTTATTATCCTTTTGCCTCAGCACTCCATAGTGAAAGCCGGCCTTTAACCGCCGAAATCCGTCCCGGGCAGGAAATTGATCCAAAGTATAGCTTTCAAACTTCTCCGCAAAACTGCCATCCATCACGGTATTTACAGATAGCTCGGGAAATTGCTGCAGCTCTCTCCGCTCGGAAACCGATGTTTCCGTCGATGGCCGAAGCCACGCCCAAACCGCCAGCACCAGCCAGACCGCCATGATGATTTGCATCGCCACAATATTCCTTTTTGTCTGCTTCATGCTGCCTCCTAAAAACGAAAATACAAGAAGGGATTAAACGAGCCGTCCACCAAATATCCGGTGCAAACAAGCAGCAATCCCAGCCCCACTGCCAACCGGAGTACAGGCGTTCCCTGAAAATACTTCTCCAGCCACACTCCGGCATTTCTCACCAGGGGTGTAGCCCCCACCAGCCCCAGCAGCAGTAAGCCGCCGTAGCTTTTCAAATAATACAGTGCCTCCGTGCTAACCGCAGGAATTGGAAGCAAGCCAAACATTCCCTGAATGTCCTGCCAGGCCTGGGCCAAGGTCTGTCCGTTAAAAATCACAAAGCTGACAATAATCACAGGCATGACATATATTCTTCGCAGCCATTTTGGCAGCGGCAGCCACTTTTCCAGCAACAAAAACACCGCAAACAGCAGTCCCCATACCACAAAATTCCAAGCCGCTCCATGCCAAAGGCCGGTGAGCATCCACACCGCAAAAATATTTACCACCCAGCGACCCCGGCTGACCCGATTGCCTCCCAAGGGAATATACACATAATCCCGAAACCAAGAGCCCAGCGTCATGTGCCAACGCCGCCAAAATTCGGTAATGCTGCCGGAAATATAGGGATAATTGAAATTTTTGGGAAACCGAAAGCCAAAAATGCGCCCAAGGCCGATGGCCATATCGCTGTAACCGGAAAAATCAAAATAAATATGCAAGGTAAATGCCACAGCATACAGCCAGTAAAACAGCAAAGATTTTTCTCCCGACTCCCGAAACAGCACTGTCAGTTCCCCCAAGGGATTGGCCAGCAACACCTTTTTCCCCAACCCTATTAAAAACCCAAACAGCCCCTGCGAAATATCCTCCCAAGTGGTTTTTCGGTCCTTTAAGGCATTGTCTACATCCACATAGCGGACAATGGGCCCGGCAATCAGCTGTGGAAACAACGCTACATAAGTGCCAAAATCAACCAAATTTCGCTGTGCTTTGGCATGCCCCCGGTATACATCCACTCCGTAGCTCATGCATTGAAAAGTATAAAAGCTGATGCCGATGGGCAGGGCCAACCGTAAAAGGCCCAAATCCATCCCCGTCAAACGGTTCCAGTTTTCCAAAGCAAAATCCGCGTATTTGAATACGGACAGCATCACAACCCCCGTAAAAATTGCCGCAAATAGCCACAGCTTTCCCGCAAGGGTTGTCCTGCCCCTTTCTATCTGCAAACCATAGAAATAAAACAGCACGATGGCCACCGCCATCAGCACCACATACCGGGGTTCGCCCCAAGCATAAAACAGAAGGCTCGCCAGCAACAAAAAGCCGTTTTTTGCTCCCTTTGGCAAAAGAAAATACAGCAACACCACCGGCGGCAGAAAATAAAACAAAAAAGGAACTCCCGAAAAAAGCATACTTACTCCCTTCCCGTATCCATAAAGAAAGGGCGGCGAAAAACGCCGCCCTTGCGATTAACTTACAATGGCTTCTACATACAGCACCCGGGCCTGGGGATATGCCACCCCCAGCTTATTGGAAAAGGTCTGTACCGCTTCTGTACTGCCAAACACCATAATAAGATGGGTTCCCCCAACATCTGCCATCAAAAGTCTGTCCGGTTGTCCGCAAATCCACCGATTTTTCTGGATGGCATCCCGCCAGGCTTCATACAACTGCGTCATATCCGCCGACGGTGCCAGTCTTACCGCAACACCGGTGAAAATATTGCTGTTCATCATATGCACCAAAGATGCGCCCTCGTCAATGGATGCCATTTGCGCCTCAGGGAGCAAATACCGATTGACCATTTCCTCTGCATTTTTCACATCTAAACTGCCGGGGGCATCGTTGGTGGATTGGGCAATTTCTCCGCCGTAGGAAGCAAACCGCTCCTCCTCACCGTACTGATTCCAGATATCCTGCAAAATGGTTACGCTCTGATTCTGTGCTTCTTCCCTGCCGGTGGTTTCCGTAGAGGATGTCTGCACGGGAACCGTGGTGGTGCTGGGTACAATCTCTCCGGTGGTATCCTGCGGTACATTGCGCCTGCATCCGCTTAAGGCAAAAGCCCCAAGCACCAGAGCAAGAAAGATGCATACATTCTTTTTCATGATTTTTCCTCCTTATCTAGGGTTTCTGTGCCAGTATGCCCAAGAAAAGGAAAAATCATACCTCTTTCCTTCCATTTTCAAATTCCAGTTTACTCATCCAGCATAATTTTTAAAATCGTGCGGTCGGTTTCCCGCATGCCCTCCCGGGCCAGACGGCCAACATTGCTCACTGTTTTATCTGCGCCCTTGGTGATAATCCCGTCGCCGCCGTAAAACTGCTGATGCTCCCAATACATATCACAGCCCAAAATTCCCGCATCCACCGCCGCGGCAATTTTTGCCGCACAGGAGGGCTTGGCACCGTCACAAATCGTTCCTGATAGAATGGCTACCGCATTCACCACCACATGGGCCACCGCATGGGCCCGTCCTCCCTGCAGATAGGCAATGCCTGCGCCGGCGCCGCAGCCGGCACTGATTGCTCCGCAATAGGCAGAAAGGCGGCCGATTCCGGCTTTTTGATGCACCGTTACCAAATCGCTGAGAGTCACCGCCCGAAGCAAATCCTCCTCCGGGGCGCCCATGGCCTCGGCATAGACCGCTACCGGTACACTGGCGGTGATTCCCTGGTTTCCGCTGCCGGAAAGAATCATCACCGGCATTTCACAACCGCTCATCCGGGCATCCGAGCCTGCCGCCGCGTAAGCCGCCGCCTGTTTGCAAAGGAGCGTTCCCTGCCGCTGTAAAATAACCTTGCCGATATTTGCGCCCCAATTTCCCGAGAGTCCTTCTCTGGCAATGGCCATATTGCAACGTATCTGTTCTCCTACGCACCGGCGCACATCTTCCACATCCAAATGATCCACAAAATCCACAATGGATTCCAAATTTAAACAGCTTTTGTCTGTTAAATGATCCTCCGAAGCCTCTGCAACCGGCAGATTCAAAAGCACCTGGCCATTCTTTTCCAGATAGACAAGATTGGTGTGATGATTCACGATACGCAGCCGTGCCTGCTGGTCCCCATGAAATACCGATAGGTCAATATCAAAGGTCAAGCCGGAATCCGATGGGGTGATTTGCAGAGAAACGGTCTGCATATACTGCTTCAGCGCCTGCCTCTGCCCTTCGCTGACACTGCTGATAACCTGAAACTCCTTTTCCGGGTCACCGGCAACGATACCCACACAAACCGCCGCCTCCATACCGTGAAGACCGCCGGTATTGGGAACGATAACGCTTTTTACATTCTTTATGATGTTTCCGCTGACCCGCAGCTCCATCCGTTCCGGGAGAGAGCCCAGCAATTCCCGGGCCTTTGCACCAATCAAGGCCAACGCAATGGGCTCTGTGCACCCCATTGCCGGACGCAGCTCCTCATGTAAAATGTTCAAATACTGTTGGTAAATCCAATCCCCTTTTTTCACAGATATCCACTCCTTGTCTCTGTCTTTTGTTATTGTAGCATATTGCAAAGGAAACCTCAACTATTTGGTTTGGGGATGTACTAACGCATCTTTATTTTGTGGCCAGAGAATTTACCCTCATGCCTTCCTCACGTGTCCAAAGATACCTGCAGGCATAAAAACTCCCCCAGCTGTAAGGCTGGGGGATATAAATATGTCCGCATTACTTATTTTCACGGGGAGCGAGCCGACTGCCGCCTGTGGCGGAAGAAAGGAGGCGAGAGAGTGGCTGCGGTCGACAGATGCCAAGGTGCTTCGTCACCGCAGGCAGATGTCGGGTACCGCTACAGGACAGTCGC
>JAZNIX010000018.1:0-11291 GCA_045577715.1 Faecousia sp.
GCTTTGGCCGCCACACCCACCGTCTTGTTGCCTCGGCCGGCCGTTACAACGGCCGACGCGTCATAGACCGAATAAACACCCGGTCGTTCATGCTTCATCTCGCTCAATTCTGCATGACTCCTTTCAAAATAAAGTCCAGGAAGAGTTCGCTATCCTCCTGACTCTGTGCCACAAAGACCGCCTGACACTGCAGGTGTCCTTTTCGCAAAAACATACCTGTTGCCTTCTCCCAAACCAGTGCCTCCCAGCGAAGCTCTCCCGGGCGAATGCCGCTGGGCAAACCACCCAGAAGCACTTCTGATGCCTGCTGGCAGCCGGTTTCACAGTCTGCCGCGCGACTGGCCCGGATGTCCACCGAGATGTCACCCTCCAACTGTTTGCCGTAAAGCTCCCGCACGGTCCCCGCCGCATCATCATAGATTTCTCCCAGGTAGTTGCAGAACCCAAGGGTCTTTCCTTCTGCGGCGCCCACCGCAACCGTCGCCACTGCACCGGAATAAGCTTTTGCCTTGGCGTCGGGGAATGCTTCAATGGCCGTTACGCCCGCATGATTCATCGCCTGGACAACAGCCTGCTTTACTTGGATTAATTCCTTCATTCTGCGGCCTCCTTTGCCTGTTCCAGCGAGGCCCACCAATAGAGCATCGTCTCACCGATGTAATAGGGGCGGCTGCTTCGTACCTGAAACTCCATCCCATTCCAGAGGATTCGGTCCGTTGTATCCACGGTGCTGCGTCCCAGATACAGCCATAATCTTCCGTCAATTGCACCGATCCCTGTCTGTTCCTGCGGATCCTGTTCATGACGTTCCGTTACCGGCTGGATAAACGCACGGGTTGCCGCATCGCCGTTCTCTGTGCGAATTGTCACCATCTGTCCGTGCCGACTCAAAATTTCCCGAATCCAGTCAGTCATCCCCGTACTCCTTTAAAAGCGAACGTTTCTGTCACTGCATACGGGGTCATCAATCTCTCCGCGGCCTTTCGCAATGCTTCAGCCTGAGCGCCTCCCTCTGCGCTTCCGCTTCGCTTTACGGAAATTTCTCCAGCCGTAAAGGATTCCACACTCTCGCTGTTCCGGCTCACCACAAAATCAGCCGCTGCTGTAAATGCAGCCGCACATAAAAAAGCCTCCGCACACTCCTCAACGGTCGCATCTCCCCTGATTCGTTTGCTCCACATGGTTTCCGCCGCATGACACAAGGTTTCCAGCAGAGGCATCTCTTCCTCAGAAGGGTTTGTGATCCCACAAGCCAGGCTCAAAATCTGTTCTGTCATCGATTCCTCTCCGCCTTTCTTAAAAACCCGCCATCCCGCCCATTCCAATTGTCCGACTTAGACGGTCAGGACCTTGGATGCATCGCCAAACAGCTTGGCGAAGCCGGAAATAGAAGTGATGGCAGCGCGCTCCAGCTGACGGTCAATCAGCTTATCGTACTCCACCAGTACATCGCCGGCCTTTACCAACTCCAGGGCATACCGGTTGTCCAAGCCGATAATCACGCCGTCTGCCACCGCGTTGGTCCTGTGAAGCTGTGCACCCAGGGGTGTCCCCACCTTGCCGGTGCCCTGGAAATTCAGACCAGTCATGGGATTTTGCAATTCAGGAATCTTCAGCAGGCTGGTCATGGTACCGGTAGAGCACAAAATGGTGTTCATGGTATACGGATCAAACTGACCCCAAAATTCCACCAGCTGGTCATAGCCCAGTGTGCCGGCAGTGCCGGAAATGGGGCTGCTGCCAACGCTGTACTGAATTGCGGCATTGTCATTGCCATCTCCGTTGATGAGGACATCCACCGCATCCGCCAACTGCATTTTCTGGATGTACGCACCAATCTGCCGCAGCATAACGCTGAACAAATCCAGCTTCTGGAAGCGGACTGCCTCATAAGAGGCCACCAGCATTCGGCCCCGCTTGCTTAAGCTGACCAAATGCTCCTTGGTCTTGACCTCTGTGGAAGGAATTGCTGTTCCCTCCTCCACATTGCGCAGAGCTTTGTCGTCATCCGTCGCCGCAGAATAAATAGAGCGGTAATCCATGGAATCAATCACCGTTGTGGTGGCGGTGATAGCAGGAAGAATATCATTTTCCTCCATGCCCTGCCGTACAGTGCGGGCAATATACTCGGGGAACAGCACCGCAGAATCCATGGTGCGGAAAAACTTTTCCACCGGAGAAGAGCCAGCGCCCTTGGCCCGGATACCAAACCGTTTTAGCTGACGCTGAAACGCATCCGTACCCTCCAGTGCAGTGCCCCGATAGTTTTCGCTGGGGTCTAAGGATTCCAGCACCTGTGAAAAGTTCATGCCCTCCTGGCGGTACATCCCCTTTTCCAGTTTCAAATTATCATAACCCATATTCCGTTTCCTCCTTACAGTTTAATGACAGCAGTGCTGTTAGCAGTATCCACCGCAACAACCCAATAGGCAGTACCGTTGGCATCGGCTTTCACGCTGCCTGCTCCGTCGGCGGACAGCTTGGTATGCCCCATGGCGGGTGCTGTGCCTACATAATTCACAGACGCAAAGCCCCCGATTTGCACCGCCGCCTGACCGGCACTGACAGACTCCACCTTACCGATAAAATTACCGCCAGTGGCACAGGCGCAGACCTTTCCTTCACTGTTCAGACTGCAAACCTCGTTCTCCGCGGCATCGCTGTTGGGAAAGGTAACACTCAGGTGTCCAATTCCCTCATAAGAAATGCGCATTTTGTTTCCTCCTTAAAAGATGTTATATGGTCACCGGCTGTGCCGGAAAAACCCTCAAATCAGAAAGCCGTTTTCCACCGGCGCATGGGATTGGGCGCTCTGCAGAAGCTGGGACTGCACCGGAAAAATCTGACTGCTCTTTCGTTCCAAAGCTTCCCTCATTGCCATCAGTTCCTCTGTCGGGGCAGTTTCCATGACCTTCTTTAACACATCCCGTTCCACCCCCAAATCCAGCAACAGACAAAGCCTCACCACTTCTTCCTGCAGCTGTTTTTCATAGCGCTGACCTAACTGGGCCTGCTTATAAAGCGCCCGGTACTCTCCCTGCGCGCCAAATTCCTCCGCCAGTTCTTTTAGACACCGTTTTCCCACGCCCATACCCTTCAGTACACCGGCCTCTCGCTGGGCAGGCACTGCCACAAAGGAAAATTCATAAGCATCCATGGGCTCTTTCAAAATGACACAGCATTGCAAGCCATCGTAATATTCCCCTTTTTGATGTCCACACACGCCGTACTCTCCTCCGCAGACCGAACAAACCGCCTGCCCCATGGCACAGCCAACGCTGACCTCTTTTTTGATTCCGGCTTCAATGTCAGCAATGATTTCATCTGTATTTCCGCCTCTGCGGATGTAGGCCCATGCTTTAATAAAGCTGACCCCATCCTGGCATACCACCTGGGTCTGGAAAATCCGGGCCACTTGTGAATCACTACTCCAGCGATGGTCAACAATACCGGTCTTTCCGATAAACAAATTCGCCAGAGCCGGCAGTGCTGCCGTGTCAAACCGTTCTCCATCCCGGTCAATCTGGTCGTCGCAAAGCCGAAGCGAAAACACATAAACCTGCTCAGGTGTCAGCTCCGCCTTTGCTTGGGCATTGATGGCCTCCAGCTGCACCGCAGTCGGTTCGCCGCTGCTGTGTACCTTGCTCTCCTTTTTGATTTCCATATTTTCCCCTCCTTAATGTTCTGTGCCGGATATCTGACCTGCATCTGCCCGGGCTTTTGCCGCCTGAGCCCGATACAGCTCTGCCTTGGCCTCTTCCGTAATATCCTGCAGGCTAATATCATTCCATTCGATTTTCACCTGGTCGTCCAAGCCCTCTAAAACCAGATACATTTTGCAAATTCTCAGCAAAACCGGCTCTACCGCTCTTCTCAGTGCCCACAACTCCGAAGTCAAAATATCTGCCTGCTGGGTGCTCATCCGTTCCGTGGTGCTCCAGTTTAACCCCAGCAAAAAGGGAGGCAAGCCGGTTTTCGCCACCATCTGTTCCAAAAGCTGACGGACCGGAACTTGGGAATCCAGGATAGGCGCTTCACCGCCGATGACCTTGATTTCCACATCCCCCATAGCCACGAAATCCCGTACTGTGCCGTTTTTGCCATCTTCCATGGCCTTGGCCCATTCAGAAGCCACCTGTTTTCCCCGTTCCTGAAGTAAGGTCGGGTCCAAATCCTGACCGCCCTTGCAAATCACACTGTACCTTACATTTCCGGCCCGCTCCCAGTTAGAGCCAATGGCGGCAAAAATTTTCATTAAAATATCTGCCAAGAAGGGAAGCCCCCGAAAAATGCTGACTCCGTAAGGATGCGCAGGCTCCGGATTCCATGTGGTAAACAGCAGTAAATGGGGATACGGAAGCGGCCGCATCTGCCCATGCTCATCTGGCCCCCAAAGCACCATGTCCAGGGGACTGTTGCCTTCCATAGCCTCCAATGTTGTAACATCGCCCCAGCAGATGGCCTGTAGCTTTCCTCCGGACACCACCATTTCTCCCACCGCCCGACCGTAGGTCAAAAGGCTGTCTACATAGCCTGAAAGGAAACTGTCTGCACCGATTTGTCCCCGGCCGCAGGGCACTGTCTGTAAGAACTGCTCCAACCGTCTCTGCGCCTGTGCATTTCTGCACTTGACCTGAAAACCGCCGCTGAGTCTTACCAGCTTACCTACGGCGGCATCCATAACAGGTACAGCCTCCCGTAATTCCCGATAAATTCGCTCCTCTCCGCCGCCCAAGGGCACAAATCCCTTTAACGCTCCAAAAGGATGGGTTTGTCCCGCCCGAAGCTGGCCGCTGGACGCTGACATTTCCTTGTTTTTCCGTTTCACTTTTTCGCTCCTTTCATTTTCTCCGCTCCACTGCACACGCCGTAAAGCCTTGCTCCTGTTTTTTCAGCACTGTGGATACAAAATAACGCATATCATCCATGGCATGGTCGTTTTCCTTTTTCACCCGGTCCCTGGCTTGACTGCTCAAATCCCAGACATATTCATCCATCTCCCGCAGGCAGTTTTGGCATTCCTCACAAATCACCACCCTGCCGTCCTTCAGACAGTCCGACGTCAACCGGATTCCGGATAACACATCGTTGTCCGCCTTTTGCACGCGCCACCCTTTCCGCCGCAGAGTTTCCAAAAAGCTGGCGGCAGACGGGTCTACGATGACCGCCGCGATATTCCTTTCGCCGGCCAATTTTTTCATTTCTCCGGCATATTCCTCATCGGTCATCTGCCGCATCTGTGTCCGGGAGTCAAAGTAAAACTCTTTTGTGCGATACCAAACACCGTTCAGCAACCCCCATAGCCCCATAGAAGTGGGATTCACCGTACCGTAATCGCAGGAAATGTACCATTTTTCCCAATTTCCTGCCGGAACGGGCTTTACCAAATCCGGGCCAAAAAAATCGTACACGCGCCCCTCTGCCTGGGCCCACTGCCCCAGGATAAACCGGCGATAAAAAACCCCAGTGTAAAGCCGCTGATAACGCTGGCGAATAGCCTCCGTCAAAGAAGGATTGTCCTCCATTGTGAAATGAAGTCTAAGGCAGTTTCGTTTTTCCGCCTCCAAAATCCAAGTCTGATAGAACCAATGTCCCGGCCCGGCGGGATTACAGTTGAACCACAACCGGCTCCCCGTCACAGAGCATCTGGCGCAGGCCTGCTCCACAAAGCTGCGGGGCATCAGCGCCACCTCATCCAGCAGTACCCCGGCAAAGGTAATCCCCTGAATCAAACTGGCGGAGCTTTCGTCCCGTCCCCCGAAAATATAAAACTGATTCCTGTGCCCCTTAAAGGTGACCGTCACCAAATTTTCTGTCCGTTTTTCCTTCCAGACAGCGCCCAGCGCCTCCATCCGGGGCAGGATTTCCGACAGCACATTTCTTCTCAGGGAAGCAATGGTTTTTCCGCAGATGCCAAAGCGCATACCGTCAAAACTCACCATGGCCCACAGAAAAAAAGACAGCCCCATGGCTAAGGTTTTTCCGGAACGCACCGCCCCGTCACATACGATGGCTTCCATGTGCCGGTGGGGATTTCCCCGCATCCACCAGGTCAGAACCGTTCGCTGTTTCGGAGAGAAGGCCCGATAGCTCACGTCTGCCCATCTCCCCCCTGCAAAGCCTGGAGGAAGGATTCCAAATCTGTGCCGTCCTCCTCTGCCAAAACCGCCAGTTGTTCCAGCGCCTTTAATCGGTCCACCAGCCGGATTTCCACCGTTCCCTTGTCATTGCGTTTCACTTCACTTAACAGGCTCAAATCCAGCTTGTCCAGCACCGTATCTTCCCCCAGCGCCAGCTTGACGCAGTCATTGGCTTTCCCGAAGGCAAGCTCAGCAAGACGTCTGGCCACATCCTCCCGCTTCAGCTTTCCGCTTCGGATTCGCTTTCTCAATTCGCTCTGTGTGTTTTTCTGTTCCATTCCACGCCTCCTTTTCACCTCCATGGAAAAAACAAAAGAGAGTTGCACGTTTCCGTACAACTCTCTTTGCTCAGCGCTATTTTTATTCCAGTTCAAATGCGCCGGTATACAGTTGATAATAGATGCCCTTTTGGGCAATCAAATCCTCATGGGTTCCCCGCTCAATGATTCTTCCGTGGTCCAGAACCATGATGCAGTCGGAATTCATAACCGTACTGAGCCGGTGGGCAATCACAAAGGTGGTCCGTCCCCGCATCAGCGCATCCATTCCATCCTGCACCAGCTTTTCTGTCCGTGTATCGATGGAGGAGGTCGCCTCGTCCAAAATCATCACCGGCGGGTCTGCCACTGCAGCCCGGGCAATGGCAATCAACTGCCGCTGTCCTTGAGACAAACTCGCACCATTTCCGGTAAGCTGGGTATTGTAACCCTCCGGCAACCGGGAAATAAAATCATGCGCATTTGCCAATTTTGCGGCATGGATACACTCCTCATCGGTAGCATCCAGCTTGCCGTAACGAATATTGTCCATCACTGTTCCCGTAAACAAATTTGTGTCCTGTAGTACCACGCCCAGACTTCTGCGCAAATCCGGTTTTTTAATCTTGTTAATATTGATGCCGTCATAACGGATTTTTCCGTCGTCAATATCATAAAACCGGTTAATCAAATTGGTGATAGTGGTTTTTCCTGCACCTGTCGCGCCCACAAAGGCGATTTTCTGACCGGGCTTGGCATACAGTGTCACGTCATGAAGCACCGTTTTTTCCGGAACATAGGCAAAATCCACATTAAACATGGTGATTTCCCCTTTCAGCTCCGTATAGGTCACACTGCCGTCTACCTGATGGGGGTGCCGCCACGCCCACTGTCCGGTGCGCTCCTTACTTTCCGAAATATTTCCGTCTGCATCAATTTTGGCGTTGACCAAGGTCACATAACCCGCATCCTGCTCCGGTTCTTCATCCATCAGTTCAAAAATCCGCTCTGCGCCGGCCAGTGCCATGACGATGGCATTTATTTGATTGCTGACCTGGGAAATAGGCATATTAAAAGACCGGGACAAAAGCATAAAGGTCATCAGATTGCCCAAGCTCAGCAATTCTCCCTGCGAAGCCACCACCAAAAGTCCGCCTACCACAGCCAGAATGGAATATTGGATATAACCCAGATTGTTGTTGACCGGACCCATCATATTGCTCAGCTTTCCGGCTGTGTAAGCATTTTGGCACAGCTCCTCGTTGAGTGCATCAAAGGTATCCTTGCAAACCTGCTCATGGTTAAAGACCTTAACCACCTTCTGGCCGTTGATCATCTCTTCTACATAGCCGTTCAACTTCCCCAAAGACCGCTGTTGCCCTACAAAATACTTACTGGCCTTTCCCACTACCGTCACTGTTACCAACATAATACAGCTTACCGTCACCAAAATCACCAATGTTAAAATCCAGGATGCGCGAATCATAGCAATTAAGATAACCGTAACTGTAATAATGGAAGAGGCTGTCTGGGGTATGGATTGAGAAATCATTTGCCGCAGGGTATCTATGTCGCTGGTATACCGGGACATGATGTTCCCTGCCGCATTGCTGTCAAAATACCGTAGCGGCAGCCGTTGCATTTTGGTAAACATCTCGTCGCGAATCCGTTTTTGCGTTCCTTGGCTCACAGAGACCATTAAATACTGCTGTAAAAAAGATGCTACCATGCCGGCTGCGAAAATTCCGGCAATCCCTATGAGATACTTCATCAGCGGCGCAAAATCCCTAGAACCGCTTTCCACCAGGGGAAGAATAAAGTCATCCACCAGATTTCCAATATTCTCACTACCGGTGGTCTGGGCCACCGCTGACACAATGATACAAACCAATACCACCAGCAAGGTTGGGATATACTGCTTCATATAGCCAAGCAACCGTAGCAACGTTTTCTTCGGATTTTTGGCCTTTCGTCCGTCACCGCGCATTTTTACAGGGGGCATGCTTCATCCTCTCCTTTCTGCTGGGAATAAAAGACTTCCTGATAAACAGGAGAGGTGGCCAGAAGCTCTTCATGTCTGCCAACCGCGCTGACTCTGCCGTTATCCAGTATCACAATCATATCCGCATCCTGGACAGATGCCACCCGCTGGGCAATAATCAGTTTGGTAGTATTGGGAATTTCTTCCCGGAATGCCTTGCGTATCATGGCATCCGTATGGGTATCCACCGCAGAGGTAGAATCGTCCAGTATCAGAATTTTCGGTTTTTTCAGCAACGCTCTTGCAATGCAAAGCCGTTGTTTTTGGCCGCCGGACACATTCTTACCCCCCTGCTCGATATGGGTATCATACCCCTCCGGAAAGCTCTCCACAAATTCATGGGCACAGGCAAGCTTGCAGGCGCGAATCATTTCTTCGTCCGTAGCATCCGCATTGCCCCAGCGCAAATTTTCCTTAATTGTACCGGAAAACAGCACATTTTTTTGAAGCACCATGGCCACCTGATCGCGGAGTGCCTCCAAATCATATTCCCGGACATCCATACCGCCCACCTTTAAGCTTCCCTCAGTAACGTCGTACAGTCTGGGAATCAACTGCACCAGGGTGGTTTTACTGGAACCTGTCGTTCCCAAAATTCCTACCGTAGCACCGGAGGGAATGTGTAGGTTTACCTCCTTCAAGGCTCTGTGCGTGGCTTTTTCAGAATAACGGAAACCCACATTTTCAAAATCAATCGAGCCATCCGTAAGCTCCGTCACTTTATTTTTCTCCGGGGAAGTCAGATCCGATGTCTCCGTCAAAATCTCATAGCACCGCTTTAGGGGCGCTCTGGACATGGTCAGCATTACAAATACCATACTCACCATCATCAGCGAAGAAAGAATTTGCGTTACATAGGTAAACATGGTAGAAAGCTGACCGGTTGTCAGTCCCAACAGAGGGTCATTCCCGGAGGCCACCACCATCTGGGCGCCAATCCAGGAGATAGCCAGCATAGAGCCATACACGCAAAATTGCATAATCGGGTTATTCAGCGCCATAATCCGTTCTGCCTTACAGAAATCCCGATAAATCGAGCCGGAGGTCTCCGTAAACTTTTCCGTTTCCTTTTCCTCTCTAACAAAGGACTTCACCACCCGGATGCCGTGAATATTTTCCTGCACCTCATTATTCAGCTTGTCATAGGTCTTGAACACGCGGTCAAAGATTTTGAACACCCTTGGCACCAAGCAAGCCAGCGCCACAACCAAAATCGGCAGTGCCACACAAAACACCAGGCTCAGTCTCACGCTAATACCCATAGCAGAAATCAGTGCCAAAATCAGCATCATGGGGCTGCGAATGGCCATCCGAATCAGCATTTGAAAGGACATTTGCAGATTCGCCACATCGGAGGTCAGCCGGGTAACGATGGAGGCCGTAGAAAACTTATCAATATTGGAAAAGCCAAAGCTCTGGACATGATGAAACATATCATGCCGTAAATTCTTCGCAAAACCGGTTCCCGCCTTGGATGCCAAAAATGCCGACGCAACACCAAAACACAAAGAGCAAATGGCGCAAATAACCAGCAGCATTGACTGCCGGAGTACCACATTGGTATCCTGTAGCTTAATGCCATAATCATAAAGGTCTGCCATTACCAGCGGAATGGTAATTTCCATCGCCACCTCTCCAATCATGCAAATCGGAGAGAAAATCGCCGCCCATTTATACTCCCGAATACATCGGGCCAGACGTTTTATCATCCCATATAACCTCCTTATATCCATAGCACAAATTATGCCTTATTTTACCACACCCCACACTTGAACGCAACTGCCTTTATGGATTGTTTACATTTTACAAAGGCATTGATTCCGAAGGGCAAAAAGTGTATAATACCCAAAAAGGAGAGGATTTTCATGCTTACCGACAGCCATATCCACATGGTTCTAGACGGCATCGACTGGCGCAGCGCTATTGCCCGCCACGCAAAAATCCCCAACGAAGCCTATATCCGTTCCGTGCTAGAGCATTATCAGTCCCTTGGCTACACCTATCTTCGGGACGGCGGTGACCGCTGGAATGTCGGAAAGACCGCCCGCTCCCTCGCCCCGGAGTATGGCATTACATACCGCACGCCCCTTGCCCCCCTGTGTATGGCCGGCCACTACGGAAGCTTCATCGGAGAAACCTATGAAACGGTGCAGGATTATGCCAACCTTGTCCGTCAGCACCGGGAAAAGGGCTGTGACTTCATCAAAATCATGATTTCCGGCCTGATGGATTTTCACCGATTCGGTGTTCTTACCGAGGAAGGACTTCCTCCCACCATCATTCGGGAGCTGATTCACATTGCCCATGAGGAAGGCTTTCCCGTCATGGCCCATGCCAACGGTGCCCGTACCGTCGAGGTTGCCGCCGCAGCCGGTGTAGACTCTATTGAGCATGGAGCTTATCTGGATGAAGATGCTCTATATGCCATGAAAGAAGCCGGCACAGTCTGGGTTCCGACCTTGTCTACCGTAGGCAACCTCCGGGGCACCGGCCGTTTTCCGGAAGCCGCCGTTTCCGCCATCTTGGAATCTGCCTTGGATAATGTCAGCCGCTTCGGTACCATGGGCGGTCAATTGGCTGTGGGTACAGATGCCGGTGCCTGGTCTGTCCCCCACGGAAGCCAGACGGAGTACCCCCTGCTGCGCATAGCCTTAGGGGATTGTCTGGAGCAATCTCTCCATACCGGTGAGGCCGTTCTTCGTGCCAAATTTTAATCATAACCACCGGCCGTGCCGGTGGTATGCACAGGCCCCCTTAGGGCCTTTTACTAGCCGAGCCTATAGGCTCATCGAATTTTCTTTCGCCTGCATGAGGTGCCCTACTGCTATTGAAATAGCGGTAGGGTTTCTCTTT
>JAZNIX010000019.1:0-9567 GCA_045577715.1 Faecousia sp.
TCTTTTTTTGATTTCCCCAACTCGATACTTTTCCTATCTTTCGATTTTAATAGTTATTCCTCGCTACGCTCGGATAATTTATTCTGGGCATAGCTAAAGCTTTTTGGAACCACCGGCACTGCCGGTGGTATTCTTATACAAAAATACACGCCCCGGATATCCAGGGCGTGTTGCTTTATGTTCCTTGTTCGCTGTTGGGCTGTGTCGGCTCGCTGGATGTAGTCGGCTCACTGGACGTGGTCGGCTCGCTGGGCGTAGTCGGCTCGCTGGGCGTAGTCGGTCCGCTGGGCGTAGTCGGCTCGCTGGGCTCTTCCGTCTTCTTATCGCCGTTTTCCAGAATGGTAATGCTGTAATCTCCGGGTGCTAAGGTATAGGTCCGTTCCTTTCCTTCGCCGTCGGTAAATACAATCACCAGGCCAACTTCTCCATCGTATGTAAACTTCATACCCTCAAATCGGCCCTGGTCTATAACGTTATAGCTATACACCGTAACCTCTTTGCCGGCTGCATTTTTTGCAGTCATGTAGATATCATAAGTCCATACCTTACCGTTTTCAATACGCCACTGCTTACATACCAGCTCTGTTTCCCGGGTTTCCTTGTGGTTGCAATTTTCCCGCTTACATTCCCGGGTTTCCTCACCGAGGGCACCTGCCACCGGGTCAGTGGTCACTTTCCAGTCCCCAAAGTCATGTCCGAGGGCAGCAATTTTGTCGTCCTGCTTTTTCTTTACCGGACAATTTTCGTTGCTACAGATATACTCGGTGTAGCCGTCTTCCGTGCAAGTCGCTTCGACGGATTCCCCCTTCACCCACTTGTGGCCTGTTGCAGATACCACGTTTTTATGCACTGTTTCTGTACAGCCGCTGCGCTTACACTTGTATTCATCGTAGCCGCTTTCCTCGCAGTTGCCTTTTACAGATTTTACAAACGCCAACTCATGGCCCAAGGCATCCTGCATGTCCTGTTTCTCTATTTTTTCACACAGGCTGCATTTCCGCTCTGTATACCCCTGCTCTGTGCAGGTGGCCGCTACCAGTTTGCCGGCACCGAAGGAATGGCCTGTTGCCTCGCTGGTTTCCGTCTTGGTTTCACCGCAGGCACATTCATAAATGATGTATCCCGGTGTTTCACAAGTAGCCTTCTGCTCCTCCCGAATATTCACAAACGCGTGTTCATGGGGCGGCGTGGAAGGATTGGTAGTAACGCCGGCGGTCGGCGCTGTTGTGGTTGCGGTCGTCGGGTCTGTCTGGGTTGACGGCTCCGGAGGATTTTCCAGACTGGGGCTGTCCGTCAATGCAGCAAACAGGGGTGACACCTTTCCAATCACGATTGCCGCCATAATCGCTGTCAGAGCCAGCATGGCGCACATAATTATCAACACGATTCGTTTTGTCGTCATCGTTAAAACCTCCTTTGTGGCTGTTTCTGTTTATTATAACGCATTTGCCCCACAATTTCAAGCACTACATTTTCCCCAAAAATTTCCTGCCATACAGCAACACCCCGGCTCATTCAAGCCGGGGTGATTCAATTTGCATTTTTACAATATGGCAATGTCCCGGCGCATAGCCTGCCGCAACGATGTTTCGGCTTTCTCCTGCTCCAAGACCTTCTACCCGGGTCTGTCCCGTTACACCGCCCAAATAAAATCCGCCGTCGGAAATATACTGCTTATAATATAAAATTACCGTTTTTTCTGTGGATGTAAGATTTTTAACCTCCAGCCCGTTTTCCCTGTCTGTGACCTGTATCTCCACAGCTTGGGGCATTTCCTCTGCCAACGAAAGACACAGGCATTGCTTTATGGGCTCAGGAGAATAAAGCTGACCGTTTTTTTCCAATACCAGCACCCGGCTTCGGGGTGGCAGACAGGTAACGGAAAAAGAAAGTTTTCTTTGGCCCTGCATCACAACCAGCTCAGCCGAAGCAATTTGCCTGTCCCCCGGGTTGTAAATCATCAGCGCGGCCACCTGCGCCACCGGCTCTTGGTCCTCCGTTTCCAAAAAAGGCCCTTCATACTGTGCCAGATTCTGCACAATCAGCCCCGTATCGGGAACTGCAAAAGGAAATTCCAATGCCCCTTGGCCGGAGGTTTCCTGTGCTATTGCCGCGGCTGTCGGCGAAAAGACTTGCAAAACCCGATCCCTCGGTCTGCACCCCGTCAATGCCCACGCCCCGAAAGCAATCATCAGTGTGCCTAAAATCCAACCCTTTTTCCTCATTCGCGCCCGTTCCCCTCTTTTGTCATTCCGCCCAAGGGCGTGTATGCATTATATAAAAAGGATTGTGGCCGATTCAAGGGAATCTCCGCCGATTCCGGCGGCTAGGAGAATTTTTCCATCGACAAAAAGCACCCGGCTGATTTCCGGGTGCTGATTTTATTCCAAAACGTGCTCCAAGCCCATTTCCAGAATCGTTCTTACATGGTCATCTGCCAGGGAATACAGGATGTTTTTCCCCTCCCGGCGGTATTTAATCAGATGCATCTGCTTCAAAATCCGAAGCTGATGAGAAATAGCGCTTTGGGACAGCGCCACCGCATCCGCGATTTCATTTACACACAGCTCCTGCTGAAGAAGGGACAGTATCTGCACTCTGGTGGGATCGCCGAAGGCCTTAAACAGCTCCGCAATCTGCTCCAATACTGCCTTATCCGGCATTTTATTCATAACCACCCCTCCTTTCCCCATATTTTAACCCATATCCCCTATAATTGCAACTATTTTTCTCATGGCAAAAGCAAGGACACATCCTGATATAAAATAAAAGCGCATAATAATACCTCCCCGGCCATTGAACTGCACCCCATTCGTTACGTGTTTTCTCCCGGTTTTGTCAAAAACCACTTTCTGCTGCAGAAAAGCAGTTGTTTTTTGTAAGCTTTTGTGTTATAATCCAAAAATAAAGATATAAAGTTGTACCAAAAATCTTTTTTACCGAATTTTGGAGGTGTTCTTCTATGGCCGAGTCCCATAGCTTTCGGAGTGCACTAAACGGTTTTAACCGGCAGGATGTGGTCCGTTATATTGAATACTTAAATCACAAACATACCGGTCTGATTAACCAAATGAAGTCCGAAAATCAAGCTTTGCGGGATGAGCTTTCTGCTTTACGCACTGCCCAAGCCCCTGCTGACGAATCAGAGAAAGATGCGCGCATTGCACAGCTTCAGGCACAGCTGGAGGAATTGCAGAGCGCTGCCGGCACACAGCCGCTTCCCAGCGCCGAGCTGGAGGCCTACCGCCGTGCAGAACAGGCAGAGCGTGCCGCCAAGGAACGTGCAGAGCAGATTTATATTCAGGCCACTGCCACGCTGTCAGAGGCAACCACCCAGGTGGATGAGGTGGCAAAGCTGTTTTCCACCATAGCCGACCAAATCAATTCCCAGGTCGGCCAGCTCCAGGCCGCTGTGGATTCCGGCAAGGCCGCCTTGCAGGATGCCGCATCTACCATGTACGCCATCCACGCAGAATCCCCGGAGGAATAACACATCCAAGCGCATACGCAGTGCGTATGCGCTTTCTTTTTCACCAGGAGATGCTTATGCTGATTAGAAAAAGCCATTATTTCGACTGTTTTCACTGTATTGCGGACCTTTGTCCCGATAGCTGCTGTAAAGAATGGGAAGTTCAGCTGGACCCGAAAACTGCACAATATTACCGCAATCTCCCCGGTCAATTGGGGGAACGTCTTCGCAGTGTCATGGCAGAAGACCCGATGGCCGGTACTGTCATGGTCAACGAAAACGGCCGCTGTCCCATGTGGCGGCAGGACGGATTGTGCCAAATTCAAGCCCAACTGGGAGAAGCCGCCCTTTGTCAGGTTTGCCGGGAGTATCCCCGACTGACCCACGACTACGGAAATTTCATCGAGCTGGGATTGGAGCTGTCCTGCCCGGAAGCCGCCCGGCTTATTCTTTCCTCCCCCTCCGCCCCCATGGTAGAAACCATACTCCCCGGCGGCAGTGCGGCAGAATATGACGAAAAAGCAATGTCCCTTCTTCTGCAAACCAGAACCGAGGCCATAGAAATCCTGGAGAGCCCTGTATACTCCGTGCCGGAAGCACTGATTCTCCTGCTGTTTTACGGGCACCGTGTCCAAGCTCTTTTGGACGGAGAGCCTGTTTCCGATTTTTCTCCCCAAGCCCTGTTGACCCAAGCGCCGGAATGGATGCTGCCGCCAAACCCAAAGGCCTTTCTGAAATTTTTCTCCTCTTTGGAGATTTTAACAGACACTTGGGCACAGCGTCTGACATCGCCCTCCACCCCCACACCCTGGACACAAAGCTATCGCAAGCTGGCCCGCTACGGGGTGGAGCGATACTGGCTGCAGGCAGTTTCTGACTGCGATTTGGTCAGCCGAGTAAAGCTTACTGTTATTTCCTGCCTATTGGTCCGGCTCTTGGGCGGTGATTTCTGCAGCACCGCCCAAACCTATTCCAAGGAAATTGAAAACTGCGCGGAAAATATGGATGCCCTATTGGATGCCGCCTATGACCGGCCGGAATTTTCCGACCGGGTACTGCTGGGCTTGCTTTTATCCTGATAAATACAGCATAACGCCCCACAGGAAACTCCTGTGGGGCGTTTTCACGGAAACCGTTATTCGTCTTTCAGCGCAATGTGCACCGTGTCCAGCTGGGACTTGTCTACACAGGTGGGCGCACCCATCATCAAGTCCTGGGCATTTTTGTTCATGGGGAAGGTAATTACCTCCCGGATGCTTTCCTCCCCGGTCAGCAGCATAATCAGCCGGTCCACGCCCGGTGCCGCACCGGCATGGGGAGGCGCGCCGTAGCAGAATGCGTTATACATAGCTGGGAATTTGGCCTTTACATCCTCTTCTCCCAAGCCAACCATCTGGAAAGCCTTCACCATGATTTCAGGGTCATGGTTACGCACTGCACCGGAGGCAGACTCATAGCCGTTCACCACCAAATCATATTGGTCAGCATTGATGGCCAGCAGTTTTTCCGTATCTCCCTCGGCATCCAACAGCGCCTGCATACCGCCTTGGGGCATAGAGAAGGGATTGTGGCAGAATTCCAGCTCGCCGGACTCTTCTCCCATTTCGTACATGGGAAAATCCACAATCCAGCAAATGGCATACTGTTCTTCGTCAAAATGACCGGGAATCCGCTTACCCAGCATTGTCCGAATGACACCGGCTGTTTTCTGCGCGGCGGCCTTCTTTCCGGCGGCCATGCATACAAAGCTGCCGGGCTTCAGCCCCAGCTTTTCCGTCAGTACTTCCTGCTTTTCCAGTAAGAACTTGGAAACGCCACCGGTAAGCTGACCGTTTTCGTCTACCTTAATCCAGCAGGCCTTATTTCCCGTCTGAACCTCCACATCCGCCAGGAGCTTATCAATCCACTTTCTCGCCTGTGCAAAATCGTGAACCACCACTGCCTTAACGCAGGCGTTTTCAAAGGGACCAAATCCGCAGCCTTGTACTTCCTTAGAAATATCCTCAATTTCCAAATCAATCCGCAGGTCGGGCTTGTCCGAGCCATAGCGCTCCATGGCCTCGTTAAAGGGAATGTGACGGAAAGGTGCTTGGGAAATCCGCTGATACTTGCCGTATTTCTGGAACACCGGTACCAACACATCCTCTAAGGTTGTCAAAACATCGTTCTGGTTGGCAAAGGCCATCTCCATATCCATCTGATAGAACTCACCGGGTGTCCGGTCTGCCCGGGCATCCTCATCCCGGAAGCAGGGGGCAATCTGGAAATATTTATCAAACCCGGAGGTCATCAAAAGCTGCTTAAACTGCTGAGGTGCTTGGGGCAGTGCATAAAATTTACCGGGATGGTTTCTGGCAGGCACCAAATAATCCCGGGCACCCTCGGGAGAGGAGGCCGTCAGAATAGGCGTGGTGATTTCCAAAAAACCCTTTTCCGTCATGAGCCGCCGCAGCTCGGCAACCACCTGACAGCGCAAAATAATATTGCTCTTGACCGCCGGATTCCGCAAATCCAAAAAGCGGTATTTCAGTCTGACGTTCTCGTCAGCATCCTTGCTCTTGTTGATTTCAAAGGGCAGCTGATTATAGCGGCACTTGCCGAGAACCTCTATTTTTTCAGGAATCACTTCAATTTCGCCGGTAGCAAGCTTGGTGTTCTTGCTTTCCCGCTCCCGGACAACGCCGGTAACAGAAATTGTCGATTCCTTATTGATTGACTTTACGGTTTGCATCATTTCCTCGGAATCTACCACTACCTGGGTAGTACCGTAGTAGTCCCGTAATACTAAGAATGCAAAGTTTGCACCGACCTCCCGGACATTCTCCAGCCAGCCGACGATGGTAACCTGTTTTCCTGCATCGCTGAGCCGCAGCTCGCCGCAGTGATGGGTTCTGGATTGGGTCATGGTATTATCCCCTCTTATTCTTGTAATTTATGTAGTGTATTCTCTCATAAATTTTCTAAAAAGTCAATGTATGGCTTGGGGGTTTTCGGGGTCAGATTCCATTTTTCCTGTGAAAAACGAAGATTTCCAAAAAATCAATTCCGCATTTTTCACAAATTTCTTGGTTCTTAAACTTTTTTTATGTATATACTATGAAAACTTGTAATTTTTTGCTTTTTTGGATTGATTTTGTCAAAACTTTGGCTTACAATAGGTAGCACGTACTTTAAAACATGCCATCCGGGATTTGAGGTGTTGGGTTTGTTGAATGTTGTTCTGGTAGAACCGGAAATTCCGCAAAACTGCGGAAACATTGCAAGAACCTGCGCCGCCACCGGTTGCCGCCTGCATTTAATCCGCCCTCTTGGCTTCGACATTTCGGAAAAAGCCGTTCGCCGGGCAGGCTTGGACTACTGGAACGCTGTTGAAGTCTTCGATTATGAAAATCTTCAGGACTTCTTCACTAAAAACCAAGTAAAGCAGATGTGGTGTCTGTCCACCAAAGCGCCCCGGAGCTATGTGGAAGCACAGTTTGCGCAGGACTGTTATCTGTTCTTCGGCAAAGAAACCAAGGGTCTGCCGGAAGACTTTTTGGATGCCCATTTCGATGAATGTATTCGCATCCCCATGCTGCCGGATACCCGAAGCCTAAACCTAAGCAACGCCGTTGCCATTACGGTTTATGAGGCACTGCGGCAGCTTTCCTTCCCCGACCTGCAGGATTTTGGAAAATGAAGGGGTAATACCCCTATTATAATTGGAGGAATCACCATGAACTACAACAAGAAGTCTATTGAAGACATTGAAGTTTCCGGTAAGCGTGTGCTGTGCCGCTGTGACTTCAACGTTCCCACCAAGGATGGAAAAATCACTTCCGACAAGCGGATTGTGGCTGCCATGCCCACCATTAAGTATCTGGTAGAGCATGATGCCAAGGTCATTCTTTGCTCCCACATGGGCAAGCCCAAGGGCGAATGGAAGCCCGAACTGAGTCTGAAGGTTGTGGCCGAGCGCATCTCCGAGCTGCTGGGGAAGCGTGTCATCATGGCCGCCGACGTTGCCGGTGAGGACTCCAAGGCCAAGGCCGCCGCTCTGAAAAACGGCGACGTGATGCTCATTGAAAACACCCGCTATATCAAGGGCGAAACCAAGAACGATCCCGAGCTGAGCAAGGCTCTGGCAGAGTTGGCAGACATCTTTGTCAACGACGCTTTCGGTACTGCCCACCGGGCTCACTCCTCCACTGCCGGCGTAGCTGACTATCTGCCCGCTGTTTCCGGCTATCTGGTGCAGAAGGAAGTTTCCATTATGGGCAAGGCGCTGGCCAACCCGGAGCGTCCCTTTGTTGCCATTCTTGGCGGCGCTAAGGTTTCCGACAAGCTGAATGTCATTAACAATCTGCTGGAAAAGGTGGATACTCTGATTATTGGCGGCGGTATGGCCTATACTTTCCTGGCAGCCCAGGGTTACACTGTGGGCAAGTCTCTGGTGGACAATGAAAAGCTGGACTACTGCAAGGAAATGATGGCAAAGGCCCAGGCCAAGGGTGTCAACCTGCTGCTGCCTGTAGATACCGCAGTTGCCGCTTCCTTCCCCTCTCCCATTGATGCTGAAATCCCTGTGGATTACGTAGACTGCACCGCCATCCCTGCTGACCAGATGGGTCTGGACATCGGTCCCAAGGCCTGCGCTGAGTTCGCTGCTGCTGCCAAGGCCGCCAAGACCGTGGTTTGGAACGGCCCCATGGGCGTGTTTGAGAATCCCACTCTGGCAAAGGGCACCATTGCCGTCGCACAGGCTCTGGCCGATTCTGACGCCGTGACCATCGTCGGCGGTGGCGACTCTGCCGCTGCCTGCGAGCAACTGGGCTTTGCAGATAAGATTACCCACATTTCCACCGGCGGCGGCGCATCTCTCGAATTCCTCGAGGGCTTAGAATTGCCCGGCATTGCTTGTCTGCAAGATAAGTAAGTTCTTAAGGCGTGTCAAAGGCCCCCTTGTGTAAAGGGGGCTGTCACGCGGCAAGCGTGACTGGGGGATTGACAATCCCTCCGGCGGCTTTTCGGCCGCCACCTCCCTTTGCACAAAGGAGGCTTAGAGGCCCTCATATTCCATATAACAAATTTGTAAATCACATCGCTACGCGATGCGCATATATTAAGGAGAATTAAAATGAACAGAAAGTATCGTAAGACCGTCATTGCCGGCAACTGGAAAATGAATAAAACCCCCTCCGAAACCAAGGAGTTTATGACACAGCTGAAAGCCATCATGCCTAAGGGCCGTTGGTGCGATGTAGCGCTGTGTGTCCCTGCAGTCTGTATCCCTGCCGCCGTCCGCGCCATGCGGGAAACCCGGGTAGGCATCGGTGCAGAAAACTGCAACGCCAACGCCTCCGGCGCCTATACCGGCGAGATTGCCACCAATATGCTGGTAGATGCCGGCTGTAAATATGTTATCATCGGTCACTCCGAGCGCCGTGAGATGTACGGTGAAACCGATGCCGATGTGAACGCCAAGGTTCTGGCTGCACTGGATGCCGGCTTGGTTCCCATTTTGTGCTGCGGCGAAACCCTTGCCCAGCGCCAGAGCGGTGTCACTGCTGAGCATATCACCATGCAGATTAAGCTGGGTCTTCAGGGCGTGCCCGAGGAAAAGATTCGCAAGGTCATCATCGCTTACGAACCCATCTGGGCCATTGGCACCGGTCTGACTGCTACCCCTGAGCAGGCAGAGGAGGTCTGCGAATTGATTCGTACTGTGGTCCGTAAGCTGTATTCTTCCAAGAATGCCCGGGCCATCTCCATCCTGTACGGCGGCTCTATGAACGAAAAGAACGCTTTCGAGCTGTTGGCTCAGCCCGATATCGACGGTGGTCTGATTGGCGGCGCTTCTCTTGTTCCCGAGAAGTTTGTCAAGATTATCGAAGCTGCAAACCAGCCCACCGTGTAATTTGTACCCATTGGGGCAGCTGCAGCGGCAGCTGCCCCTTTACGCACCACCGGATGATCAGATAAATGATCGTTTATCTTACGAATGGCGTGCACCAAAGCCTCCCTCTGACGAGGGAGGTGGCTTCGCCAAAGGCGAAGACGGAGGGAGAGAAACTACCCCTCAGTCACGCTGTTCGCGTGACAGCTCCCCTGACAAGGGG
>JAZNIX010000020.1:0-15138 GCA_045577715.1 Faecousia sp.
CTGTCGGCCTTTCGCACAGGCACATGTCCCCGTCAAGCACCCCATTTCGTAAAGTGTTTATAAGTAAAATCGGGGCAGGCATATTTTTGTACATTTATTCTTTTGAATTTGACAATCATATCGCATTTGGATACAATAGAATGGAATACTGTAAAACATTGCAGAAAGGCGGTGACGGTCATGCATTTATTCTCTAAAACCAAATATCTGATGTTGGTCTGCTGTTCCGTTCTTGCCGCCATGTTGGGCAGTGTTTATGCCATGTGGGAATATGCCACTCAGCCATCTACCCCTGTTTCCCAATCTCCCTCATTTATTCTTTCAGAATTTGAATATGCCCCCGAGGAGGTTGTCCCCGGCGGCAATATTGAAGCACCCCTCGGTGAAAACCATCTGGCGTTGATCGAAATGATTCTAAATGAAGCCAGTTACGGTTTGAACGCCACAAAAAAGCCCATCATACATAATGTGCTAAGACTCCTACAACCTATATAGCCGCAAGCCAGCACCCCAGCGGGGTGGGTCTTGCGGCTATGGACTTTCCCACGCGCTAAAAATTGCTCGCTAGCTCTCAATTTTTGCACCAGTGTGCTCACTGGTGCCGCCCTTTCAAGTCCGCGCCTGCCAAAAAAGAACACACCTTTTGGTGTGGTCTTTTTTTGCAGGGGCACTAGGACTTGAACCCAGAGCCTACGGTTTTGGAGACCGCCGCTCTACCAATTGAGCTATACCCCTATATATAAACGGCCGGAAGCCTTGATTTGATGGTGGGCCCTCAGGGATTCGAACCCGGGACTATCCGGTTATGAGCCGGAGGCTCTAACCAACTGAGCTAAGGGCCCGTAAAGTCACAGGTGCCTGAGCACCATCGCGAGTTGTATTGTATCACCGAAGCGGGCGTCTGTCAAGCTAATTTTTACAAAACCGGGCGGCAAAATGCCGCCCGGTTCAAGCCTGCTCTGTTGACTTAATTCCGCCTGCCGTGCCTCGGCTGCGACGTCTGCGCCGTATTGGCCGACGCTCCTCCGGGTCGGCTTTTTCTGCCCGGTTGGCGTAGGCTCTGGCCGCTTCCGATGTGCCCTCGTAGGACAGTCTGCTGACCCGAACCTTACCGTCTGGCTGCTCCGACAGCCGGATGCGAATTAAAAACTTTCCATGGGTCGGACAGGTGGTTAAATCCATATACCGTCTTCCGGGCTGAGAAAACCACCGGGTTCCCTCCATTTGTGCGCCGCAGACAGGGCATCGGTTTTCTTCTTCCGTCATGGCTCGCAGTGCTTCCTGCTTACTGTCATAATCATAAAACACTTTTCGGGCAATGCAACCGGGAAGCTCCGCGCCGTGGAAGCCGTTTTCATGGCTTTTTAGAGCCTGGGCATATTCCGTAATTCCTCTGGACAAATCCAATTTTGCACAAATCAGCGCCGTATGATAGGCATCTCCCAGCGCATCATGGGCCGGTCTTGTGGCCTCGATTCCGAAGATTTCCATGGCGGTTTTCAGGGCTTTCTGGGAATTGGAGCCGTCTGTCTGGGCATTGAAAATCATCTGCGCATTATACCAATGCTCCGTCCAATCCTCCTGCAGGCCGTACAGCCGGAGATTTTCCCGAAGAATTCCAATATCATCAAAGCCCCAGGTAAGAAACACGACCTTCCCTGCACACCACTTCCGGAATCGGTTCATGGCCTCAGGAAAAGGAACCCCCTCATCCATCAGCCGCGCCTCTTTAATCCCGGTCAGCTTACTTACCCGGCGATTTAGATGGCGGTAATATTTTGGTTTTATCATAATTTGGAATTCGTCAGCCACCGTACCGGATGCCGTAACACGCACAGCACCGATTTGAATAATCTCACCGCGGATCGCCACCGGTAACACCTTCTTTGCAGAAGGAGAACCGGGCCACGGCTGATTCCATTCCATATCCAAAACAACATAATCCATGCAATACAACCTCTGTTCCTTCATCCTATCGGATATAGTATCACAAAACAGGGTGCTGTGTAAACAGAAAGTTGCATTTTCCCGAATTATTTCGACATCATTTGTTTTCTGTTCAATTCTCCCTCTTGCCAAGCCGCGCTTTTATTGCAGACCGGGCAGGGGTCTGTGGCATTGGGACTTTCGTAAGTGTAGCCGCAATTCAGGCAACGCCATACAATGGGCTCTTTCTTTTTGGTCAGGGTGCCACCGTCAAGCTGCTCCTTCAATTCCCGGAACGTATTATGATGCACGCCCTCAATCCGTGCAATTTGCAGCCACAGTCTGGCGGCATCATCATAACCTTCTCTGCGGGCCATTTCGGCAAAATCCGGATAGGCCCGGTCATGCTCATGAAGCTCTCCTTCTGCCGCGGCGGCCAAATTCTGGGATGTGTTCCCCAATTGATAGGGATAGCCGGCACAGATATCCAAATTCTCGCTGCAACCGCCGAGTGTTTGCATCATTTCCAAAAATTCTTCTGCATGCACTGCCTCGTTGGCGGCAGTTTCCTCAAAGATTCTGGCAATCCACTCCTGCCCTTCCTTTCGGGCAATGTCGGCATAAATGGTATAGCGAGTCCGCGCCTGGGATTCCCCGGCAAAGGAACGGGCCAAATTCAAAATTGTTTCTGATTGCTTGTTTTCCATAGAAAATCCTCCTTATCTATCCAGAGGATTCCCAAAACAAAGGGTTTTTATCCCAAAACAGGAGTCTGCCGCTAAATCAAAGTGTACTGGGCATTGGGTTGGTATAATCCGGACTGGGCAAGAGATACACAATCCCCGTCTGCCACAATAACATGGTCAGCCAACGCAATATCCACTGCCTGCAAAGCCTGGGCCAGCCGTCTGGTGGTATAGACATCCTCGTCCGACGGAAGTGCCAAACCGCTGGGATGGTTGTGTGCCAGCACCACTGATGTGGCATTGACCCCTAAAGCGATTTCCACAATTCTGCGAGTCGGGACTGCGGCAGTATTTACGCCACCTTCACCCACTTCCCGACAGCAAATCACCTTGCACTTTGCGTCCAAACACAGCAAAAATACCGTTTCATTCCGTCTTCCGGCAAATAAGGGTGTTAAATACTCCCCGCATTTTTCCACCGTCGGTAAAATAACGGCATTGGAAACGCGGTTGACCTGATAATAGCGGCTGAAAGCATTCAGCAACGACAGAAACACCGCCGCATTTTCTCCCACGCCGGGCACTTTCTTCAGTTCATCCACCGTCGCTTCCACGACCTGGGAAAGGCTTCCGAACCGTTTCAGCAGATGGTGGGCAATCTCATTGGTATCCTTTCGGGGGATGCAATAAAACAAAAGCAGCTCCAAAACCTGATTCTGCTGAAAATTGTCCAAGCCTTCTTTTATAAACCGCTCTTTCAGACGTTGCCTGTGACCATCATGTATGGACATATTTTTCACCTCTTTTACGGATTTTCCTTGATATTTTCCAATTTTTTCGTTAGAATATGATATGGAAGAAAATTGTCGAAAAAAAGCGACGAATTTTTCTCAAAAAATGCACAAAATATGCCATGAGGAGGAAAATCATGGAACAAATAAACAATACCACCGCTATGCTGGATTTGATACCCCATAGCGCCTTCTGTGTAAAAGACGGCATCATCGTAGGCACAAACAAAGCCGCCCGCCAACATATGATTTCCGAAGGCACGGCCATCGCAAAGCTCCTGCAGACAGGCCATCAGGAATATGCCGAGTTTTGTGACGGCTGCCTGTATCTGACCCTCAACCTTTCCGGAACGCCCGTTGGCGCTTCCGTAACCCGGACAAACGGCTTGGATATCTTTTTCCTGGAGCAGCAGGAAGACCAGACGGAGCTGCAGGCAATGGCTCTGGCCGCTCAGGAATTGCGCCAGCCGCTGACAAGCATCATGACCGTGGCAGAGCATCTGTTTCCCCTTTCTGAATCTCAGCTAGACCCAGCCATGCAGGCCCAGGCCGCACGCATTAACCGGGGTTTATTTCAAATGCTTCGCATCATCAGCAATATGTCCGATGCCTACCGGTACAGCCACGATGCACCTACCCGGCAGGAAACCCGGGATATTTGCAGTATCCTGAAGGAAATTTTCCAAAGCGCCGCGCCTCTCATTTCCCATGCCGGACTGCAACTGAACTACACCGGTCCAACAGACTCCATTTTCGGCTTAGTGGATTCAGAAAAATTGGAGCGGGCGGTCAATAATATTCTTTCCAATGCATTGAAGTTCTCCCCCAGCGGCGGCACCATTGATGCGAAGCTGACCCGAAAGGGAACCATGCTGTATCTAACCGTACACGACAGCGGCGCCGGAATCGAAGATGACATTCGGAAAAACATTTACAACCGCTTCCGCAGAGAGCCCGGTATTGAGGACGGCCGTTACGGCATCGGCTTGGGCATGGTTTTCATCCGCGCTGCAGCCACCGCCCACGGAGGCACTGTATTGATTGAACAAGACCCGAAATGGGGAACGCGGCTTACCATGACCATTTCCATCCGGCAAAGCGCAGAAACAGAAGTGCACAGCCATATGCTCCATGTGGACTATGCCGGAGAACGGGACCACGGCCTGCTGGAGCTTTCAGACAGTCTGCCGGCTAACCTCTATTAAATAGAAAACCTGTGTGAACAGATACCTGACCTGCCTGTGCAGGTCAGGTATTTTTACTTCAGATACGGTTTCAGGTACTGGCCGGTATAGCTTCCGGGCGCTTGCGCTACCTGCTCCGGTGTGCCGCAGGCCACAAGCTCACCGCCGCCGTCGCCCCCCTCGGGGCCTAAGTCAATAATATAGTCGGCGGTTTTGATGACATCCAGATTGTGTTCAATCACCAGCACCGTATTGCCGGCATCCACCAGCCTCTGCAACACCTCAATCAGCTTGTGAACATCTGCCGCGTGCAAGCCGGTGGTGGGCTCATCCAGCACATAGATTGTACGTCCGGTAGAAACCCGTGCCAGCTCTGTGGCAAGCTTGACCCGCTGGGCTTCTCCGCCGGAGAGGGTGGTGCTGGACTGTCCCAGCTTCACGTAGCCAAGGCCCACCTCCACCAGAGTTTGGGCTTTTCTGCGGATTTTCGGCAAATTCTCAAAGAAATCCACCGCTTCCTCTGCGGTCATATCCAGTACCTGGGAAATATTTTTCCCCTTATACTGTACCTCCAGGGTTTCCCGGTTATATCGGGCACCCTTACAGACCTCGCAGGGCACATAAACATCTGCCAGAAAGTGCATTTCAATTTTTACCAATCCGTCGCCGCAACAAGCCTCACAGCGGCCTCCTTTTACATTGAAGCTAAAGCGGCCGGGGCCATAGCCCCGAATTTTAGCATCGTTTGTAGAGGCAAACAAATCCCGGATATCATTAAACAGGCCGGTATAGGTTGCCGGATTGGACCGCGGTGTCCGGCCGATGGGGCTTTGGTCAATATCGATGACCTTGTCCAAATGCTCCAAGCCTCTTACACATCGGCAAGCCCCGGGCCGGGTACGGGCACGGTTCAGTTTCCCCAACAAGGTTTTATTCAGCACTTCCTCCACCAAACTGGATTTGCCGGATCCGGAAACACCGGTGACACAGGTCAATGTGCCCAGAGGGATGGAAACATCAATATCCTTCAAATTGTTTTCCGAAGCACCCTCTACCGTAAGGAATTGCCCATTGCCCGTGCGCCGCTGTGCAGGCACAGGAATTTTCTTCTCCCCGGACAGATACTGTCCGGTAATGGATTCCTTACATCTTATAATATCCTCCAGCGTGCCGCTGGCTACAATCTTACCGCCCCGGCTTCCTGCACCGGGGCCCACATCCACAATATAATCTGCCGCACGCATGGTGTCCTCATCGTGCTCTACCACAATCAGCGTGTTGCCGATATCCCGAAGATGCTTCAGCGTATTTAACAGCTTATCATTGTCCCGCTGATGCAGACCTATGGAGGGCTCGTCCAGAATATACAAAACCCCCATGAGAGAAGAGCCGATTTGGGTCGCCAACCGGATACGCTGGCTTTCGCCACCGGACAGCGTGCCGGCAGACCGGGTCAGGGTCAGATAAGACAGGCCCACATCCGTCAAAAACCGCAGACGGAAAATAATCTCCCGAATAATCTGGGCCGCCACAATGGCCATATTCCCTTCCAGCCGGAGATTCTCCATAAAGGCAAGCTCTTTTTCCACGCTCAACTCACAGAAATCCATGATCCCCATGCCGCCCACCGTCACAGCCCGGGCAATATCGGAAAGCCGGTGTCCGTGGCAATGGGGACAGGGTGCCGTAGTCATGCACTCTTCCATTTCTTTTCTGGCCGCATCCGACTGAGTTTCCCGGTAACGGCGGCTGATGTTGTTCATAATTCCCTCAAAGGGCTGTTCCAGAACCCCCATCCCGTTGCCGCGGTTATAGGTCATTTTCAGTTTTTCGCCCTTGGTTCCGTAGAAAATCACATCCACTGCCTCCGGGGGCAATTCCTCAAAGGGCACATTGAGAGAAAAGCGGTACTTCTGTGCCAGCGCTTCAAAATACATCCGGAACACGCTGTCTGTTCTTACGCTGTTCCAGCCGTTCACCTGAATTGCCCCGTCCAATATGCTCTTGGTTTTGTCCGGCACTACCAAATCTGGGTCAGCCTCCAGCTGAAAGCCCAAACCGGTACAGTGGGGGCAGGCTCCGGAGGGATTGTTAAAGGAAAACATTCTGGGCTCCAGCTCCGTAAGACTAATGCCGCAGTCCTCACAGGCGTAATTTTGGGAAAAGCTCAGCTCCTCTCCGGTATCCGGCAGGTGAATCATCACCAAGCCGCCGGAATGACTGCAGGCCGTTTCCACAGAATCCGTCAGACGGCGGCGAAGACCCTCTTTCAGCACCAACCGGTCCACCACCAGCTCAATAGCGTGCTTTTTGTTCTTTTCCGGTTTGATTTCCTCTGTCAGGTCATACAGTATCCCGTCCACCCGTACCCGGGCAAAGCCGGATTTTCTGGCATCGTCAAATACCTTCTGATGCTCTCCCTTTTTTCCGCGAATCACCGGGGACAAAATCACAAACCGTGTCCCCAGGGGCAGCGTTTCCACCCGGTCTACAATCTGGTCAATGGTCTGGCGGCGGATTTCTTTTCCGCAGACCGGACAATGTGGAATTCCCACCCGGGCCCACAAAAGACGCAGATAATCGTAAATCTCCGTCACTGTTCCCACCGTGGAGCGTGGATTCTTGGAGGTGGTTTTCTGGTCGATGGAAATTGCAGGGGAAAGGCCGTCAATGGAATCCACGTCGGGCTTGTCCATCTGCCCAAGAAACTGCCGGGCATAGGAGCTTAGGCTTTCCACATACCGACGCTGTCCCTCGGCATAGATTGTATCAAAGGCCAAGCTGGACTTTCCTGAGCCGGACAGTCCCGTAAACACAATCAGCCGATCTCTCGGAATGGTCAAATTCACATTTTTCAAATTGTTTTCCCGGGCACCCTGAATCACAATTTTATCGTTCATAGCATACTCCTGCGTACAAAATCTCCAAATATTATACCACATAACGTAACGCTACACAAGCGATATTTCCATCCATTTTCTGCTTTACGAGGAACAGAAACAGGCGCAAATCTGTAAAGCAAGGCAGTTTGCCCGAAGGACATCTGTTTTTTATCCTATTTTTCGTGGTTATTTTTCTGCCTTGGGTGTTGCTTTTTGTATGCTGAGAATGCTATAATGTTCATGGTAATATTTAACTTGCAACTATATAAAAAGAAAAAGTGAGGTATCCTTCGATGATTGCGTACGGAGAGAACATTAAGGTCTTCAGCGGTAACTCCAATCCCGAATTTGCCAAAACGATTTGTAAAGAACTGGGTATTCCCTTGGGCAACGGTGAAGTTAAAACCTTTGCAGACGGCGAGGTGTCTGTTTCTCTGAATGAAACAGTCCGGGGAGCGGACGTATTTTTGGTGCAGTCCACCTGCAAGCCCGTGAACAACCATCTCATGGAGCTGTTGGTGATGATTGATGCCTGCCGTCGGGCTTCCGCCGGCCGGGTCACTGCCGTTATCCCTTATTTTGGCTACGCCCGTCAGGACCGGAAGGCTAAGAGCCGCGACCCCATCTCTGCCAAGCTGGTAGCAAATATGCTGACTGCCGCCGGTGCGGACCGGGTGCTGACCATGGACCTCCACGCCGCGCAGATTCAGGGCTTCTTTGATATCCCTGTAGACCATCTGCTTGGCAACCCCACTTTTGTAAAATATTATCTGGATAAGTTCCCCGAGGACAAATTTAACCATGATGAATTTGTCGTTGTTTCTCCCGACGTAGGCTCTGTGGCCCGGGCCCGTGCCTTTGCGGCAAAGGTCCACATGGGTCTTGCCATTGTGGATAAGCGCCGCCAGAAGGCTAATGTCTGCGAGGTTATGAATGTCATCGGTGATGTTCAGGGCAAAACCTGCATCCTTTATGACGATATGATTGATACTGCCGGCTCTTTGTGTAATGCTGCTCAGGCTCTGGTGGAAGTGGGCGGTGCCAAGGAAGTGTATGCCTGCGCCACCCACGGCGTTCTGTCCGGTCCGGCATTTGACCGCATTGAAGCCAGCCCCATTAAGGAGGTTGTGGTGCATAACACCATTCCGGTGCTGACCAACACTCCCAGCAATAAGATTCGCTCCCTGGACGTGGCCCCCATCTTTGCCCGGGCCATTGCCCATATCCACGGCGGCACTTCCATCGCCGATTTGTTCTAAGCCGTGTTTGGTAGAAAAAGCGAAAGCTGGCTCATCGTCGGTCTGGGGAATCCCGGCAAGGAATACGAAAAAACCCGGCATAACTGCGGTTTTCGGGCCATTGATTTGCTGGCCAAGACCCTTGGCTGTAAAATTGATAAGGCAAAATTTCAAGGGCTCTATGGGCAGGTAACCTATCAGGGGCGCAAGCTCTTTCTTCTGAAGCCCATGACCTATATGAATTTGTCCGGAAGGTCCATTCTTCAGCTCAGCGCCTACTATCAGATACCGCCCCAGCGAATTATCGTGTTATTTGACGATATTTCTCTGGAACCGGGCAGACTCCGGATTCGCCCGGATGGGTCTGCCGGCGGTCATAACGGTATCAAATCCATTATCTCGGAGCTTGGAAGTCAAGATTTTCCCAGAGTGAAAATCGGCGTGGGTGCAAAGGCTCATGCGGAGCAAGACCTGGCAGACTGGGTGCTGTCCGGTTTCTCTGCATCCGAGGAAAAGGCCCTGGGTTCTGCTTTGGAACGGGCCGCTGAAGCGGCACTGTGCATCATGGAATCCGGTGTACCGGAAGCTGCCAACCGATATAACGGAAGTCATCCGTAAAAGATTGTCAAAACACCACGGAAAGGGGGGTATTTTCCCCCTTTCCGCATTGTTGCGTGGAGGGAAATATGAACACACTTCTTTCCGTTTTGAATACGTTTCCGGAATATTCCGCCCTGCTTGATGGAATTTCCCGGAGAGAAAGTGCCGCCGTAACAGGCATCGGGCAAATTAACCGCTCTCATATGATTGCCAGCCTGCGGCAGGATACCTCCGGGCCTATTGTGGTAATCTGCCAGGATGATTTGGCCGCCAAACGGCTTCAAGAGGAGCTGCTGGCATTTCTCGGAGAATCTGTACCGGTGCTCCCCTCCCGGGAGCTGACACTGTATGATACCGCGGTCGTATCCCGGGCCTGGGAGCAAAAGCGCCTGCGGCAGCTCTATGATTTGCGCACCGGGGCAACCCCTTTGCAGATTCTATCCTGGGAATCCATGAGCCAGCGCACCATGCCGCCCCAAGTATTGGAAAATGCAGCCTTTTCTTTGGAGGTAGGCAAAGAATATGACCTCACCTCTCTGACCCAGCAGCTTTCCGACTGTGGCTACAGCCGCTGTGGCATGGTGGAAGGTCCTGGCCAGTTTGCCCTTCGGGGCGGCATTTTGGATGTATTTTCTCCCGCATCGGACCGGCCTTTTCGGGCTGAATTTTTTGGAGAAGCGCTGGATACCATGGGATATTTCGACCCGGATACCCAGCGAAGGACGGAAAATACAGACCGGGTGGTCATTCTGCCTGTGGGAGAAACCCAGCCGAAACTGCATCCCAACGGTCTTTCCGGACTTTGTCAAGACCTGCAAGCACTGATTACCCGGCAACGCAGGCGGAAAAATCCCAACGACGCTCTTATGAAGACCTTGGAAAAGGACCTTGAAAAATATGAAAACGGACTGCAAAACCCCGCTTCTGACCGCTATATGGCGCTGATTTATCCCCAAATCGCCACAGCCGCGGATTATATCCCCGAAAACGCACTGCTGGTTCTATGTGACCAAGGCAATCTAAAGCGGGCCGCCCGTACCCGTACCGAAGCCATGGGCATGCAGCTGGACAGTCTTCTGCAGGGCGGTTTCGTGGCCGGAGAGCTATGTGACTATGTTTGCCAGTGGGAGGATTTTCTGCAGCAGCTAAAACACCGCTGTGTTCTTTATTTTGACGCTTTCAGCGGCGCTTCCTATCCCGAAGAAAACCGTCCAAAACAACTTATCCCAATGACCGCCAAACAGCTTCCGGGCTACGGCGGCAGTATGGACACCGCCGCATCCGACCTTGCCCACTATCAAAAAATGGAGTTTTCCTCTTTGGTTCTCTGCGGTACACGGCGCAGAGCGGAGCTTTTACAGGAAATGCTCCGGGAAAAAGGTCTTTCGTCTTTTCTTTGTATTCCCCTTAATACCATGCCCGGCCCGGGGCAGATTCTTTTAACCGAGGGTACACTTCCCTTCGGTATGGAGTATCCGGATGCCAAGCTGGCCATTTTGACAGAGGGTCAGCTGATGGCCCACAGCGCACCAAAAAAGAAAGCGAAAAAATCCGCTACCAATCGGCAAAAGCTCAATTCCTTCACCGATTTGACTCCCGGAGATTTGGTAGTCCACGAAAACTACGGCATTGGCCGTTTCGTGGCCATGGAGCAAATCCGGGTGGACGGTGCCATTAAGGATTATGTCAAAATTGCCTATCAGGGTTCTGATACCCTTTTTGTCCCTGCCACCCAGTTGGATTTGGTGAGCAAATACATCGGCGGCGGAGAGGATGCCAATATTCGGCTAAATAAAATTGGTTCGGATGCTTGGCAAAAAACCAAAACCAAGGCACGGAAAGCCGCCAAGGATATGGCCGGCGAGCTGATTCAGCTCTATGCCGCCAGAAAACGGCAGGAGGGCTTCGCCTTTGCCGCCGACTCCCCCTGGCAAAAGGAATTTGAAGATAATTTCCCCTATCCCGAAACCGATGACCAACTTCGCTGTATCTCGGAAATCAAATCGGATATGGAATCCCCCATTCCCATGGACCGGCTGCTCTGCGGCGATGTGGGTTTTGGCAAAACAGAGGTTGCCCTTCGTGCCGTCATGAAAGCCATTATGGATGGCAAGCAGGTGGCTATTTTAGTACCGACCACCGTTCTTGCCCATCAGCATTATCAAACTGCGGTATCCCGATTCCGGGGCTTTCCTGTCAATATCGACGTATTAAGCCGTTTCCGCTCCACCGCGGAGCAGAAGCGGACTCTGCAGAACCTGCGCAGCGGCGGCGTGGATTTGGTTATCGGTACCCATAAATTGCTGCAAAAGACAGTAGAATTTAAGGATTTGGGCCTGCTCATCGTTGACGAAGAACAGCGCTTCGGTGTCAGTCACAAGGAACGGCTGAAGGAAATTTCCAAAGGTGTGGATGTTTTGACTCTGTCGGCCACCCCCATCCCCAGGACTCTGAATATGGCGCTCTCCGGCATCCGGGATATGTCCACCATAGAAGAACCCCCTGCTGACCGCTATCCGGTGCAGACCTTTGTGATGGAGCATAATCACGCCATTTTGGACGATGCCATCCGCCGTGAGGTGGAACGGGGCGGACAGGTATACTATCTTCATAACCGGGTGGAAACCATCGACCAGTGCGCCAGCGCGCTGAAGCGGCGAATTCCAGGTCTTTCTGTTGCCGTTGCTCACGGGCAAATGGGAGAAGACCTTCTGGGAGATGTGATGAACGCCATGGCTGGAGGAGAAATTCAAGTTCTGGTGTGCACCACAATTATCGAAACCGGACTGGATATCCCCAATGCCAACACGCTAATTATTGAAAATGCCGACCGGTTCGGCTTGAGTCAGCTTCATCAGCTTCGGGGTCGGGTGGGTCGCTCCACCCGCCATGCCTATGCCTATTTCACTTACCGCCCGGACAAAAATCTAACAGAAGTGGCAGAAAAACGACTCTCTGCCATTCGGGATTTTGCAGAATTCGGTTCCGGCTTCAAAATTGCCATGCGGGATTTGGAAATTCGGGGTGCAGGCAATCTTTTGGGCGCTGAGCAATCCGGCCACATGATGAGTGTGGGCTACGATATGTATTTGAAGCTTTTGGATGAGGCTGTTCTGGAAGAACGTGGAGACGCTCCCAAAATGCCCGAATGTACCGCAGACCTGAATGTCACCGCCAATGTGGACAAAGAATACGTTTCCCGGGGTGAGGAACGCATGGACCTGTACCGCCGGATGGCCGCCATCCGCTCCCAAGAGGATGCTGACGACCTTCTGGATGAAATCATTGACCGTTACGGTGACCCGCCCAAGGGGGTTTTGAATCTTATTGAAATTGCCCTTCTCCGGGCACAGGCACAAATTGTGGGGATTCAGGACATTCGGCAAAAAGCCGGAGATGTGCTGTTTACTCTGACAGATTTGCATTTTGATGCCATCAGTCAGCTCTGTGCCGACCCGGATTATAAAAACCGCCTGACTTTGGTGGCAACGGCAAAACAGCCGACCCTTCGGCTCAAGCTTGTCAGCGGTATCGACAGTCTTCGGCAAAGTAAGGTATTAATTCAAAGATATGGGATTTGTTGCCAAAAATAGGCATTTTCTTTGGGAATTCATACTATTTTTACGGATTGGTAACGAAATGTCATTGCAATTAACGCAAAATGTGGTACAATACCCCTGTAAAATGCAGATACTAAGCGCGGCAGCAGCCGCTGAAAGATAGGAGAGGTTTACTATCGACAATGGGAATATGGAACGCCGCCCTGACAGTCGAATTCCGAGTCAAGCCGGCAACCATCTTAAAAATACAGCGTATGGGGAAACCGTTTCCCCAGGCACGCCCAACGATGCGACCCAGCGCGTTTCTGTGGAGTCCGGCTCTGCTACTCCTCCGCGCCGGCCGTTGAATTCTCAAACACCGCCCAGGCGCACATCCGGTGGGCAGGCACGGCGTACGCAGAACCGTAAAAATGCCATTATCGCTCTAAGTGTTACTGCGGCGGTACTCTTAATTGCTGTCATTATTGTATGCAGTATCTTATTTGCCGCACCGGAGGACGACGGTCTTATCTTAAATAATGTCTACGCCGCCGGTATCAACCTGGGAGGCATGACACCGGAGGAAGCCAGAGAGGCCTTGCGGGATGCCACAGCCGACACCTATTCCAAATTGGATATGGTCGTCAGCGTATATGACACAGAGCTTCATTTCACCCCGGCAAAAACCGGTGCGAAGCTAAATGTCTCCGCTGTTGTGGATGCGGCATATCACTACGGCCGTACCGGAACCCGGGCAGAACGTCAAAATGCGAAAAAGCAATCCTTGACCTCCTCCCATGTAATTTCCGTCCTGCCGTACTTAAATCTGGATACTGCCTATATCCAGCAGGCAGTAGACGAAATAGGTGCCACATACAGCACCACCCTGTCCCAGCCCAGCTACCGGATAGAGGGTACGCGTCCTGACTTGAATATCAAAAATGAGGAAATTAATACAGATACCGTCTATCAAACCCTGTATCTCCAATTAGGCACTGCCGAATTCGGTCTGGACACCGAGCAGCTATACGGGCAAATTATGGAAGCCTATAACACCAACATTTTTTATGTTGCCGGAAAAATCGCCGTGGTTTCCCCGGAGCTTTTGGACCTGCAGGCACTGTATGACGAGTTTTGCGAAGCGCCAATCGATGCCATACTCGACGAAATCACCTATGAGGTGACCGCCGAGAAATACGGCTACGGCTTCCGCGTTGACGAAGTCCGATCTCTCATAGAAAACGCCAAGTACGGTGACGTAATTCAGGTTCCCATGAAATTTCTCCGGCCCAACCTAACGGCGGCAGAGCTGACCGACGGCTTGTTTGAAAAGGAATTGGCCTTTTTCAGCACCCCGGCCTCCATTGACAAAAATCTAATTACCAACCTGAAGCTGGCCTGCAGAGCTATCAACAACACTATTTTGAAGGATGAGGAAATCTTCTCCTTTAACGAAATTGTTGGATGTCCCACTGACGCAGAAGGCTATCAGGAAGTAATTGTCTATGTGAACAAAGCGCCCCAGAGCGTTATCGGCGGCGGCATTTCTCAGGTTTCCAGCGCCCTGTATTACTGTGCCCTTCAGGCTGACTTGCAGATTTTGGAACGGCACAACCATATTTACGCGCCGAATTACATCGAAGCCGGCTTTGATGCTAATGTCAACTATGGCACCATGGATTTTTCCTTCAAAAACACCACCGGTCGGCCCATTCGGATTGAGGCCCGGGTTACCGATGCCGGAGCTCTGCAAATCAGCATCTGGGGTACGGAAAACAAGGAATACACCGTAGATATCCTTTACGAAACACTGGCTACCTATACCCCCGAAACATTGAAGCATACCATGCAACCCAACAATCCGGAGGGATATCTGGACGGCGATGTGCTTGTTCAGCCCATTACCGGCTATGATATCTGCACCTATCGGGTCTACCGTTATACCGATGAAAGCATTGCGCCTCTCAAGAAATTGATTGCGTTCTCTCATTATGACAAGCTGGATCAGCTGGTAGTGGAGATTGTATCTTCACCTACAGCCCCCACAGACCCCACAACAACTCCTACAAATCCCAGTGAGCCCACAACAACTCCTACAAATCCCAGTGAACCCACAACACCCACAGAATCTACGGAATCAACAGAAGAAAGTACAGAAACCGGAAGCTGATGCTTCCGGTTTTTTTAATACGAGTCTTCAGTGCGGTAATCATCATACATCCTTAGGGCATGCCCGATTCGATAAAACTCAATAATTGAAGGTTTATTAACAATGTATCCGGTCGGGCGTGC